>PBMJ01000027.1 GCA_002722525.1 Acidimicrobiaceae bacterium | reverse complement strand
CTATCTGACTTATTAAAGACCAGCACTTCGGGCACCTCTCCTGCCCCGATTTCTTCTAGGACACTTCGAACAGCCAGTATTTGAGTTTCAGGTGAAGCATGACTGCAGTCGACAATGTGCAGTAGAAGGTCAGCTTCAATAACGACATCTAAAGTAGTTTTAAACGCTTCGACCAATTGGTGTGGAAGTTTCTGAACAAATCCAACGGTATCGGTAAGGAATATTGACTCTCCACCTGGAAGTTGGATCCGACGTGTCAATGGGTCCAAGGTAGCAAATAAGCGATCAGCTACGACTGCATCCGAGTCGGCAAGCAGATTGAGGAGGGTAGATTTCCCAGCATTAGTGTAGCCCACTATTGCCACCGACTGATTATAGGAATGACGTCGCTTTTTCGATTGATTTTTTCTATGTGCACCAACGGCTTTCAGCTGTCGTTTTAGTTTGTGGACACGACGAACTAACCTCCTTCGGTCAACCTCAAGTTTTGTTTCTCCTGGCCCACGTGTACCTATGCCCCCAGCCTGCTGACTGTAGTTCTGGCCTTGACCCCTAAGGCGAGGAAGCCGGTACTGAAGCTGAGCTAGTTCTACTTGTGCTTTCCCTTCAGGGGTATTCGCATTTTGTGCAAAAATATCAAGGATGACAGCTGTCCGGTCTAGAGCAGATCGGTGGAATATCTTCTCCAAGTTGAACTGTTGTCCAGGGGTCAACTCATCGTTGAACACAACAGTATCAACGTCCAAGGTCTCTGCTAGGTCATATATTTCTCTTGCTTTTCCTTTGCCGATAAAAGTTGCTGGGTCAGGAGAGGATTTTTTCTGTATTACGATTTCAACAACGTCAGCACCTGCCGTATTTATAAGACTGCACAGCTCTTCGAGTTCGAGAAGCACTGATGCTTCATCTTTCCCTTCTCCAACAAAACCCACTGCAATTATTCGCTCCCTGAATGTTCTATCAATGAGGCCTCGCTCTTCACCACCAAGATCACCGAACCCTCCGCGGTGTGATTTACCTTCAATCTCTCCCATTCCATTATCCATTAGAAGGGAAGCTCAATTTCTTCTACACGTCTAGACTTACCCGTCAACAGAACTTTGTCATTCGCTAAGTTAATCTTCGCAGATCCTCCCGCCATCGTTGCCTCGGATGTTTCATCAATTAGTCCCCATCCATTAGCAACGAAGGCACAGGCTGATGCTCCCGTACCACATGCTAAGGTAACTCCTGCTCCACGCTCCCACGTCAACATGGAGAACTCAGTTCTATTTTGGGCTTTAAAGAAGTGCACATTTATTCCCACAGGTTGCCATAGGGACTCAATATGAGGTCCCGCTGCAGCGACATCTACGCTATCTAACGTTTCTACTTCTATTACCACGTGAGGATTCCCAATATCAGCGGTAGCTGCCTTAACAATATTTATTGATTCATGATGTAGAAAGTCCAGTAATGGCAGTTCAGGACCTTCTCTAACTAGGCCCATATCCACACTGATCTCAGCCTCACCGTCCCTAAGATCATTTAAAGTAACGTTACGAACTCCCGACCCCGTCAAAATTTGCAATGACTCTTCCTCAGATCTTGAAAATATTTCTTGGGCAAGACATCTAATGCCATTACCCGAAATTTCCGCTGAACTTCCATCAGCGTTAAAGAGCGTCATATGGATATCTATTCCGTCGGAACTAGAAGGCGTCCCGAAAATTAACCCATCTGCGTCAAACCCGTTTTCAGGGTTGCAGACTGATACTGCCAACTGACTGCTGTCCTTAGGGACACTATCTTGTATGACTACCAGAAACTTGTTCCCGAGTCCTTCATACTTAATTAGGCGCATGTCGCCATTCTTCCACAAGAGAAGGGAGGACCTCTAATGGATTTTCATCAATATCAAACCACTGAATTCGGGGATCTCTTCGAAACCATCGTTCTTGCCTTCTCGCAAATTTCCTGGTTTGTCGTTTCGCAATATCAATCGCTTCATCCAAACTAATATTTCCGCTCAAGTGATCTAGGAATTGACGGTAACCCAATGCTTGACGAGCAGTTCGCGATAAGGTCCCATAGTTTTCAGTTAATCTACAAACCTCTTCGAAAAAACCCATTTCCATTTGTACATTAAATCTCTTATCTATGCGCTGGTTTATTTTCTCCCTTTCCCATCTGGGAGCAACCATTCGAAATCTCGTAGGGGCATACTTCTGCATTCCCGGTCCGTAACTTGAAAATGGTCTTCCGCTACCAAGAGTTACTTCTAAAGCACGAAGTATTCTCCTTCTGTTGGTACTTTCCATACGGCCAGCTGCTACTGGATCAAGCTGCGTAAGTAACTTATGTAATTTAACAGTATCTGCTTCGCTATCCAACCTTCGCTCAACTGTCGGATACTGCTTAGGTATTTCGAAATTATCTATAACAGCGCGCAGATGTAGGCCAGTTCCCCCCACAAGTAGCGGAATTGCACCGCGCTCTTCGATGTCTCTAATCGCACTTACTGCCTCACGTTGAAATTCGCTTAGAGAGAATTCAACATCAGGTTCTACTAAGTCGATCATATGATGGGGAACTTCTCCTTGATTTTCAAGAGGTGGTTTTGCGGTACCGATATCCATTTCTTTATAAACCTGCATTGAGTCTATGGAAACGATTTCGAGATTTGGTATCTCTCGAGCTATTGCCATAGCTATAGAAGATTTTCCTGATGCGGTTGTTCCTACTATCGAGAGGATCGGAGAATCGGAGACTGAGTTCACACAGCAACCACAGGTATTCGAGTCTTCCTCGCTGGTGTCGCAATTACCTCTTCCAAATTCCCTTGAAGGTAGCGGGGAGATGCACTAATAATTTCAACTTTTGCTACAGAGCCAATCGGTAACTTACGTGGACTATCAAAATGGACCAACTTGTTTTGCCTCGTCCTTCCTGTTGTTGTGTCGGGATTTTTCTTACTTGGCCCTTCAACAATAACTTCTTCGCTTTTACCTATCCGTTTCTCATGCTTACGAAGAGCGGACCGTAAAATTACTGACCTCAATCGGTCATACCGCTCTCCTGCTACTGAGGGATCACAGTAACTTTCTACCATTTCCGCAGCTTCAGTTCCGGGCCGCGGAGAGAAAATAAACGTGTACGCCCCATCAAATTCAGCTTCAGCAGCTAAGGCGAGAGTTTCTTCAAAATCCCTTTCTGTTTCTCCAGGAAAGCCCACGATAATGTCGGTAGTTACCGCAAGATCTGGAATATGCTTGCGTGCTTCACTTAGCCTTTCCATGTATTTCGATTTATTATATCCCCTATGCATGGCGGCAAGAATATGGTCACTTCCGGATTGCAATGGCAGGTGTAGGTGTTCACAGACCGCGGATGTTTCAGCCATTGCTTCAATGACTTCACGACGAAAATCTTTGGGGTGGGGGCTTGTGAATCTTAGACGGCGAAGACCATCGATTGAACCGATATCACGAAGAAGGTCAGGAAAGAGAGTTCGGGGACGTCGCTTGTCGTCTTGCGCCCACCTTAGTCCAGCTCGGAAGTTATCCTTAGAATCTGGAACAGCTGATCTAAGTTGAGTCGTAAGATCTCGACCGTAACTATTCACATTTTGACCCAGAAGCGTTATTTCGATTACGCCTTCAGAAACTAAGCGTTTCGCTTCATCGAAGAGATCACCAAATAGTCGACTGACTTCAGCTCCCCGCACTTGCGGAACTATACAGAATGCGCATGAGTTGTCGCATCCGCTTTGAATCGTCATCCAGGCAGCATGCTCCAGTTCCCGCCGAACGGGAAAAGCGGAGTCAAAAAGAACTTCATTTTCCATTTCTCCTTGATCGATAATCTCAACAATTGGACCTTCACTCCTGCTTAATTCTAATAAATCAGCTACGCGGTTTAGATTGTGTGTTCCGAAAACAACATCTACGTGATTAGCTTTATCACGGATCAGTTCCTGATCTTTTTGCGCTAGGCAACCACCGACAAGAATCTTTAATTCAGGATTTTGCTCCTTAAGTTGCTTCAAGTTTCCTAGATGCCCATAGAACTTATTGTCAGCATTTTCACGTATACAGCATGTATTTATAACAATGACATCAGCATCGGCAACTTCCTGCGTTCTTTTCATTCCAGAACTTTCAAGAATTCCAGATATACGTTCGGAGTCATGTTCATTCATCTGACAGCCAAAGGTCTGGATTATGTACTGATCGTTCACTCTTATAGACTAGAGGGAATCATTTCAGCTAGCACCAATATTCACATTGATTGATTAATCTTCAATTGAAATTGGTTGATCATCAGCTTCTGTAAATTGGTCTTCTGTATCATCTGGATGGACATTGCCCCAAATACGATTTTCGATTTCCATCATGATTTCAGGGTTCTCGCTCAAGAAAATCTTTGCTTTCTCTCGTCCTTGGCCAAGTTGTTCACCTTCGTAGGTATACCAAGCGCCAGATTTTTTCACTATGTCCATATCAACACCAGTATCAAGGAGTGAGCCTTCACGACTAATTCCCTTTCCATACATAATGTCAAATTCTGCTTGTCGGAATGGTGGGGCACATTTGTTCTTAACAACCTTTACCCTGGTTCGGTTCCCTACTATTTCAACACCAGATTTGAGAGACTCTATTCGGCGAATGTCTAACCGAACTGAAGAGTAGAACTTAAGTGCACGACCTCCAGGTGTAGTCTCAGGCGATCCAAACATTACTCCAATTTTTTCTCGTAGTTGATTAATGAAGATACAGATAGTCTTAGTTTTGTTTAAATTACTTGTTAATTTTCTAAGGGCTTGTGACATAAGGCGCGCTTGTAATCCCACATGGCTCTGCCCCATTTCTCCTTCTAGTTCGACACGCGGAGTGAGAGCTGCAACGGAGTCAATAACTATGACATCGATAGCGCCTGAACGTACCAGTGTGTCAACAATTTCAAGTGCTTGTTCTCCATTATCAGGCTGTGAGATTAACAATTCATCAACGTCAACGCCAATAGCCCTTGCATACACCGGATCCATAGCGTGCTCCGCATCGATATATGCGCATATCCCTCCATTACGTTGTGCTTCAGCCACAACATGTGTAGCGAGGGTTGACTTTCCCGAGGACTCAGGTCCATAAATTTCTGTTATTCGACCTCGTGGTAAGCCTCCGACGCCGAGAGCTAAATCAAGGGCCAAAGCCCCTGTGGGTACCGATTCAATTTGCATTGTGGTCTTTTCACCCATTTTCATTACGGCGCCTTCACCGAATTGTTTTTCAATTTGGCTTAACGCCATATCAAGTGCTTTATCTGATTCCATGCTTACCTCTTATCTAGTGGGGGTTAAAGTAACTTCCTGTTTGAACTTATAATCACCATAAATCATTGGTGTGACATTATTTAATGCGAATAACAATAGTGTAACTACGAACATTTGTTCGGTCAAGCATTTAGGCAAATTTGGCCATAAATGACCATAAAACAAATGGGTACTAATCTAGAGAAAGACCGGAGGCACCATGAATACCCCCAAAGAAGCAAACGAAGATCTTAGAAACCGTCTTACCGCCGACCAATATTACGTTACTCAGGAAGCAGGCACAGAACCTGCCTTTAGTGGATGCTACTGGGATACGAAAGAGGCAGGGGTATATCACTGTGTTGTCTGTGATACTGAACTCTTTTCGAGCTCAACGAAATTTGATTCTGGTACCGGGTGGCCAAGCTTCTATGAGGCAACTGCCTCTGAAAAAGTTCGCCGAGTGGAAGACCGCTCATATGGCATGGTTCGAACTGAAGCAATTTGTAATGCGTGTGGCGCACACCTGGGACACATCTTTAATGATGGACCCCCACCCACTGGAGAACGCTTCTGCATGAATTCGGCTTCACTTCGACTTCAACCAAATACAGATAGTTGATTAGTGATCGCAAGACGTTTCAAATCCTTTTGTATTTTAATTCCATTACTTGCACTGCTCCTTCAAGCCTGTACTAGTGAGAGTCCAGTATCCTCACCCCAGGCTTCTGGAAATTTAGAAGAAACATCTGAAGTAGTTGCAGAACCGGCAGCAACAGATCAGGCGAGGTTCGCTACAGGGGATGGCGAGGAGATTTCAGGGCTAGTCTACGGTCAGGGCGATATAGGAATTGTTCTTGCACATATGCGTGGGCGAGGCCAGTCATCTTGGACTGAGTTCGCCATAGAAGCAAGTGATTCTGGCTATGTGGTCCTTACGTTTGATTTTAGAGGATATGGAGATTCGACTGGTGCAAAAGACAAACGGATGGATAAAGATTTAGAAGCGGCAGTTCGTTACATGTTGTTTGTCGAAAATGTTCGGAAAGTTGTCATTATCGGAGCATCGATGGGCGGCACTGCTGCGATAACCATCGCTGATGAGTACAACGTTGCTGCAGTGGCCGCTATTTCTCCGTCAATAACATACGGGCGTATAGATGCACTCGAGGCAGCTTCAACGATGACAACTCCACTTCTTCTTATTGTCGCCGAAGACGACCCACCTTTTAATGGGTACGCAGAAAGTCTCTTGGCTGCTGCTTCAACGACCAGATACCTAGAAATGACAGGAAGCCAGCACGGGACAAATCTATTCGCCGAACACAAGGATGAATTAACCGAGCAGCTTTTAGCCTTCGTTTACGCTCAAACTCGTTAAATTTCATCTTCTAATCGAAGCCGAAGAGCATTAAGCACTGTGATCGTAGTGAATTGCCTTATTCTTTCTCGATCAAAGGGCCATTTAACGGTAGAAGATTTGACCACTCCCCCAACCGAAGTAGCCATCCAAACCCTGCCGACCTCCTCTTCAAGGGGCTCTGGTCCGGCTTCACCTGTAACAGCCAAGCCAATATCTGCATTTAAGGTCCTACAGGCACCAACAGTCATCGCTTCTGCAGCAGCTTGGGAAACACTAGGGACATCGGGAGTATCTAAAAGTGCACGCTTAACATCGGAAGAGTAAGCGACAATTGAGCCTTTGAATACCTCACTAGACCCAGAAATCGAGGTTAAACGGCTTCCTATCAATCCCCCTGTTAAAGACTCTGCCACCCCTAAGGTAAGACCCTTACCTCTACACATATCCAGAACGACTTCTTCCATTGTTTGATCATCGTAAGAAAAAATAATTTTATCTCCGAGGATAGAGGCAACAATCTCGGCTTCGGCATTCAGGGCATTCTCAACTTCTGATTTTGAATCTCCTTTGGTCGTAAGTCGAACTTTGAGCCCCTCGATCCCACTTGCTAGAAACGCAATGGTTGCACCGCCCACTTGGTCCAACCTTTCAATTTCATCAGCTAATTTCTCTGACAAACCCGATTCTGAATCACCCCAAGTCCTTAGAGTTTTTGAACCGATTATGCTGGTAATACCTGCTTTTGCTCTCATATCAGGCAAAATGTCTTCAAGTATCATTTGCTTCATCTCCCATGGAACTCCTGGAACCGCGTAGAGGGTTTTACCGTTAATCACCGCTTTGAGCCCGGGAGCAGTACCAGGCATCACTGACAAAGTTTCAGCGCCCAGTGGAACTTGTGCTTGCCTAAGATTATTTAACGGCATTTCACGACCTCTATTACCAAAGATTGCTGAGATTCGATCGACAAGCTCATTATCTGTGACAAGCTCAACCCCCATAATCTCAGCTATAACATCCCGCGTCAGGTCATCTTGAGTCGGCCCTAGACCTCCACACACAATGACAAAATCGGAGCGACCTATAGCTTGCTCTAAAGTCTTCTTGATCCGTTCTGGGTTATCTCCGACTTTTGTCTGAAAGTAACTCTCTATACCGTTCAACGCCAGTTGCTCTCCAATCCATGAGGAATTGGTATCTACTATTTGTCCTAGTAAGAGCTCAGTTCCGACGGCAACCACTTCACAGCTAAATCGTTCCATGGCCTGACTTTAACCTAGACAACCAATAGTGACATCATCTAAGTTAACGAACTTCCAGAAGCCGACGCACGATAACCAGATTGAACATATTGCCATCCGGTAATTAACGTCATTACTACTGCGACCCACAGCAGAAGAGTTATCAGCCAATCAACATTCTCAAAGGTGGGCATAACTGCAATCATCAGTGTTGTCCTCTGAGCGAAGGTTTTCCATTTCGCTAGCTCTGTGGCTGGGACAACCAGAGATTTTCTTGCCAGCCAGAACCTATAAGCAGAAATCCATAGCTCTCTTAGGACAATAAGAAGAACCGGAAGCCAATAGAAGCGCCCAATTGACCAAAGTGAGAGCATGCATCCAAGGACCACAACTTTATCTGCTAACGGGTCAAGGAATGCCCCTGCTTTAGTTACGCTTCCAGTAGCTCGCGCAAGTCGACCATCGACAGCATCACTGACTCCGAAGATTGCGCCTAGAGTAAATGCTGCCCAAGAAGTCCCCCCATGGTCTTCTGCGTTCAGAATAATTATGAAGAGTATCGGTGACGCCACAATTCTGGCCATTGTTATTAAATTGGCTGGGGTCGCTAGACCCGCCGAAGAATAGCTTGGTTGGCTTTCAGTCATGACCCCTCTCGGTAAGCAAAATCGCTAAGTTCTGCCTTAAGGTCTACCCCTAAGGCTTCCCTTATAGTTACCGTTTTGAAACTTCCGACCTCTAAGGTATTTGGAACATAGATCAACCCATCGATCTCCGGAGCTTCGCGATGGCTGCGCCCTGTGCCTTGACTCTCAATAAGCACGGTTACTTTTTCTCCTATTATGGAATCTCGTTTTTTTTCTGTTATGACATCCTGTACTTCACTCAATTCTCGGAGTCTTTCCATTACTAGGGGTTCAGCAACCTCCTCCGTGAGCGTTTCGGCGTATGTTCCAGCCTCCTTTGAATAAGGGAAGAATCCGCACCAGTCAATTTCGTTCTCTTCAAGGAAGCGCAGCAACTGATCATGGTCCTCCTCAGTTTCTCCGGGGTAGCCAACTATGAAGTTTGTGCGAAAAGCCGCATCTGATCTGATTTTTCTGATGTCTTTAATGACCTTGGTGAATCGTTCCCCATCTCCCCATCGTCGCATTTTTCGAAGGAGCGGTCCTGATATATGTTGTAGGCTTAGGTCAAAATACGGAACTGGGCTGTTGGCAATAATTTCAACGAGTTCACCAGAAAGACTAGAGGGATACAAGTACAAAAGACGGACCCACGGGACTATATCGCTAACCTCTTTTACCAAATCGACAATGCCCTCAGGTGACTCGCGTTGGTCTCTGGCCCAAGAGGCAAGATCCTGAGCCACTAGGACCACTTCCTGTAATTCGAGTGATATGATTTCTTCTCGAATTTCCGAAATCGATCTAGATCTTTGTGGCCCTCTGAAAGATGGAATCGCACAAAATCCGCAAACCCTATCGCAACCTTCAGCAACCTTCACATAGCCCCACGGCTCTTCTCTCTTAGGATGAGGTAAATTAAGCAGGTCAAATTTGGCAACATCTGGTTTTGAAGAAATATTTACCGGAACACCAAAACCAGCAATCGCGTCTACATCGCCCTCTAACGAATTTGAAATCTCTTCCCCATACCTCTCTGCCAAACATCCAGTGACAACTACTTGAACATCTTCTGAACGCATCTGACTATATTCAAAAACTGTCGCGATACTTTCTTGTCTTGCTTCCTCAACAAAGGAACATGTATTTACAACTATTAAATTCGCATCAGTAGGAGCCTCTGCTGGGCTCATACCATCTACGAGGAGTGTTCCAGCTATCTTCTCGCTATCAACCTTGTTTTTGGGACAGCCTAAAGTTTCAATCCAAAAGCTTTTCTTCACCCCTTCAGCGTACCGTCCTAGGGTGTTTGATGCAGATACCTAATGCAACTCTCTATGTGCCGCTGCACTTCTAGGCGCCGACTAGAATCATCCACACGATGTATGCAGAAAGAAGGACCCCTGCTTCAGCTCGAACTATCTTCCTGCCTGAAAGAATAAAAACGGCGCTTAAGGCAATCGCAGAAAGAGTAATAGTGGTACTGAGAGTCCCAACGATAGATCCATCCTTGCTTTTCCCGGGAGCGATCACGCCGATGAAGCCACCTATCCCAAATCCATTGAAAACATTTGACCCTAGAACAGTACCTATTATTAAGGCATGTTTACCCTTTTTTGCCGCCACGGTGGATGCTACAAGCTCAGGTAGAGAAGTCCCGACTGCTATTAAGCTGATACCGATAAATCCGCTTTTCACTCCCCATCGGTTAGCTAAGTCAATAGCGCCTTCGGTGACAGCGTAAGAAGCGACTACTACTCCCACCAATGAAGCAATAAGCTTAAGCAGCTCTTTCGACAAATTATATTTTTCTGTTGTTGGGTCATCGCCCTCTTTGACTGATGAAAGAAGTCCAGCTTCGTCGTCTGCCCCCCATTTGTAAATTAGTGAAAGTGAAAGCAGAAGAAGGAGAAGCATAACCCCTCCTTCCCATCGACTTATGCCATCGCGAATGAAGTAGATAAATCCAACAGTAGACAGCAGAGAAAGAGGAAGGTACAGACTTCGACTTCCAGTCGAAATTGGGGATCGACTTATTAGAACAGCTCCTCCAAGAACCAGAGAAAGATTCGCAACCATTGACCCGACTACATTGCCGGTAGCCAAGTCGATATCATCTCGGACGGCAGAAGCAAGAGAAACTGCTAGTTCAGGGAGGCTCGTCCCGAAACCTACGACAATGGCTCCGACAACTGCTAGTGAAACGCCCCAGTAGAGCGCTAGGTCACTTGAGGATTCAACTAGTGTGTTGGCGCTGTAAACCAAAACAGCAATGCCGATAAGAACAAGCGCTAGAGACAGAATCATATGTTATAAACTACCTTTTCAGGTTAAGCATCGGCGCTTTCGGCAAGCTGTTCCTGAGTAACGAGAACTTCTCGCGGTTTTGAACCTTCACTGGGGCCAACAATCCCTCTTTCCTCCAGCATGTCCATTATCCGCCCAGCACGCGCAAATCCGACACGTAATTTCCGCTGGAGCATTGAAGTCGAGCCGAGCTGCGAATCGACAACTAGATCTATCGCCTTTAACAAAAGCTCATCGTCTTCTGTGTCCCCAGTCCCACCGCCTGGAATCCCGCTACTAGTAGCTGTAATTTGTTCTTCGGTAATGGAAGTTTCTTCTTCTGGATCAATCTGGTCTTGCTTTAGCCGAGCAACCTGCTTGCGCCAACCCTCCACAACGCGTCGAACTTCACCTTCGCTTACCCAAGCTCCTTGAATTCTTTGAGGTGAGGATGATTTAGGATCAAGCAGCAGCATATCTCCTTGACCAACAAGTCGTTCAGCTCCACCTTGGTCAAGGATAACTCTACTGTCGGTCAAACTTGAGACGGCAAATGCAATTCGAGCAGGAATGTTGGCTTTAATCACTCCCGTAATCACATTCGTTGAAGGCCTCTGTGTTGCAATAACTAGATGGATTCCAACCGCCCGGGCCTTTTGAGCTATTCGACATATAGAATCTTCAACATCTCTTGGAGCGACCATCATAAGATCTGAGAGCTCATCGACAACAACAAGGATAAACGGAAGACGCTCGTACGTTTTGTGCGTACCGTCAGGATTAACAGCGCTAGGTGGAGCTTCAATAGTCCCTTTGTCATAAGCAGCGTTATAGCCTCCGATATCACGGAATCGGACTTCTGAAAGTAATTCGTACCTCCTGTCCATCTCTCTACAAGCCCACTGCAAAGCATTAGCGGCTTTTTTCGGATCAATGACTGGCTGAGTAAGAAGGTGAGGAACTTTCTCGTATTGAGTCATCTCGACCATTTTCGGATCGATAAGGATCATTCGAACCGTCTCTGGAGTTGAACGCATCAATACCGATGTCACAATGCTATTTATGCATGAGCTTTTTCCTGCACCTGTTGCTCCGGCGAGAAGAATATGAGGCATCTCTGATAAGTTCATTAACATTGATTGACCGTTAATGTCCCGTCCAACTGCTACCTCAAGTGGGTGAGTTGCTTTTCTTGCTTCTGGGGCGCTCAGAATATCTCCTAGAGCGACAACTTGCCTCTCGTTGTTCGGAACTTCAACACCTATAGCTTGACGACCTGGGATAGGTGCTAAAATCCTGACATCAGGAGATGCCATAGCATATGCAATATCTTTATTTAGTGCAGTAACTTTTGAAACTTTGACCCCAGGTGCTAGCTCTAATTCATATCTTGTGACAGTAGGACCTACAACCATTCCTACCAATCTGGTCTCTACCCCATGTGTAGCTAATGCCCGCTCGAGTACGCGGCCTCTCTCTTCAACTAGGGCTTCGTTGACATCTCTGGTAGTCGAACGGTCAAGAACTTTAATCGAAGGCAACTTCCAAGGTGAACCTTTCGCCCCAGGTCCAAGTTCAATCTCAAGCTGTTCCCCTGTTTCAAGTAATCCTGCTTTCTTGAACCCTTTTTTGACTTTCTCTGGTTCTGTTGTGGCACCATCATTTATTGATTCGACCTCCTTTTGGTCCCCTCCATGAGAATTAGCTTCATTTTCTTCTGGTGGCTCAGGTGCGTCGTCCTGAACCGGAACTCCGACATTTCGAGATTCACCATCTATTTGAATTTTTGGCTGGCTAAGCTCATCACGGAAACTACCGATTTCATCTTTACTTTCTCCCAATATAAGACGGATTGACTTCGAAATAATTTCTCCAAACGCCTTAAGAAAGCGCCATACTTTCCCGCCTGCCTCACGAAAGGTCACACCTGTAGCAACGATGACACCAAATAGGCCTGCTGCAACAAGCACCAAGGAGGCACCTAGTTGCTCAAAAGCAGCACGAAGAGGAGTTCCGGTCAAGTACCCTAGAGCCCCACCCCTCTTCTTTAATTCAGCAAAATCTGATAGGCCATAATTTGATGCGTTGTCGTAGAAATGAGCTAGACCACATATCGAAGCGAAGATGAATAATCCCCCGATCAATATTCTCGCAGGTAAAGCTGAATCATCTTCTGCTTCGGTCTCATTTTTAGGTGAGTAGAATGAGAGAGCTAAGCCAGCGATTATGAGCGAAACTGGGGCAGCGTAACCTACCGATCCAAAGCAGGACAAGAAAATCCAAGGGCCTAATATTTTTCCTACTACCCCAGCAAGGTCAAAGTACAGACCAAGGGTGGACAAAAGGCCAATAACCAAAAATGCAAGGCCCAAGATGTCTGATTTATGTCCAGAAAAAGCTTTCCCCGCCGCTTTACTTAAGCCCTTTAACAGCGGCGGCGTCGAAACTTTCTTTGACGGTTGGGAATTCTTGGATGAGGTTTTTTTCATTTCTTTTAACTCTCTGCCAACTTCTGATTCTTGTGCTGAGAATTCTTTCAGGTTTGTTGATAATTAAACGTTAACACTAACTATAGGACATTTCGGGGTGCCCTATCAGCAACCTGACCTATGGATAATAGCAAAACTTTTGGTCATACTTTTCGAACGATAGGGATAATCATAGGCCTACGACCTGTTAATTCATTTACGAGACTCCCAGTGATTCTCCTAACTCGTTGCTCTAAATCTTGATCTGTTGCATCTTCCATAAGAAGTGTTTTTTGAACTCCTTTTTTGACCGCGATTGCGATCTCTTCTTCAAGCCTGTTGGCTGTGTGAGCACTTACCCAGCCTCTACTAACAATCTGTGGATCTCCCAGGATTTCATTATCTTTTTTAGCAATTTGCACTGTTGCAATTACGAATCCTTCTTTCCCGAGAATTCTTCTATCAGAGAATATTTGGTGTTCATATTCAAGGATCCTCCCTTGCACAAATGGGTAACCTCCTGAAGTAACTTTTTCTATAAGTTCCATTCCGTCGTCAGTAAGTACAATCTGGTCGCCGTCTGTAGCAAGGAGAATTCTTTCGGCAGGCATACCGATCTCAACAGCTAGGTCTTTGTGAGCAACCAGATGTCTATATTCTCCGTGAACTGGAACGAACCAATCCGGATTGGAAGCCTGATGAAGTGATTGAAGCTCTTCCTGTTTTCCATGCCCCGAAGTGTGAAGTCCTAGATGGTCTGAATGCAGAACATCTGCGCCTCGTTTCATAAGGGCATTTATCATTTTTCCTACACGCTCTTCATTCCCAGGAATAGCCCTCGACGATAGGATAACTGAGTCCTGTGCACCTATGGAGATCCAACGACTTTGCCCAGTTGCGGCCATAGCTAAAGCCGAACGAGGCTCAGCCTGTGTTCCAGTGCTGATAATGCATATTTCGTGTGGAGGGTAGTCACGAGTGTCATCAATATCTACGAGGTGCTCTTCTTTAATTTCTAGGATCCCCAACTGGCGGGCTAGGGAAAGATTTTTTTTCATTGATAGCCCTAATGTGGAAATCTTTCTCCCTGCGTTGATTGCTGTCGTAGCAATTTGCTCGACTCGATGGACATGACTTGCAAAGCATGCTGCAATAATTCGGTTACTTTCATTGGATTTAAATGCCTTATCCAAGGAAATAGCGATATCGGACTCGGAGATGGTGCTCCCTGGCATATCCGAATTCGTTGAATCGCAAAGCAAGAGGCGGATACCTGGATCTCTGGAAAGCTCGGCGATTCGATTTAAATCAGTTAGTCGGCCATCAACCGGATTCAGGTCTAACTTGAAGTCACTGGAGTGAACGATTAAGCCTTGAGGGGTTTCGATTGCAGATATCAAACCTGCAGGAACAGAATGAGTTACAGGTAAAAACTCGCAGGGAAAATCCCCAATAGCGATCTTTTCACCGTCACTTACCTCTATTAACTCACAACGATTTAGAAGTTGGCGCTCCTCTAACCGATTTCTAATCATTCCAAGAGTAAACGAAGATCCATAGATAGGTAGTTCTATATGTTCAAGGAGATAAGGAAGAGCTCCGATGTGGTCTTCATGGGCATGAGTCGTTATACATCCAACGATCTTTTCTTTTCTATCCAAAAGGTATGGCAGGTCAGGAAGCACTGAATTTGCTCCAGGCATGTATTCATCAGGGAATAGCTGACCACAATCTAGAATTAGTATCTGGTTTAGGGTCTCGATAACGGCACAATTTCTACCGATATCCCCTAAACCTCCCAGAAAGGTTATTCGTACTTTTTCCATAGTTTTGGGATTAGTCTCCTGATCGATCTGACTCGATGCTTTTCCCAATTTCAGTTTCTGCTAAGACTTTTACTGCTAGGTCTCGGAGGTTAGGTGGCACAGAATGCATTGGAGGGCGCCCTTTTCCTACCTGGAAGCCGATTAACTCCATCATTACCTTCGTTGGGATTGGGTTGGGAGCTTCAAGAGATGACTCATATAGAAAAGATTCCTGTAAGTTTGCGTTTATTCTTACTGCTTCTTCAAGATTCCCGTTTTCGATAGCAAGCATCATTTTTTGATGCTCAGATCCTGTCCAATGGGTAGCTACACCGATAACCCCCACTGCCCCAATAGCCATAAGTGGCAAAGTTAATGAATCGTCGCCTGAATATACTTCAAAATCTTTGGGAGCTTCTGACAAGAAATATGCTGTTTCCGATGGGTCTCCAGCTGCGTCTTTGAGGGCCACAATATTGTCTACAGTATGTGCAAGTTCAAGTAGAGTCTCGGTTTCAATTTTTCTTCCACTTCGAGTGGGTATGTCATAGAGAACGATAGGAAGTTCGGTCGCTCCTGCTATCGCTCGGAAGTGATCCAATAATCCAGCTTGTGAGGGTCGGTTATAATAGGGGGTTACGCTTAAAATTGCGGAGGCACCAGCCTGATCTGCTTTTTGAGTTAGCTCGATAGCAGCACTGGTGTCGTTACTGCCAGCTCCTGCGATTACAGGAGCGCCAACTGCATTCACTACGGTTGCGATCAATTCAGTTTGCTCGTCATGAGTCAGGGTTGGTGATTCTCCTGTTGTTCCAGCTACAACTAGGCCATCGTTACCATTAGCTATAAGCCAATTTGCAAGAGATGCGGCAACTTCAAGATCTAAATCTCCTGATTCGCCGAAGGGCGTAACCATAGCGGTTAAAACTTTACCGAATCGAGCCATTGTTGCCTTTCGTTAACAAGCCATTACTTTGAGAATAGCAGCGCTTTGAAGTAGTTCTTTACGAATACGTAACTAAAGATAGTCGATTGGAATCTCCGAATGTTTGGCTTTTCCTCCGGTTTTTTTCTTATTTCGCCATAAAACAACTGGATATCCAATAGCAAATACTGCAGCAAAACAGAACCATTGGATTGCATAATTGAGGTGGGGGCCGTCATCAAAATTGGGGATTTCGAGCTTAAGTGGTAGGCCTTGATCTTGAGTTTCTGGCTCTTGGAACTCCAGTTGTATGAAAACAGGATATATCCCATAGCTCAATTGTTCTTGATATCGCTTGAGATCCACTCGGCCAAAGCTTTCTAAGACACCATCTGGACGATCACTTTTCTGCAAACCAGATGCTTCTGTCGTTTCTCGAATAAGGCCACTGATTCGTACCTCTCCGACTGTTTCGGGAGAAAAGTCTTCTGCACTTAGTGGAATCCATCCCCTATTGACAATGACTGCTAGGCCTTCCTGAATAAGGAGGGGTGTGAGGAGCCAATACCCCGGAGCCCCGTTTAGCGAACGGTTTCTTATTAGGACACTGTCCTCATCTCGATACTCGCCTATTGCAGTAATTCTTCTAAATTTTAGAGATTCCCCAACTGCCCATTGGTCATTTGCTGCGACTACTTCTTCTATTGGTAAGAGAGTAGCGGCTGTTCTTTCTTGTACTTCTTGATTTAATTTCTGTTTAGTGTCGAGCCGATCTAGCTGCCAGAGGCCCATAAAGACCATGATGATTACAGCAGCTCCTATCAAAACATGAACAATCGCTTTTCTCATAGGTTGAGCAGTGCTTCAAGTCCTAGCGTGATGCCAGGGAAGTCCCCCACTTTTTTAACTGCTAGTAACACCCCAGGCATAAATGATGAGCGGTCATAACTATCTTGGCGAATAGTAAGCGTCTGTCCTTCTGTTCCAAAAATCACATCTTGGTGAGCGACCATCCCTTCCATACGAACACTGTGTATTGTGATACCGTCTTCTGTTATCCCCCCTCTAGCTCCCTCAAGTATGCGGTTACTTGTAGAGCTTTCGTCCCATTCGGAAGATGATGCACTTATTCGCTCAGCTGTTGTTAGCGCTGTGCCTGATGGAGCATCAATCTTTGAGTTGTGGTGATACTCGATGATTTCAACATTATTGAAATGTGGGGCCGCCATTTCCGAAAAGCGCATCATCAAAACAGCACTGATAGCAAAATTTGAGGCTACGACACAATTACTATCTTTAAACAGGCTACCTAATGTTGCGATGTCTGATTCCGTTAATCCTGAAGTTCCTACTACGGCATGAATCCCTGCTTTCGCCACACGTTGTAGATTTTCCCTAGCCGAATCAGCAACTGTGAAATCTACTATTACATCAGCATCTTCGAGTGCCGAAAAATCATCGGTAATGCTCAAATCACAACCAGTTACGTTTTCGCCAACATTCAACTCATCTATCGCTAATACTAGAGAAGTGTCATGGTCATTGATGACAGCTCTACACACCTCTGAGCCCATGCGTCCTGATGCACCTAGTACTCCAACTTTTATAGTCATACTATGATTGTGCCACGGTGGCGAGGGCACTGTGCGCTAATTACTCGAAATGATGTGATTGTTATGCTCTGTAAAGGGAAGCAGAGAGGGAGACTATCTGTTTCTCCCGCCTCGTCCTTTACCTTTACGATTTGAGTTGTTACCAGAATTCCTTCTGCCCACAGCTTGAGGTCCTAGATCACCGAGATCAGCGACTAAACCTTCTTCGAACTCATCTTCAAAGCTTCTAGCATCATCATTGGTTGATTCATTTTTACCTTCGGTCTTTTCAGGAATTTTCTCATCGTTATCATTCCCATCGTCAACGTTTTCTTTAGAAGAGCCATCTTCTACGGGAACTAGGCTTATCTTTCCGTTTGGATCAATGTCTTCAACGCGAACTTCCACTTCTTGACCTAATTCGAGCACATCTTCGACCTTATTAATACGCTTATTGCCTCCGATTTTAGAAATATGCAACAATCCGTCTCGCCCAGGAAGAATATTAACAAACGCTCCAAAATTAGTAATGTTAACAACTTTACCTGCGTAGGTCTCCCCCACATCAGCTGTCGGAGGGTCAAGGATTAGGTTAATTTGACGTTCAGCTTCGTAAACCGCATCACGATCAGTTCCGGCTATAGCTACGGTGCCAACAACTCCATCATCATCAACGATGATCTCTGCACCAGTCTCCTGCTGCATAGCGTTGATTACCTTACCTTTGGGGCCGATAACTTCACCTATCTTATCGAGTGGTATCTCGAAGCTAATAATCTTTGGCGCTACATCACTAACATCATCTCGAGGTTCGGAGATTGCTGCTTTCATCACATCAAGGATTGCCAATCGAGCTTCTTTCGCTTGGTTAAGAGCAGCAGCTAAAACTTCTGCGGGGATACCATCAATCTTTGTATCTAATTGAAGGGCTGTAATGAAGTCTGATGTTCCGGCTACTTTAAAGTCCATATCTCCAAATGCATCTTCGGCTCCAAGAATATCAGTTAATGCCGTATACTTTCCTTCAGCATAAACAAGCCCCATAGCGATTCCAGCCACAGGAGCTTTGATAGGAACTCCCGCATCCATCAGAGATAGGCTGGAAGAGCAAACAGAAGCCATAGATGAAGATCCATTTGATGACATAACTTCCGAGACGAGTCGGAGGGTATAGGGCCATTCTTCTTCACTTGGAATAACTGGAAGAAGGGCACGCTCAGCAAGAGCACCATGACCGATTTCGCGTCGCTTTGGACCACGCATAAATCCGGCTTCACCTGTCGAAAATGGTGGGAAATTGTAATGATGCATATACCGCTTACGGGTTATGGGATCTATCCCATCGATCATTTGATCCATTCTCTTCGTTCCCAAAGTAGTGATATTGAGAACTTGAGTTTCGCCGCGTTGGAAAAGTCCGGAACCATGAGCAGTAGGGATCATCCCAACATCGCTGGATATAGGGCGAAGGTCAGCTGCAGTTCTACCATCTATCCTAAGGCCGTCTTCTACGATCCTCTTTCTGACTATGCTTTTGGTTAAAGAACGGATTGCTGCACTAATCTGCTTTTCAGCATCTTCATCATCAAATGTTTCTGATAGGTCTTCTTTAATCTTCGAGGCTGCAAGAGCTTCGGCTTCACCTCTTGCCGATTTATCAGCTATCTTCTGGCTTTCAGTGATTAAATCTGCACCTTTTTCTTCAACAGCAGCAAAAATCTCTTCGCTGTAGTCGACAGCTATCTCTACTTCCATAGTTTCCTTTGCTCCAGCAACCTGAACTAATTCTGATTGAAGAGAAATAGCATCTTTAATCGGCCCTTTAGCAAACTCTAATCCTGCAGCAAGGACACCTTCATCAACTTTTGGAGCACCTTCTTCGTAATACTTCCAGGACTCAGGTGTTCCTCCAGCTTCCACCATCATGACAGCCACGTCGCCATCATCAAGCAATCGGCCTGCAACAACCATTTCAAATGTTGATTCTTCCCCTTCCTCATACGTCGGAAGAGAAACCCATTCTCCGTTCTGGTCATACGCAATTCGGACACATCCAAGTGGGCCTTGAAAAGGTATATCCGAAATACACAGTGCTGCTGAAGCAGCATTAATAGCTGGCACATCATACGGATTCTCCTGATCAGCTCCAAGAACCGTCGCTACTATGTGTACATCATTTCTAAATCCTTCTGGAAATAAAGGTCTTAGAGGCCTGTCAGTCAGACGGCAAGCTAAGATCGCTGTTTCACTTGCTCTTCCTTCTCTTCGGAAGAAAGAACCCGGTATTTTCCCTGCTGCATAATTTCTCTCTTCGAAATCAACTGTAAGTGGAAAAAAATCAGTTCCGGGTCGGACATTTTTATTAGATGTTGCAGTGACAAGAACTTTGGTTCTCCCTATGGTCACTACAACCGCACCATTAGCTTGACCAGCAAGGACGCCGGTTTCTAATGATAATACTTTCTCTTCGGCGCCTATTGCGCTAGATACTGAAATGGCTTCAGCCATTTGAACTCCTTTTCAAGGCGAATGCCTTAATCTTTGGCTCCGGACGTTCCGGTGACCACCAGCTACAGAGTTCAACTTCCCAGTTGAAGAGGCCCAAATCAAAGAATACTCAGGCCGCTTCAACTGGCAGCTGACTTATCGCAGCGGGATTGTTTTTTGTTTATTCCTTATAGTAGTTTACTATTTCTATTTCTAGGGTATCCGATTTCTACCAGATAAACCCTGAAGTGATGACTTATAACTATCGGCGAAGACCAAGCGCTGAGATGATCTCTCTATAACGCTCTACATCATTCTTTCTGACATAGTCGAGCATTCGACGACGACGGCCTACCAACATAAGCAAACCTCGTCGACTATGGTGATCTTTTTTATGAACCTTTAAGTGCTCAGTCAAATGGTCAATTCGGTCAGTTAATAACGCAATCTGAACTTCTGGAGATCCAGTATCCGACTCATGAAGACGGTGTTTCCCGATTGTTTCGTTTTTCGGTGGGAGGTTAGCTGCCATCGTTAAATTTTTTCCTTCGGGTCTTTTACCCTGCCCAATCGCCGATTTCCGAACGAAAGAGCAAATATTCTCAAAAAAATAATCTTTATTGAACGATCGAAGGCTACCAGCGTAGAGAAGAAACTACACCTAAGAACTATTTTTATAAAGTTAAACGGCTCCCAGTATGGATTGGGATACTTCAACATCCGATTTCAATTGGGCAGCAAGGGCATCGACCCCATCAAATTGCTGCTCTTCTCTTAGATACTCCACAAACTCTATGTGGCCTGATTCTCCATATAGATCTGCGTCAAAATCGATAAGGTGCGCTTCAATAACAGATTTACTGTCATTTGTTTGAAAAGTCGGTCGGAGGCCAATATTTACAGCTGCCATGTGTCTTGAGCCGTCGGGGCGCTTGTACCAGCATGCATAAACTCCATCTCTGGGTAACAGCATTTCTTTAGGAATAGATAAATTTGCCGTTGGAAAACCTATTTGGCGACCTCGCTGGTCCCCTTCCATAACAGTTCCCTCAAGCTCGAATCTGCGACCTAGCATTTCTGTAGCCATCTTCATATCTCCATCAGTCAGCTTCATCCGAATAGTTGTTGATGAGACCACATCGCCAGGTGAGGATGAATGCCGAAAGAGAGGTAAACCCTGAACCTCAATGCTTTCCTTAGCTCCTTCTCGTTTGAGAAAAGTTACGTCCCCTTCTCGATTATGGCCAAATTGGAAATCTTCTCCAACAATAATGGCCTTTGCTTTAACACCTTCCACGAAGACTGATTGGAAAAATTCTGCTGCTGGGGTCATTGACCGCCTCTTATCAAACTTTATGATGTAAGCGTAATCAATTCCTTGCGATTCAAATAGTTCCATCTTTTGGGAAAAGGATGTTAATAATTTCGGAGCATTTTCAGGACTGGTTACCCTCGTCGGGTGTTGATCAAAGGTAATAACTGCGGTGGCAAGGCCTTGCTCTTTGGATTTCTCTCGAAGTTGGGAAAGGAGCTGGCGGTGTCCTAGGTGAACGCCGTCATACACCCCTATTGTGGCTGCAGTCCCTTGAGCATTATCTGGAATACTCGATTGATCATTAATAATTTGTATCGCCATGTTGAAACAGTACCGACCCCTCGCGTTCGTTCCTATCTATATCCAATTTTTTCTAGTCGCTATCTTGTGGGATAACTACGTCAGGCTTTATTGTCTTACCCTTATGTGATTTGTAAACAGCCAAAAGATTCCCTTGCTCATCTATGAATACCCAAGGTTCGGATACACCTTGAAGCCTAAAATGAGTTTTTTCAAAGACATTTCCAACTCGGATCAGGGCTGCGTCTCTCTCATTAACAGTAATCTGGGAATAATCCTTTAAGCCTTCGATCATTCCGATAATACCAATCTCTTCAATAGGGCTTGCATACGACTCGGTAAACGACCCAATAGCATTTCGTCTCAGGTCTCCTACGTGTGCGACTGTTCCAGCAGCTCGGGCTATATCGGAGACTAGAGAACGGATGTACGTTCCGGAACCACAGGTAACACTAATTCTATAGATATCCTTCACAGCAGTTTTTCCGATGGAAAGTTCATAGATACTGACTTGTCGGGGTTTTCTTTCTACTTCCTTACCCTCTCGTGCAATTTCATATAGTCGCTTACCCTTGATTTTTACTGCTGAGACCATTGGGGGAATTTGAAGAATATCTCCTATGAATTGAGTACCTGCTTCTTGAAGGTTCTTCAGGCAAACCCCTTCTGTGCTCTGCGTACTCGTAATCTCACCTTCGGCGTCTAACGTCGAAGTTTCCGAACCCAGAACCATAGTTGCCGTATAACGTTTTGGTAAGTCAGTAATATATTTAAGCAATCTTGTTGCCTTCCCTACCCCAAGAATAAGAACTCCTGTTGCTGGAGGATCCAAGGTCCCAGAGTGACCGACTTTCCGCATATTTAATTTCTTGCGAGTTCGAGCCACGACATCATGACTTGTCCAACCAGATTCTTTATCTACGACTACGAAACCACTTTTTTGTGATTTTTTTTCATCCACCTTCAGACTCCGCTATGTCTAGTTCGGAAAGGATCTCTTCAATACGATTTCCGCTTCTGATAGATGGATCGATCATAAATATAAGGTCGGGCACACGACGAATACGTGCTGACCGTCCAATAACTTTTCGAAACTGACCTCGATATTCAGAAACCACTTTGATAATTTCATCCTCGTTCTCTTCAAGTGAAGATAGATAGACGCGCGCTTTCGTTAATTCATTATCAACTTCCACAGAAACTACACTTACCCAATCAAGTCGATCATCATCTACTCGCTCAAACTCTTCAGCAATAATTTCTCGAAGCAGCTCATTCAACCTCGCACTGCGCTGGTATTCCCGAGTTCTGTTTGACCTTCGTCTAGCCATAGCAAGATGCCCTATCTGCAAGTTAAATTTCGAGAAACTCTATGATCACGTTGGTGCAATCTCACGCTCATCGAAAGTTTCAATAATGTCTCCATTTTTTAGGTCTTGGAAATCCGACAAACCAATTCCGCATTCATATCCAGATGCAACTTCAGTAACATCCTCTTTGAATCTCCTCAAGGAAGAGACATCACCTTTCCATATGATGACTCCTTCACGTAGGAACCGGACTTTTGATCCCCGAGTAATTTTACCGTTCAGGACATAGCACCCAGCTATAGCTCCAATTCTTGGGATCTTGTATATCTCTCGAACTTCAGCTTCACCAGTGACAATTTCTTCAAACTCTGGAACTAGCATTCCGACCATGGCAGATTCAATATCTTCCAAAAGCTTGTAGATAATTTCGTAATTTCGAATCTCTACATTCTCTTGATCAGCTATTTCTCGTGCTTTTCGATCCGGACGAACATTAAAACCTAGAACCGTTGCATTAGATGTCGCAGCCAATTGAACATCGTTTTCTGTTATCGCGCCAACTCCGGAATGAACGAAAGCTATATTTACTTCATCTCTTTCCAGTTTCCTCAAGCTCTCAGTTACGGCTTCTAACGACCCATTAACATCCGCCTTTAAAATCAAGTTAAGCGTGGCTTTCTCCCCTGAACTGATTTGACTGAAAAGGTCTTCGAGGCGTCCACCGGTTAAACCAGCAGAAGAGTCGCGGCCTATAGAAGCAACTCGTTGAAAGTGCTCTCTTGTTTCGGCCACATCTCTTGCAGTGCGTTCATCCGGCGCAATAATGAATTCATCTCCAGCTATTGCAACATCAGATAAACCTAAAACCTGAACCGGGGATGATGGGCCTGCAGAACTAACCTGGTCGCCAGTATCAGAAACCAAAGCCCTCACTCTTCCCCATGATGAACCAGCAACAAGAGGTTCTCCTACTTTAACAGTTCCTTTCTGTACGAGAACTGTTGCAACTGGCCCGCGCCCAATATCAAGATGAGACTCAAGGACAACACCTTGGCCACGGCCAGCATCAGAAGCTTGAAGGTCTTCGACTTCAGCAACTAATAATATGTTCTCAAGTAAATCGTCTATACCGGTATTCTCCAAAGCCGATATTTCTATAACAATGGTATCCCCACCCCACGCTTCAGGAACTAGCTCTCTTTCGGCAAGCTCAGCTAGAACTCGTTGGGTGTCGGCGCTTTCGAGATCAATCTTGTTGACAGCAACGATTATTGGAACTTCAGCTGCTTTTGCATGGTTAATAGCTTCGATGGTCTGAGGCATTACGCCGTCATCTGCTGCGACCACGAGAACAACAATATCTGTTACGTTAGCTCCCCTCGCACGCATGGCGGTAAACGCCGCGTGACCGGGTGTGTCTAAGAAAGTCAGAGTTGAGTCACCTCTGTTTATTTGATAAGCCCCAATATGTTGTGTAATCCCTCCGGCTTCGCCACTTACAACATTCGCGTTTCTAATCTGATCCAATAGTTTTGTTTTCCCATGATCGACATGCCCCATAACTGTTACTACTGGTGGCCGAATAGCTGATTTGCCGGAATCTACATCTTCCTGCTCAACTTCGAGTTTCTTCCTTAGCTCCAATTCCTGCTCTTCACCTGGATTAACTAGGCGAACTTCAGCTCCTATTTCAGCAGCGAATATTTCGATCATTTCGTCACTCAAAGATTGTGTAGCAGTTACCATCTCTCCCTGCTCCATCATGTAACGGACAACGTCGGCTGTAGTTCGATTTAATTTCGGTGCTATATCGATTGGGGAAGAAGCCCTTTCTATAACTACCTCGCCCTCTGGAACTGGAGCGTCTTCAGGAGTGTACGCAGGCGCATCCATTGGCTGTAATTCCTCTTGTCGCCGGCGCCGTCTACTCTTCTTCTTTCTCTGAGGCCTCTGAGGAGGGCCGCCTCCTGGGCGGCCACTTGAGCGCCCAGATCCTGGCTTCCCTGGAGCTGGGCCAACAGGCCCTGAAGGGGCAAAACCTGCACCTCGAGCTGGACGTTCAGTACCGCCAGTGGCCGGTCTTCTGCCAGATGGGCGATTTTGCCCACTTTCGGCGGCTTTACCATCTGGCCGTGGCCGATACGAAGGCGCTCCACGATCAGTTTTGGTATGGCCTCGTCCTCCTTTACCTGGTGGTGGAGGTATGGGTTTTCCTGATGCCGACCTAGGAGAAGGAGGGGGTGGAATCTTTTTGCCAGTTGGCGCGACAGGTGGAGCCTGAGGTATCTCTGTCTTAGCTCTGTCAGCGGATTGTTTATTAGATGGTGATTCCACTTTTGATTTTGCAGCGGTCTTAGGGGGTGTTTGCTTATCGTCTGAAGTATCTGAAGTACTTCTCGGCGCTGGTTTAGGAGATGAAGACTTATTTGAGCTAATAATTTGCTTAGCAGGTGTGGCCTCAGATTCTTCAGGCTGAGAAGGGGCTTCTACCTTTTTTTTCGGTGGCTTCTTAGAACTTACTGCATTCGATCCTGCACTTTTCGCCGGAGCAGATTTTTTCTCATCTACTGACTTCTCTTCACTTGGCTGCGATTTCGCTGATTGACTTCCTACTATCCCTTCAGATTCGGCTTTTTTACGAACACGATCTGCTTGCGCTTCAACGAGGCTAGAGGAATGACTTTTAGCATCTATGCCAAGAGAATCGCATAGCGCTATTACCTCTTTATTCGTTACATCTAACTCTCGAGCGAGCTCATAAACTCTTACTTTTGCTGGCAAGTTTTTTTCTACCTGTTCTGTATATAGCTATTTTTTCAATAACTTTTCTCTTAAAATTCCTGTTTCGATTAGAAGGTTATTCCTTCACTTCTTCCACCTCAACCGATTCCTCAACTTCTTCCACCTCAACCGATTCCTCAACTTCTTCCACCTCAACCGATTCCTCAACTTCTTCCTCCTCAACCGATTGCTCAACCTCAACCTCAACCTCAACCTTTTCATCTTCGGAACCTGCTGCCCAGTCTTCGGCGGAAATTGCAGGACCCCCCTCTGCAGGTTGCCACACTTGCTCACCAGTGTCAGGATCGACAACCCATTCACCCTCAGCCCAATCGACCTTCTCATATGCTTCTTCTTCTTCAAGTTGAGTTTCGGATTTGATATCGATGCGCCAACCGGTCAATCTGGCGGAGAGTCTGGCATTCTGGCCATCTTTCCCAATAGCGAGAGAGAGCTGATAATCGGGCACTATCACTTCAGCAGTTCCGGTTTCTAAATCGGTTCGTACCTCTTTTACCTTTGCTGGAGAAAGTGCACGTGAGACAAACTCTTCGGGTTCATCGGAAAATGGAACGATATCTATCTTTTCACCGCGCAATTCATTGACGATCATTCGAACTCTTGCCCCGCTAGCCCCAACACAAGCACCTACTGGATCCACATTTGGGTCATTTGACCAGACAGCAATTTTTGTTCTATGTCCAGGCTCCCTCGCACATGACCGGATTTCAACAATCCCATCTGCTATCTCAGGAACTTCAAGTTCGAACAGGCGCTTAATTAAACCAGGATGCGTTCTGCTGACAACAATTTGCGGGCCTTTCGCAGTTTTTCGCACCTCAACAATGTATGCCTTTATCCTTGTATTACTGTCTGGGCGCTCGTTTGGAACCTGCTCAGCACGCGGTAATAGGGCTTCAACACGACCTAAGTCAAGAAGCGTATACCGACTATCGCTTTGTTGAATAATCCCTGTAACGATGTCCCCTTCTCGACCGGCGTATTCTTCATATTTTTGCTCTCGTTCTTCTTCACGAATTCTTTGCGTTAGCACCTGTTTCGTTGTCACAGCTGCAATACGCCCAAAGTTGTCAGGGGTAACATCGAATTCTTCACCGATTGGTTCCAGGTCTTCGTCCAACTCTTGCGCCATTACTCGGTACTCCATAGTTTCCGGATTTATGGTTACCCATGCATACTCGTGAGCGTCAGGCATTTTCTTGTAGGCAGATTCTAACGCATCAGCTAAAACAGCAAATAGCTTGTCGACGGAAATACCTTTGTCTACGGCCAGTGCCTGCATGGCCTCTAACATTTCAGCGTTCATTTCTCATACTCCTTAATTCCAGATCCTTGTAATATCTTCGTTTCATTAGAATTAGTTTTCCCTGGTTTCTGGTTCTGTTTCCAAAGAAACACTGTTGTAGCTTTCGAAATATCATTTAATGAAATTTCTACGACTTCACCTGATTCATTTTCAAGAGATATCGATTCGTTGGAAACCGAGTTAAGTCGGCCTTTAAATCGTCGATCACCCTCAACATGGGGGGCTAATTTAACTCCAACAATTTCGCCTATAGCTCCTTGAAAATGAGCTTGGGTTCTTAATTTCCGTTCTAATCCGGGACTAGAAACCTCTAATGTGTATTTATTGGGCATCGGGTCACTTACATCTAGCGCTTTAGAAATTTGCCGATTGATTCCGGCAAGTTCATCTAGCGTAACTCCGTCGTCAGCTTGTACTGTGACCTTTAGGTTTCCTCCATTTCTTTCCACATCGTAAAGAGAAAACTTTGTTCCGGAAAGTAGAGATTCAGTGAGTTCATTAATCTGGCGAATGATGCTCATACCTCTCCTACATAGTCAATTTTCTTAATCACAGCCCAATATCTAAGAAAGGCGTGGGCGAAACCCACGCCTCTTTCCTTAAGGATTGAAGACTTACCTTCACTATACCCGAGAATACGATCTCTTCGGTAGAACTTTTCTGATCTGAGCAATTTATCTTTGAGTTAGCGACTATGAGCTTATCTTTAGCTAAATCTTTCTGATGAGCTCCACTTTCTGAAATCCGTCATTGACATCATCACCTTGATCTATAAGAAACTTTTCGCGATCTTTTTCTGCTTCTTTTTCGGCTTTTTCAAGATCCACACGTTCCAAAGCTGCATCTACACCATGCTCAACGATGTACTCCGCCCACTCCACAAGCGCTTCTACCATTTCACTCTCTTCGACAACAGCGACATTTCTTCCCTGCACAAACAAGTGGCCCCTCTTGTTGCCTGCTGCAATGCCTAGATCAGCTCCTCGGGCCTCACCTGGTCCATTGACCACACAACCCATTATTGCAATTTGAAGGGGCAGTTTTTTCATTGCAAAAACTTTCTGGGCTTCTTCCGCTAATGCATAAACATCTACTTCGGCTCTCCCGCAGCTTGGACAAGCGATAAGATCTACATTCTGAAGCTCTCTAAGCCCAAGTGACTCAAGCAGTTTTCTTCCTGCCCTGGCTTCTTCAACTGGATCTGCGGTAAGGGAGTACCTGATGGTGTCCCCGATGCCCTCCATAAGAAGAGCTCCTATCCCAGCGGTTGATTTTATCAACCCCCCTGGTGGGGGTCCTGCTTCAGTTACACCAAGATGAAGAGGGCAATCCGTGACGTTACTGAGCTGCCGGTAGGCCTCTACCATTAATGGAACGCTAGACGCCTTGACTGATATCTTGACCATGTCAAAGCCAACATCTTGGAAGTACTCTAACTCATTCAGTGCCGACTCAACCATCGCCTCCGGAGTAACAGTATCGCCATATTTTTTATACAAATCAGGATGAAGTGACCCTCCATTCACTCCGATACGAATTGGAATACCCTTTTCGCCTGCTTCCATAGCTACTGCTTTAATGTGTTCAACTTTTCGGATATTCCCTGGGTTCAACCGAAGACAGTCAACCCCAGAAGCTATTGCTGCTAGGGCCATCTTGTATTGATTATGAACATCGGCGACAATCGGGACAGGTGATCGGGGGACGATATGGGCTAGCCCTTCTGCGGCAGCCAAGTCGTTGCAGGTGCATCTAACAATATCTGCTCCAGCTGCAGCTAAATCATAGATTTGCTTTAGCGTCTCCTCTACATCAGAGGTCTTAGTTGTAGTCATAGATTGCACAGAAATAGGAGACCCTCCACCAACTGGAACATCACCCACCATTATTTGTCTTGTTTTGCGCCTGTTAGGTATTGATGCAACTTCCATATGCTTAAGCCTATTGACTCACAATGCTATTGGGTCTTTTAAATCAAGATATACCGCTGCTAGACCTACAATAATTAACACGAATACAACGGCATAAGTAAGTGGAAGAAGTTTTGAAACATCAGCGTGGTATCGTTCCTTACGTATTCCTCGTATTCCTTCATAAAGTGCAACAGCGATGTGGCCACCATCAAGAGGAAGAAGCGGAATCAAATTGAAAAATCCTATAAAAACGTTAATTGTGATGAGAAATACAAATAACCCTTCCCATCCCGAATTAGTTAATTCAGCCCCTATCCGTGTAGCCCCAACAACTGATACAACACGGCCCTCCTGTTGACCGCCTGAGTTGATTGATGCTTCTGACCCCTGAGAAGTCTCTTCGCTTGTTTGAACCACATCGCTGAAGAAACTCTTGAGCCCAGCGGGACTAAAGAAATTGCCAAGTCCGGTAAGTGTTTCTTTCGTAAGGGTCACAAACTGTGTCAACGTTTCTGGCACAGCTTCTAATGGGCCTTCGCGAATTGTCTCTAAAGAGCTTCTTCTGATGCCAAGAAAACCTTTTTCCTCTATCGAATCTGGGTTATAGCCAACAACCCCAGATAAAAAAAGGCTTTGCCCGTCTCGGATTATTTCAAAGGTAGCCTCCTCTCCTGGTGAAGATGAAACTACAGAAACGAGATCGGCCCATGTAGTAATTTCAGATCCTCCTATAGCAATGATCTCATCACCTTGTTGGATTCCGATCTGTTCTGCAGGCCCGTTTGAAAGAACATCTCGAACATTCCATTTGGACTCATCAATTTGAATCCCGCTACCTGTCAGCAAGAAATAAAGCATTACAATCGCAATGAAGAAATGCATCAGAGAGCCTGCACTAGCTAGTAAAAGTCGGTTTCGCAAACTAGCTCTTCTGTAGGTCCGAGCCTCATCTTCTTCCGGTACTGGGTCAAGATTATTCATTCCTATAACCCGAACATACGCGCCAGCTGGAATGGCCTTTATGCCATATTCCGTTTCTCCTCGACGAAATGACCATAATTTAGGCCCGAACCCAATAAAGAATTCTGTCACCTTCATACCTGCTTTTTTTGCGACAAGATAGTGGCCTAGCTCATGGAGAAAAAGAATCACAAGGAGAGAAAGTACGACAATAAAGACTGAGAATCCCGCAGAAAAACCTAACAATGCAAGGAGAAGGATAACCAGTATCCCGCCAGCACCCCCATTGCTGGGGCCACGCAGCTCTCGTTCAGCTTCAGAACGGCTAACCGTATTCCATTTGCTTTTTGTCTTTAGGTTTTCAGTTTTGCCCATAAATCCGACCTACACACTGCTCGGCAACTCTTCTAGAGCTTGCATCTGCTTCATAAATAGATTGTTCCGTATCAGCCGAAAAAGCAGGATACGAATCCATAGTCCGCTCAATCACTTCAGCAATTTCTTTCCATTTAATCTTGTCTTGCAGAAATGCCTCAACTGCTACTTCATTAGCAGCATTTAACCACGCTGGAGCTGTCTTTCCAGCTTTACCCGCATTGTAGGCAAGACTTAAACATGGGAACTTACCCATATCAGGGGTTTCAAAAGTTAATTGAGATAGGTCATCCCAATTAATTTGGCCATAAAGTTTTCGTGATCGGTTTGGATAGTGCAGCGCATACGAAATGGGAAGGCGCATATCGGGCATAGAAAGCTGAGCCAGAACAGAGCCATCAGTGAATTCAACCATTGAATGAACGACAGATTGTGGATGTATAACTACTTCAATTTCTTCATAGTCGACATGAAAAAGTTCATGAGCTTCAATCACCTCCAACCCTTTGTTCATCAAGGTAGAGGAATCGACTGTAATTTTTGGACCCATATTCCATGTCGGGTGGTTAAGGGCTTCTTCTTTTCTAACATTGGATAATTCATCTGGGTGCCACTCACGAAATGGACCTCCACTAGCAGTAACAAGAAGCTTATTTATATCTTCAGCATTGTTATTTCCGCCATAAAGGCATTGGTGAAGAGCACAATGTTCACTATCTACAGGAATAAGTTCACTCCCTGGAGTTTCTCTTGCGATTTGAACAACTGGGCCTGCGGATATTAAGGATTCTTTATTCGCCAATGCGAGCCTGCGCCCTGACTTAAGCGCTTCCATCGTGACAGGCAAACCTGCAAAGCCAACGACAGCATTTACGACAACTTCAGCTGTACTTGCAGCTTCTCTTAATGCGCTTTCTCCACAAGCAACCTCTACTCCTGGAGAAGCATCTTGGACTTTCTTAGCAGAATCGGAGTCAGCCATGATCACGAATTCAGGTTTGAATTCGTTGATTTGTTCAAGTATCCGAGAAGTCGAATTTCCGGCAGCCAATACCTTTATTTCGAAACCGGCTCTATCGGCCCTAATAACATCAAGTGTCTGTTCGCCGATGGAACCCGTGGAGCCAAATATCGCTAATGAAGTCATTGATAATCTCTACCTCATATAAAAGCATAGATGTTTATTTAGTGATTTTTGATATCGGCCGACTGATTACGCCAAAATTTTCACCACAAAGTAAACAGTTGGAAGGACAAATAACAGCGCATCGCACCGATCTAAGATTCCGCCATGCCCAGGAAGAATCGTACCCATATCCTTAATCCTTAGATCTCTTTTAATTAGAGATTCTGCTAGATCACCGATAGGCGCAATGAATGCTACAACAATGCCTACGATCAATGTATCGCTGAAACCAAAAGGAGTTCCATCAAAAGGCCCGACATCAAACAACGATAGGAGGACAGAAACACCCACCGTGGAAATCGCTCCACCGATCAATCCTTCGATTGTTTTGTTTGGACTAACTTCTGTTAGCGGAGAGCGCCCTAGAGCTCGCCCGATAAAATATCCACCGATATCGTAACCAGCAGCTAGAAGAATTGCAGCTAGTAATAGCCCTCGCCCTTCAGGGGAGTCTAAAAGAAGCACCCCAAAGGATCCCAGCACCCCTATGTAGACTATGCCTAAAATAACCACCGCTAAGTTAGGGACAGGACGTGCCCCGCCTATCCCTAGGAGGTACCACAAAACGCCGGCGACAATTGAAAGGAAGAGGACAAGGCCCATAGCCCCTTCACCTCTCCAATACACAGATAAAGGCATAGCGACTATGCTAACCATCCCAAGAAGAGTGGCCGGCTGATAACCGACCTTTCGTAAGCTCCCAAAGAACTCCGCTGATGCCGCGAGTAAAACAACAGCGATAAGTAAAAGTGATAAAAGCTTACTAATTGCTAGGCAGAGAATAGCTACACCACCCAGAACAACCCCAGTAGCTATTCGAGTCAGGAGATCACTACTTCCCCTAGCACCTCGCCTGGATTTTTTTCCTTCAGCAATGATGGAATCAGTTACTTCGGGCAAAGTTTTACTTTGTTCATATGAAAAGAAGTCTTCGGAAGACGGATCCCCGCCAATAGTGAGGTCGACTCTTTTCGGGGCAGCTTGGAGACTTGACTCTCCTTCAGAAATGGCGGAACCATCGGGGTCATCAGCCCATTTAGGCCCGGAACTTAAAGAGGTCCATGTATCTAAACCCTCAGATGAATCTGAAGGAACCCGAGGCACTTCCCCTGTCCCTTCTTCAGTCCAGTGGGGCAGGCCATGGCGATCTGCCAAGCCTGACTCCTCATTGTCTCTTTCATCAGATGTATCCATCGCACTCCTTTAAGTAAATCTTATACTTCTAAAAGCTCTTCTTCTTTTTGCCCTAGAGCCGCGTTTATTTCATTCTCATGCTCTCTAGTAATTTGGTCCACAGATTCCTCCGCCCTCTTTACAGAATCGGAAGATACTTCTCCATCTTTTACTAGAGCATCTAAGTCCTGCCTAGAGGATCTTCGAACATTCCTAAGGGTGACTCGACCTTCCTCAGCCAACGACCGAACTACCTTTACGAGCTGTTTTCTTCGCTCTTCGGTAAGTGGAGGAAACGAAAGGCGAAGAACAGAACCATCGTTCGATGGGCTAATACCTAAATCCGCTATTTGGATGGCCTTTTCTATTGCTTCTACGGCACCTTTATCAAACGGAGAAATAACTAGCTGCTGTGCCTCAGGTACTGAAAAACTTGCTAGTTGTTGGAGTGGGACTTCACTACCGAAGTAATCAACAGGAATTTTTTCAACTAAAGCAGGGCTAGGCCTTCCGGTTCGAATAGATGAAAATTCTTGGCGAGTTCGATTAACGGCCTTAGCCATCTTCTCTCTCATTTCTAGCATTACTAATTCGATCAGCTCTTCGCTCATCGTCTTCCTTCCTTATTTAACAACAGTACCTACTGCTTCCCCTGCAAGGATGGACCCGACATTTCCATCTCCCATTAAGTCAAAAACCACGATTGGCAAATTATTATCCATACATAATGAAATAGCAGTTGAGTCCATAACTTTTAACCCTTTCTGCAGTACATCGATGTAAGTCACCTCGGTCAATAATTCAGCATCTGGGTTGACTCTTGGGTCATCATCATAGACTCCCTGAATTCCTGAATGTGTTCCCTTTAGTAGCGCCCCTGCTTCGATTTCTACTGCTCTTAAAGCTGCTGTGGTATCAGTGGTGAAGAATGGGTTACCTGTTCCAGCAGCAAATATAACGATTCGCCCTTTCTCCAAATGTCGGATAGCGCGACGGCGAATATATGGCTCGGCGACCTGGCTCATATGTATGGCGGTTTGTACTCGAGTAGGTTGACCTAGTTGTTCTAGAGTATCTTGCAGAGCCAACCCATTTATCACGGTGGCTAACATACCCATATAATCGGCTTGGGCTCTATCCATCCCAGCACCAGTGCCAACCATACCTCTCCATATGTTCCCTCCGCCTACAACAACAGCTAGCTCGACATCGAATTCAGACCGGACTTTAACAATTTGACGGGCTATCTCCTGAACTACATGCCCATCAATGCCGTGCCCCTCATCGCCGGCAAAGGCTTCACCAGATACTTTCAGCACTACTCGACCCCATTGGCCATTTAGTAAGTTGGATGTCTTTTTTTGCACAGTAATTTTGCCCTTTACGAGTTCGCTACCTCATTGCTACCACGAGCTAGCTTAATTTGCATCTCGACAAGAGTAGATGATCTGAAACTATTCTCCAATGTAGGCCTGTGCAAACTCCACTATTTTACCGTTACCAATTCGCTGAGCTACGGTTTCTTTTTCTCCAAAAATACCTTGTTCAAGGAGAACACGCTCGCTGAGCCATTTAGACACTCGACCTTCTACTATTTTCTCCCAAGCTGCTTCGGGTTTTCCTTCGGCTTTGGTAACCCCCAATGCGCTCTCTCGCTCTTTGGCTATCTCTTCCTCTGGAACTTCTTCTCTGCTTAATGCAGTTGGCTTTGCAAATGCAATATGGAGTGCAACTTCGTGGAGGTCTTCCTCTGAAATTCCTTCAGCAACGACTACTACCCCGTTAATTCCCCTACCCTCTTGATCGGTGTGTAGATAAGCATCCATGATGGCATTTTCTGGAACTTGGATTTTACGCACTAGTCCAAGTTGGATATTTTCTTTCTTCGAAATTCTTAAATCATCTATCGCATCAGTAATCTGCGATACCGCCTCGTCTCCTTCAGCAAGAACTAAATCTGCCAACTTCTTAGCTAATAAAAGAAAGTCTTCAGCTTTTGCAGAAAAGTCTGTTTCAGATTTCAGCTCTACAATTGCAGCGGCCGACTCTCCGCGTGAGACTGCAATTGCCCCGTTAGAACTCTCTCGGTCGCTCCTACTATCAGCTTTTGCAAGGCCTTTTTCACGTAAAGCTTGAAAGGCAGCTTCAAAATCTCCTGAAGCTTCATCAAGAGCTTTTTTAGCATCCATCATTCCTGCCCCAGACGCCTGTCTGAGCTTTTGAACATCTTTCGCCGTAAAATCTGCCATCGTCATACCTCTAACTAGTTTCTTGGTTTTCTTGTTCGGACGATTCTTCGGCTGGTGAGGATGCAATTTCTTCAGCTATTTTCTTCTCCTTTTCGCGGAATGCCTCTGCAGCAGCCTTTTTTGCCTGCTCTTGCTCCTCAGCTATCGCCTTTTCATCTTCTTCAGTTCTCTCTTGGTTCACTTCTGGCACAGGCGGTTCACTACCGAGTTTCTTGGAGGCTATTAATTGACCTTCTTCTACAGCTTCACATATGACTCGGCACATGAGTTCACTTGACCGGATAGCATCATCATTTCCTGGGATAACGTAGTCGATAACATCGGGGTCACAATTAGTGTCAACAACAGCTATCACTGGGATGCCTAGCTTATTCGCTTCAGTAACTGCGATGTGTTCTTTTTTGGTGTCGAGCACAAAAACGATTTGTGGCCGACTACGCATGGTTCTGATACCACCTAGGTTGCGCTCAAGTTTTGCTAGTTCTCTAGAGAGCATAAGTGCTTCTTTCTTTGGCATCTCATCAAACTCACCGGATTCCCTCATACGTTGATATTCCTTCATTTTCGCAACGCGTTTGGCCATTGTTTCGAAATTTGTAAGCATGCCGCCCAGCCATCTTTGGTTTACATAAGGTTGGGCGCACCGTTCGGCGTACTGTTCAACGGAGTCTCTAGTTTGTTTCTTGGTCCCGACAAATAGAACCAATCCACCGCCTGCAACGGTATCTCTTACTTGGGTGTATGCAGCAGCCAAACAGTCGAGGGTTTGATTTAAATCGAGTAGATATATCCCGTTACGCTCACCAAAAATAAATCTCTGCATTTTTGGATTCCAACGTCTCGTCTGATGGCCAAAATGGACCCCTGCTTCTAGAAGTTGACTCATTGTGACAACTGGTGACATTAATTTCTCCTTCCACGGTTAAACGAACCCTGAAGTTTGCGCTCGAAAACGACCGTGGTTAGCTTCAGGTGAATTTTTGATCTGATTTCAGAACAGAGAGAAGTCTACCAGCAGAAATCCATCTCCCACTTCTATAACAACTAGATTTGCGATGTCTGAGGTCTCTAAGCCCGGGGGTGAGTATCCTTATGAACTTTCTTGAGCCTTTCCTTACTTACATGTGTGTATATTTGGGTTGAACCAAGATCAGCATGACCGAGCAGTTCTTGTACTTCTCGGAGATCCGCCCCTCCGTCGAGAAGATGAGTAGCGTATGTATGTCTAAATGCATGAGGATTCGTTGGAGAAAGAGCTCTTCGGTCGATGAGCCTCCTTAGATCTCGAGGAGTAAGAGGCTTGCCACGAAGATTAACGAAAAGGGACTTATGACTCCGTTCCTGAGTCAGAAACTCAGGCCTACCTTCGGATATCCATGCATTAATCGCCTTGACTGATTTTTTCGACAAAGGGACAAGCCGCTCTTTATTTCCTTTACCGAGAACGCGCACCAGATTTTTTTCAAAATCAAATGACTTCAAGGTGAGTGCACATAACTCGCTCACTCGAAGCCCGCTCCCATAGAGCAATTCCAACACCGCGTCGTCTCTAAGACGTCGAGGTCCATCTTGGTCGAGAACTGATGCCCTTGGAGAATCTAAGAGCACCTTGATCTCTTGTTGCTTTAGGACTCTTGGAAGCCTTCCCTCTCCGAGGGCTGCTTGAACTTCAATACATGGATCAGTGGAGGTTACTCCATTCTGCTGGGACCATCGAAAATACCTTCGCAGGGCTGATGTTTTTCTGGCTATTGTTCGGCGAGCATAGTTTTTCTCCTGCAACCATGCGAGATAATGTCTAATGTGCCGGCGACTAACCTCCTCAGGCTCATAGACATCCGTTTCTGCACTCCAGTTTATGAACGCATTCAAGTCTCTCTTATAGACGGATGCAGTGGCATCACTAACGGAAATTAATGAAGAAAGGAATGATTCAGTGTCCCATGCCATATATCTAGGGTACTTTTTTTATTCGTTGGAGTGTGTAACTGGGCGATTCTACTTTGACCCTAGATACGCAAATACAGGCTTAATTTAGTATTTCTCGTATGTACCTGGAGACTGCAGCTATTTCTTCGTCAGAGAGCTTGGAACCGAAAGCTGGCATACCTTGCCCTTTGCCAACGGAAATAACATTTAGTAATCCATCTACCTCTGGATAAATTCTGAATATTTCCCCATCATTGAGCTTGTGCCCTCTTCCTCCTTGTCCAGAACTCCCATGGCAGCTAGCACAGTGCTTAGTCCAAACTGCCCTTCCCGTCGACAACTCAGTATCGCTCTCTCCGTTAGGGCCAACGGGTATTTGAGGTGCAGAAGAAGAACCGCAGCTAGATAAAATCACAATTAGCAGAGCAGATATAGCGATCAGTGGCGCAATGATATGCAGACGATGCGTTTCTACCAACCGCTAAACCTTGGAGGGCGCTTTTCTTGAAATGCTTTCATAGCTTCTGATATATCTTTTGTTGTGAAATTGACAGTCTGGGACGTTCCCTCTTGATCCAGCGCATCTTGAAGAGAATTTGCGAAAGATTTATTCAACATGGCTTTGCTCATAGCTAAAGCTCGAGGAGGGCCGCTCGCTGCTTTTTTAGCTAACTCTAGGGCCTTATCATCGAGTTGATCATGTGGAACAACATAATTAATTAGCCCCATTCTGTCGGCTTCTTCAGCTGAGAGCACTTCTGCTAGAAGGACAAGTTCCTTTGCTTTTTGGAGGCCGACAATTCTTGGCAGAAGAAATGAGCCTCCAAAATCGACTGATAACCCTCGTTTCGCGAAGATCTCGCTAAAGCGAGCATTCTCAGAGGCGACAACAAGGTCACAGCATAATGCGAGATTCATGCCTGCCCCTACCGCAACTCCAGGTACTTTTGCAATGGTCACTTTTGGCATGTTGAATAATGAAAGGCAGCAATCGCCAACTTTGCGCATAGATTCAAGCTGGTGCAGGCGAGGCCCTTCACTGCGACTGGCCATACCACTTACATCTGCTCCGGAACAAAAATCGTCACCGGCTCCGGTAACGATAACTGCACGGACATCATCTGTGTAGCCAAGCTCAATGAAAACCCGTTGGAGCTCATCCCACATTTCACTTGTTATCGCATTTTTGACGCTGGGCCTATTTATTGTGACGGTTGCTATATTTTCCTCGAGCGTAAGCTGAAT
>PBMJ01000026.1 GCA_002722525.1 Acidimicrobiaceae bacterium | reverse complement strand
GAAGTGTCGCCCACCATGCATCACATTGGAACCTTCCAATGTTTGAAGACCAACTATTCAAACAAAAATATGAAGTTCTAAAGACCCACTGCAAGAACATTGGAACCAACATCGATGACATCAAAGTTTCCACACATGTTTTCGTAGAGGAAGAAACCAAACCTTCATCAGTTATTACTGAGATACTTCACCAGAACCAGCTAGGCATTCATCAGTCAATCCTCTATTTCCAGCCGCCCATACATATGAGCCAAGTTGAAGACCTAACGAAGGCATTAATGGATGAATTTCACTAGCAATACCGGTCAGCCCATAACTATGGAAGTCATCTAGCGAAGATTTCCAACACATATTAGAATCAGATTATTGGCGGGTAAGACCGACGAATAATAGTTGCTTAAGACTGGGGAATCTTATGGACAACAAAGAAAACCGTTTGAAAATATTTCAACGGACGCTTCACTCTCCTGTCTTACCGTTAGGAAGTGGTTGATATTTCTACCTTAAAGATGCTTCAGCCTTTAAATGCTGGCCGCCTTAAATTAAAGAATCGGGTGGTTTTTCCAGCTCACCAAACACTGTTATCAGAAGACGGTGTCGTAGGTCCAAGAATGCGGGGTTATTACGCTGAACGGGCAAAAGGTGGCGTGGCAGCCGTTGTCGTTGAAGGCGGAGCGGTTCATGACACGACGGTGAAGTTTCCGAACTATTTGTGGGGGCATAAGGAAGAGATCATCCCTTCGTATACGGCTCTTCACAAAGAATTATCTCAATACGGGTGTAAAACCATTATCCAACTTGTTCACAGTGGCGGCCGGATGTCTTCTCATGATTCGAGACTGCCGCTATGGGCGCCATCAGACGTTCGGTCAGCTATCTCACCTGAAATCCCCCATGCCATGACTGCTGAAGAAATCAGTCAAGTATTAGATGGTTATGAAAAATCATTCAAAAATGCTGTTGAGGGAGGTGTAGATGGCATAGAGATCCACGCAGCGCATGAATACCTTCTTGGCCAATTCCTCTCACCGTTAAACAACCTTCGTACTGACGAATATGGGGGATCAATGGACAACCGAATGAGGCTACTCAACGAAGTCGTCATGTTGGCAAGAAAAACAGTTGGTGATGACATGGTTGTCGGAATTCGAATAAATGGGAGCGACCTTGTTGATGCCAGCTTAAGTAATGACGATTACGTAGAGGTTGCTCGTAATATCGAGGCGTTAGCATCGGTTGACTACCTCTCTATCAGTGCGGGGACATCTCGAGATAACCATATGATCGTCCCTCCGATGGACACACCAGAAGGGTTATATGTCGATTATGCAGCAAATATTCGTGCAGCCGTTACTCTCCCGGTAATGGCAGTCGGCAGGCTAAAAAACCCCGAACTAGCGGAAGAAGTCATAGCTACTGGCAAAGCAGATGTCGTAGCGCAAGCAAGAGCTCTTATAGCGGATCCATTTTGGGTCCAAAAACTTGAAGAAAAATCACCCAATCAAATACGTCCCTGCATAGGTTGCAATCAAGGATGTTTCGGATACCTCTATACGAATAGACCAATAACATGCGCAGTGAATCCCGCTGTGGGCCATGAAAAAACCATAGGGCAGGGGACAGAAACGCAAGCCTCCGGCCGTGTTCTTGTCGTTGGAGGCGGCCCTGCAGGGATGGAAGCAGCTATCGCCGCCCGAGAGCGCGGACTAGAAGTAACGTTGGCTGAAGCTTCCGCCACACTTGGGGGTCAGATACCTCTTGCCTCTAGTATCGAACCCCGTGCTGAACTAGGAACAATTATTGATTACCAAATCAACGAACTTCAAAGACTCGAAGTAGATGTCAAATTAGAGACACTCATAGACGTAACTATGATCAATGATTTAAAGCCTGATGCGGTCATCATTGCAACCGGATCACAACCCAGGATCTCGCCCATTTCCAGTGATGACTCCATTCCTGTCATTGCCCCTATAGAAGTTATGGCTTCACCTGAAACGTATATGGATAAGAATGTTATTGTCGTTGATCATGTAGCTCATTTCCCCGCTTATGCTCCAGCTGAAGCTTTGAAAGATGCAGGGGCCGAGGTAATAATTGTGACTCCAAAGCTATTTGTTGGGAGCCTCCTTGATCAGGCAACAATGGTGATAACTTTACGAAGGTTGGCAAGTAAAGGAGTACAAATGGTTCCGAATACAACTGCGGTTAAGATCTCTGACGGGCTCCTCCATATTCAAGACACGCTTTCCGGGCAGATTAGGACAGAAAAACCTGATGTGATTATCGCTGCCGTGGGTAATCAAGTAGTTGACGCGCTTGCGAAAGAACTAACCGAAGATTTCCACCATTTAAACGTTCACGTTATTGGCGATGCATTAGCTCCTAGAACCATTTTGGAAGCTATCAGAGAAGGCCGAATAACTGGAAGATCAGTTTAAAAGTATTTCCTTTACACTTTCTTTTGAAAACGTTTTGGAGCCAGCCCCTAGGGGCTGGCTCCTGACTTACTCAACTCTTTAAGTAGTTGTTGAGTTCTTTAGCGTTGCTTGCGAAGGTTAAGAACAGCTCCGGTTATTGCGGCAACTCCGACAAGTCCCAGGACGATGATCAGGCCGAGTATCGCACCTGACATTCCTGACTTACCGTTTTCTCCGAGGTCTTCACCAATTGCTAGCTCCTCGTCAGAACCTTCGTCTGTAGAGTTTTCTAATACTTCGTCGGTTCCTTGAGCTTCTTCGTCAGCTTGTGTTTGAGCGAGTATTGCATCAGCTTTAGCTTTTTCAGCTTCAGCTTGAGCCACTGCTAGTTCTTTCTCAGCTTGAGCTTGAGCGAGAGCTGCTTCAGCTGCTTCTCTTTCAGCATTTGCCTGATCGATAGCTGCTTGCGCTGCTTCTTCAGCTGCTTGAGCTGCTTGAGCTGCTGCTTCAGCGGCTGCTACTGCTGCTTCTTCAGCTGCTTCTTCTGCGGCTGCTTCTGCGGCTGCTTCTGCTTCTGCGGCTGCTTCTTCTGCGGCTGCTTCAGCGGCTTCTGCGGCTGCTTCTGCTTCAGCGAGAGCTTGAGCAGCTACTTCAGCTTCATACTCGGCTCTTGCTTCTGTTATTAGTAGATCGTTTCTAAGATCACACAGAGAAACCTCTTCGTCAAAGACAAGTTTTTCCCAAGGCTCGGGAGTCCAAGGAGAACTAACCTCATAAACTTCGACTAATACAGCGTCTCCTATAAAGTCGAATTCACTTACCCAAGTATCAGTATCTGGAGCATCAAAACCAATAAGTCCGGTCCAGTTTTCGTAATTGACCTCTTCGTACTCGAATACTGGTTCTTCACTGGGTACTACGCTTCCGTTGGATACATCAACTCTGAACCACTCGGAAGTATCTTCGTTCGTTACAGTGACGTCAAGAAAGTTGAAAAAGCCGCAGTTAGTGGTATCGATTTCAACTTCAGGAGCTGGGTCAAGAAAGTCGACGATGATACCTGCATCAAGTTCAAACTCAGTTGCCGTTGGTGGAGTGATTGGTTCAATTTCAAATCCAGGTGATGCCACTGCAGTAGCAGTGAATAGAGTTGTTATTCCAAATCCGACGACAGCAACTGACGCTATTGCCTTTCGAATTTTGTTTGTTTGTGTATTTGCTTTTGTATTCATTTTTGCCTCCTAGGCTGTTTGTTTGTGCTAGGTAGACAACAAGATGCGACAGTTCTTACACCCTAAAGCATCTTTTTTCTAAAAAAATTAATAAATATCCTCTGAACAGGTATTATATGAATTTAATTTCTTTAGATTTTTGCCAGATGAGCGGGTTTTTGTGTTCGATTAGCCAGTTTGTCAACGTCAGAATGACGGATATCTGCAAGTTTTAGGAAAGATAGTACTTTAATTACCCACCATCCAAGATCAGCTTGAAACCACCTTCGTGAGAACCGGGCGCTTGTTGGAGCAGCATGATGATGATTATGGAAACCTTCCCCAGCTGTCAAAAGAGCTAACCAGGTCACGTTAGTCCCAGAATTAGTCCTATAGCTTTTTTTTCCGAAATGATGAGCGATCGAATTTACCGAACCACTTAAACCCAAATAGAGCACTGCATGAAAAGCAAATGCGATACCAGCAGTAACTATGCCGAAAGAGAACACTAAACCAGTAAAGAGCAGCCCCAATCCCAGAATCGCATGATCGTAGAAAAGGCGGTCAGTTGTTCGTTGAGGTAGGTCACGAGCATATTTAGCAAGTATCTTTTCATCATTTGCAGCTTTTCGGTAAAGAGAAACATTCATTAGTTGAACTTTTTTCCACCCAAGTACTAAAGGCGAATGAGGATCTTCTTCGGTATCGGTGTGAGCATGATGTTTTCTATGGACCGCAACCCATTGCCGAGGTCGAATACCTGACGTGACCCACACAGCAAATCGGAAAAATTCATTAATTATCGGATTAAATGTTACAGCTTTATGAGTCAGCTCTCTGTGGAGATAGAGCGTTGTGCTAAAGACAGCTACCTGCGTTACTAGAAAACCAACAAGGATACCGAGAAGAATTGGATGCATACTATGAAATTATTCTACGAATACAGCTAAATAGTAAATAGTAAAGATCTTTTTTCTAACTTTTTGCTAAGTATGTCCGTCAAATACCTACCCGCGGACAACCTATTTCCATTTGTTATTAGACTTAGAAGATATTGAAACGTAAACAAATGGTTGGGTAACAGGTATGTCCGAAAGAAACGTAGTTCTTTATGATGGTGGATGCGGATTTTGCCGTCGTATTGTTGATTTCACCCAGCCCAGAATGAGATCAAAGTCAGATCTAAATTTCATCTCCCTACTCAGCGAAGAAGGAGAGAAGGTATTGCGAACACTTCCTTTGCAATACCAGCAAGTCGATAGCCTTATCTTTCTCGATGGTCATAAAGTATTCGTGTTTTCATCTGCTGCTCTCAAATGCCTCGCAAATATGAAATGGCCCTTTGCCGTCTGGACTCCTGTATTCTGGGTCGTCCCCCCTTCTATTCGGGACTTTATTTACCGTCAGATAGCGAAATCACGCAACCGTCTTTTTCGACAGCCTCTTGAATGTCAAGTAGAACAAACAGAACAGGAAATATAATAAAAATGATTTATGGGTGTAAGAATTCGTCTGTGAACTCGTCTTATCTCTTGAATAACAGAGAGCGAGTGAGCTAAGAACAATATTAGGCCTCGTTCAAGAGACGAGGCCGCATGAGGTACATAAGTGAAAAAAAGCGACAGCGAACTCGTTCTATCAGCGCGAGAAGGAGACCAGTCGGCAATCGGTCAGATATACGATCGATATGCGGACAGGCTTTTCGGCTTTGCTTTCTCTATTCTCCGCGACCGCGAAGAAGCAGCAGATGCTGTCCACGACGTTATTCTTCGCTCATCCCAACGTCTCGATCAACTCAAGGACCCTTCACGCTTGAGACCCTGGCTATTTGCAATAGCCAGAAACGAAGTTATGACAAGAACCAGGCAACGATCCAAGCGCGACGATCGCGAGGTTCCCGACATGGCGGCTGACCTTCCAGATCATGACCAAGGACTTGTCCGAGATGAACTTCAAACACTTGTTTGGGAAGCAGCGGACGCGTTACAGCCGCGTGATCGTGAACTTCTCGAATTATCAATGCAAGGACTAGAAGGAGAAGAACTAGCTCAAGCTCTTGGAGTAAAAACCTCCCATGTCCATGTTCTAACATCTCGGATGCGAGACCGTATGGAAAAAGCCGTCGGTTCACTCCTTGTCGCCCGCTTAGGTCGAGATGATTGCGAAAATCTTGAAGAACTTCTATCAGATTGGGATGGAAAATTTACCTTAGAAGTTCGATCGAAAGTCACGCGACATATCGAAAAATGCGATACCTGTACCAAACGGCGAGCAATTGCCTGCGCTCCGGGATCAATTGCTGCTGCTCTACCTGCAGTTATCATTCCGGTCTCTCTACGAAGCAAGACTCTTGCATCCGTGGAATCTGTCTCTCAAGGAAACTCGGCGACCTACACAAACCCTTCCGCAACAAATTGGACGTGGGATACAGATACTGGATTTCCAGTAAAAGCATCGATTGCTGGCCGCTTCGCAGCTCTCACAACACTTGTCGCCGGAGGTATGATCGCTATTACCGCTGCCGTTGTCGCTATCGTCATTTCAGTTGGTTCACAAGGAGATAACAATAGCAATAATGGAACTACCGGGATTGAGAATAGTGATGAAGTAGTTGTTGAACAGCTTGACGAAGATCCCAACACTTCACAGTTAACGTCAAACGAAAATCTGATCGTTATTCCAAACGAATTGAATCTCATTTGCAAAGAAAGCGATTACTGTTCTGTTACTGTTTCCCTTTCGAGTGAACCCCAAGAGGAAGTTATTCTCATAGGAATTGTCGAAGATTGCCAAAGTTTCGATATCCCAAGAGAGCACATTGTCGCTTCATGGGGAAGTGACGACTGGAGTATAAGGAAAGGACAGATGTATCTTGCCAGATCTGATGGAGAAGCTCTAGGCGATAGGGTTTGTGAAATCACGTATCTGCTGGAATCTGGAAATAATCAAAATCCGGAGGAAGCTTTCACTTTAAATTTCATCATTAAAGACACCGATGAGAGAGAGCGCCCACCAGAACAACCTGACCCAACACCAGAACAACCTGACCCAACACCTACCCCTGAACCGCAGCCATCCTTTACGGTCGGATTAACGGAGTTATCTTTCGGATCTCAATTGAATACGCGTGAAATTACTCTCACCAATTCAGGTGATACCAGTGTTGAATGGACCATGGATATTGACTCAGACGAGTATCAATCAACTGTTCCTAATGGAACCTTACCTCCGGATTCATCTACAAGCGTGAAGATCATTTTTGAACGACATAATCTGAGCGAGGGTGACTATGCTGGAACCCTAACTGTCAATGGAGATGGGGAGACGTATAACGTTGGCCTAACAGGTTCTGCTGAAATCGCCCCAAACATTACATTCTTTTACGCTAACCCTTCAGCAGTAGTTGCCATTGGGAATGGCTGTTCAACAAATCAAGTAACAATCTACGCAGACGTTCTGGATGATAATGAGCTTTCAAAGGTTGAAATAGAGTGGTCTAAAGATGGAATGAATACCCAAATCACCGAGCTGGAGTTTGTAGAGGGAACTTGGATCGGGTATCTATATGACCTTGAAAGTGGCACGGTGCCAGTAGCAAACTTCCTATTACGCGCCATCGATGTTCGAGGTAATGAGAGCTCAGCGTCAACAGAGATCACTGTTCGACCTTGCCCAAATTAATTTAAGCTACCTACTCTTCATTAGCGAAGTTTCCTCCACGAGGCTTTGCCCCGCCCCCCACACGAAGCAGTTCACCTGTTACCCAGCTCGCTGCATCGGAGGCAAGGTAGAGACAAGCAGCTCCTATGTCTTGAGGAGTTCCAACACGGCCCATCGGTATATCCCAGGCATCAAGAATTTCATCCTCTTTTAACCCTGTTGCTTTAAGCATAATTTCTGTCGGAATAGCTCCGGGCATTACTGCATTTACACGAATATCTGGGGCTAGTTCTGCTGCGAAGGTCCATGTTAAGGAGTTTGTACCAGCTTTAGATGCCCCGTAGTGCCCAGATTTGGGGACAGCTTTTGTCCCAGCACCTGAAGAAATATTAATGATGGAACCTTTCTCAATGTACTTTGCCGCAATTCCACTTCCTACAAAGACAGCGGTCAGGTTCAGCTCAATTGTGCGATCCCATTCTTCTCTTTCTAATTCAACAAGAGGGCTATGGACAGAAGAGCCCCCAGCATTGTTCACCCAAACAGTAAGTCTCCCAAATTCTGAAACAGCTGCTCTAGCTAGTTCTTCAACGGCTTGAGTATCAGTTACGTCAGTTGTGACTGCTATTGCTTCTCCACCAGCGTCGCGAATCTCACTGGCGACTCTTTCAATTTCGTTTGTTCTTCTCGCAGCTACCACCACCGCAGCTCCCGCATCAGAAAATGACTTCGCGATACCTTCACCAATACCGCGTCCACCGCCTGTAATCACAGCAACATGACCTGTAAGATCAAACAAATCCGGTGCTTTCCTATTCATATACTCTTACCTCCGCTATTCCCACTGTACCGACCTGGAGGAACACGTTTACCGCTCCTCTCCCACATCTTTGCACTATCAAAATCAAACCGATACTCAGGCGTCAATTCTAGAACGATCCGATTTGGGGTATTGATATGCTCAAAAACTTCCTGAGCGCCTTCCTCACTCTCTGGACGGCATGCCCTCGCTATCTCAGGTAGTACCCAATCCAAGACTGACTGGTCGTGATGGATCTTACATGGGCCACGAAATGAAGCTGTTTTCCCAGTTCCCAAATCTGTACCCTTCGAGGTAATACAAAAAGAAGCGTAACCATTTCTCCGAATTGCAGAAACACGAGCTCTTTTTTCTGCGCAGGTAAACCAAAAACTTCCGTCGCTCCACAAATAATATGTAATTACTCCGAAAGGCTGTCCATCTTTGTTGACCCACATGAACGTCCCTTCGACCTGCTTTTTGAACAGCTCTTCAAGCTCATTTTCTGTCAGGGTACATCCATCAAGGTTCTCTGAGTCAGTCATGCCCTTTGATGCCTTTCTCTAAAGATCAGATTTTCATCTCACATTTCGACAGAGTCGGCAACGGTAAAGCGGTGAATGCTTTTACCAGTTATGTTCCACTGTGCCATTGATTCACGAAATGGTGGCATATGCGGAGCTTGGAAATGCGCTTCTAGATCTTCAAGCGATTCCCATTGTTCGAAGACTCTCAACGTATTGCCGTTTAAGGGATCAGCACTAAATACATAGTCAAGGCATCCTTTTTCGGCATGTGTTGCTGTCATCATTGTTCGGCAAGCATCGAGGACGCTCTCATCTACGTCAACTTCTAGAGTTAATGTTCCTGCAATTACAATCATATTTTTATCCTTCCATTTACTCATCTGGAGCGATATAAGGATTTTTCTGCATTAAAGCGCAATGCATCACGCCATCCTTCATCACTCCAACTATACGACTATGGTCCTGAAGGATGCGAATATCTTCAAGAGGGTTTCCATCAACTATCACCAAGTCCGCATACTTTCCCTCCTCAAGTGTCCCAACCATACCTGAGGTGTCTGCTGCGGCTCCTCCATCACGGGTTGCGCAAAGCAGAGCTTCGGATGTTGACATCCCGAATAAATCAACAAAGTATTCAAGATCCTTGCTATTCGTTCCATGGGGGGTGATATTCAAACCATAATCTCCTCCAACAAGAACCCGAACCTTACTGTCGCGAAGACGTTTTACAGCGCTGATTGTCTCATCAACTTCTTTTTGGTATCCGCGTTGTTCCATTGCATCCCGAGGTAGCCCCAACTCGCTGCCACGATCTAACAAAGTAATCTCCCATGCGATGGCTGGACAGACAAAAATCTGATCACGTTTCGCCTCAAGCATGTCGACTGCTTCATCATCAAGATAATTAGCGTGCCCAATAACATCTACCCCATGTTGTACAGCTTGCTTTACTGCTGCTGCAGAACGCGAATGCGTTACGACCCGCATTCCACGGATATGCGCTTCTTCAACTGCCGCTGCTACTTCTTCGTCGCTATAAGTCAAAACTCCAGGAGGGGCAAATTCTGAAAGTGCCTCCCCATCAAGAAAAATTTTGACAATATCACAACGGCGCTTGGCTAACGAACGGATAGCTTTTCGAATAGCCCAAGGCCCATCAGCAATAATTTTTTTACTGCTATCACCCCCGAAAGTTCCATCAGCGTTACTTCCGGTCGAACCTAAATCACGGTCTGAAGCGGCAAGACGTGGACCAGGGATTCGGCCAGCATTAATCGCATCACGAAGAGGTACGTCCAGACCTTGCGCTGATCCAAAACTTATAGCAGAAGTAAAGCCCGAACCCAATAAAATACGCGCATTGTCAACCGCATCGAGCATAGCCACAGGAAGCGGTTCACTATTTAGTTGCTGCGGGTGGGAGTTGTTGTAAGAGAGATGAACATGCGATTCGGTCATTCCAGGCATTACAAACTTTCCTAAAGCATCGTATCTCTCAACATTTTCTCCACCAGCAGGAAGGTCGCTTACCGCGCCAGAGAATTTAATAATCCCGTCAGATACCCAAACAGCCCCATCCGCGATGACTTCTTCATCCACTCCTATAAAGAGATTCGCATTTTCAATAATCAGAGAACCCATCTCTCTACCTTTCCTTTATTTGAGGTAAGCGTAATAGACGTTCGGCGTTTTTTCCTAAGTTCCGATCGAACTCGGTCGTTTCACTAGGAGTATCCCACCCACCAAAATTTGTTCCATAAACCATTCTGTCTTCACCAACAACAGAGACTACAAAGTCTTGTGCGGCTCCGGGCTCTAGATGTGAGTCGTACCATAGAGAACGTAAAGCCAAAACAAAATCTGACTCATTTCCTTGAAAAGAAGCCATTGAGTCAAACCGCTTTGCCAGAAAAGTTATCGCCCCACCTCCATGCGAAACACAGATATCAATATTTGGGTGCCTATCCATCACCCCACCCAGTATTAGAGCCGCCACAGCTAAAGTCTCCTCGTAGGCATACCCAACCACTAGCTCAAGTCCGAATCGCCCCAACCGCGAATCCGCAGATGCCCGAATTCCATTGTTTGTTGCAGGATGAATAAACAATGGAATATCAAGTTCCACAACAGTCCGGTAAAAGTCATCCAGACGAGGGTCATCCAAAGTAAATCCATAATCCGTTCCGATATATCCACCAACTAGTCCTAATTCCCGAACTCCCCTTTCGAGTTCTAAACATGCAGCATCAGGATCCTGCATCGGAAGGGCAATAGTCCCAAGAAGACGATCTGGATATATTTTTACCAAGTTTGACATAGCATCATTCGATAATCTCGCGAAGTTAGTTGCTTCCCCAGCATCAATACCTCCAAAAAAAGTTAACGGATTGGGAGAAAGTACTTGTATATCTATTCCGAGTTGATCCATCTCTTGTATTCGTTTTTCTGCCTCCATAAAAACACTTCCAACGTAAGGAACTTGAATGGAGTAATCCCCGACCCTGAAAGTTTGAAGATCGTTTTCATCTCCTAATTCAGGACCATACTTACCAGCAGCGCCAAAGGTTTCAGGAAGAACAACATGAGCATGGATATCAATAATCCGGGACACTATCCCTACCTAGCTGATTTGTGATCAGCGACAGCCTCAAATCGAAACTTTCCACCGTCTCCGTATACTGGACCTCGATCATCAGCTAAGTACAGCCGATTATCTGAAGCAAGATAACCAGAACAACCATGGAGTATTTCTACCATTGCGGCGTAATTAGGATGATCAAAATGAGCAGCAAGACTCTCTGGATCTGTCCACAGTTCATAGACCTGAATAAGGTTCGGTTCTGACGGGTCAGCAGCGAAACAATACGCTAAGCAACCAGGTTCTTCATCTCGAGTTGCTTTTTGAACTTGTGCCGTGGCAGCCACAGCAGCATCACGATCAGTTTCAGTTTCAAATGATAGAACCGCAGTGACAATTATCATGTTCCCCCAATCGTTAATAATAGTGAAACCGTATCGCAGATTTTCGAAAATCTACAGTTAGCTAGCTAACGGGCGGCCAAACGGAAGATTTTTTTGCCAAGATGCTAAAAACGCTTCTGCTCTGTAGCAGGATCCTAAGAAAAGACCATCTTCGTGTCCATTTGCTTCATCTAATGCCAATTTCATCTCTGATGATGCTTTAGCGACTATGTCTGCAATTTCACTTTTATCGTCCGACCAGTATGAAAAAAGTGGACCAGCAATCGGAATGAAACAAGGAGCAACTAAACAATCTTTCCTTTGAAGAACGGCCAAAGCCTTTGTAGTAAAGGGAATTGGCTGATGAGGAATCAGAGCTTTTATGTCAAGTTTTTCTGCTGTCGTATGGTTTACTGCCCCCATTTTTGAACCAGTAAAGAGTATGTCCGTTTCGCATTGGAATATTTTCCAAGCCGGTTCTGCTTCCTCACCCCCGCCTGTTACAAAATCAGCTCCCCGATTCTTCCATGCGTCACGAATCTCTTCGGCAGAGAAACCACCCGAGTTACTCATTGAACCTGAAAGAGTTGATATTCCGACCACTTGTGCTCCACGCTCTACTAACAATTCCACCATCGCTACGCTATGAGCTCCAAACCCTTCAATTGCAACTTTTTTCCCATCCAGACCCAAAAGATGATCTGCACATTCCACCGGACCTAGACCTGAGAGAAATAGGTGCAGAGGATCTTCCTGAAAGATCTCAAACCGGACCTTATTACGACTATCAGCAGCAGCTAAGGCATCAAAGCCGCCTGCAGAGATACCTTTTCCGGGATCTAATCCTAAACTTCCATCTTGCACAACTTCTTGTATCTCATTTACAAAAGACTCGACCGCTTCACCCCTCTCATCAGGTTTAGCGTTTATTCCTCCCGACGCGCCGCCGAACTGTAATTCAAAAGATGCAAAAGAATAGGTCATGGACCTAGCAAGATCTTTCGCTCCTCCCTGAAGAATTTTAGGAGCGCTTCGAACAATACCGAAAGACGGAACGTCGTCTAAATCAGTAACTATGAACGCATCAGTTGAGGAAAGTTTTCTTAAAGCCACAAACCCATCATGCCACGATCGGCTCAGTTAAGGTTAAATCTTCAGCCAATTCAATACGTTCGATACGCAACAAAATGTGCGAGCTCGCTGAGAGCTTCAGAAGCATTTTTCTCCAAGTTGATTGATGAAAGAGTTTCAAGAGCGGAATGAGTTAGCTCTTCAATTTCTTGCTCAATGACGCCCTTTGCTCCGGTCTCTTCAACAACTTGCTGTATGTCGCTAATATCTCTCTGGTTAAGGTCGTTAGTTCCTATTTTGCTGAGGATACTTCTTTGTTGTTCCGATGCTTGAGCGAATGCTTCGGCCATAAGCGGAGTGGGTTTCCCTTCTCTTAGGTCATCACCAGTTGGTTTCCCCGTCTTTTCCATATTCCCGAAAACACCCAAAATATCGTCGCGAAGTTGAAAGACAACTCCAACAGGTTGCCCAAAATCCGTTAGCGGCTTAGATAGTTCATCATATTTTCCAGCTACAGCAGCCCCCAACTGGAGTGGTCTCTGAACGGAGTAACGACCAGTTTTATATTCGAGAATCTTTCGGGCGGATCGATGATCGAATTTTCCTTTCGCTCCAGATAGAACATCAAGGTATTGGCCGATATTGACTTCCAGTCGTAACTCTTCCCATAGTTGCGAAACTATAGGAGAACTGTGACTCATGAGTTTGTCGGCTAATACATGAGCGAGATCTCCAACGAGAATGGCTACAGCCTCACCGAAATGCAAAGGATTTCCGAGCCACTCATGTTCCTCATGCAGATTCGCAAAACGTTGCCAGATCGATGGTTGTCCGCGGCGTGCTTCTGATCGATCCATAACATCGTCGTGCGCCAATGCAAATGCATGCAACATTTCGATAGCAGCTGCAATGTCGATAGCTTGAGATGAGTTTGGATTACCGCCGGCTCCAACATGAGCCCAGTAAAAAAAAGCAGGACGAAGTCTCTTACCACCGCTAAAAACAAGTTCTTCTAGAGAAGTGAAGGGATCAGCTAGGCTTGAGTCGACTTTTTCCCATAATCGATGCTCATTCCGAATCGCATCAGCCAATCGGTTGTCTATAGGCCCCACGACACCAGATATCGACTTTGGATTTTCGGTTTGTCCGCTATCTGAAGGCACACCTTAACCCTAGGGCCAAGTTCACCCTCTCCAGCACTAGACCTGAGCATAAAGTAACTTGATACAATCAGATGACAGAGACTATGCAGATACATTAGTTTGGGGAGATCTCCCGAGGGAAGGTGAAATATGACAGATCTAAAGCCAGAAGAAGAAACTAAGGGTTTTGACGAAGTGAAAGAAGCACTCTCTATATCTGGACTTGTACCCTCAGGGTCAGATTCTGTCGAAAATTTCGATGAGGAACGCCTCCATAGGAAACAACGGCTAGCTGCTGGACTAAGAATCCTTGGAAGACTCCGACTAGCTGAAGGAGTAGCTGGGCACGTAACCGTTCGCGACCCCGAATACCCACATAGATTTTGGGTTAATCCTTTCGGTAAGAACTTTAAACTTATGAAGGTTTCAGATCTGATTTGTGTAGATCAGAATGGAGAAGTTGTTGAGGGCGATAAGCCCGTAAATGCTGCCGCATTTGCCATTCATTCGCAATTACATACAGCTCGGCCAGATATTCTAGCTGCAGCTCATTGTCATTCAATGTACGGGCGGACCTTCTCTAGCTTAGGGAAGCCCCTTAAGATGATCACTCAAGATGACACAATGTTTTACAACGATGTTGCTCTTTGTTCAGCTGGCAGCGGTGCCGTTGTTCTTGATACTGAAGTCGGCAAGGCGATGGCAGCTTCACTCGGAGATAAGAAGGCTCTTATCCACCAAAATCATGGTCTGATAACCACCGGTGGAAGTGTCGATGCCGCAATTTGGTGGTTTGTTGCACTGGAGAGAACATGCCAAAGTCAGATTCTTGCCGAATCTGCAGGAGATCCAATAGAGATTCCTGATGACCTTGCAATATCTGGTTATGAACAACAGGGCCATGATCTTGCCGGATGGTTTCAGTTTCAGCCTTGGTGGGAAGAACTTCTTAGGGATGAACCTGACTTTTTAGACTAACTAGCGGATTAGTTCATTATCTGGTCGGGTTTATTGAGAAGAGTTTGAATTGAAGTATGCATCTAGCTTTGTTTGAGCATCTGCCCCAAACAAAATAGATCCAACTTCGTTCAACCCCTTAGAATTTTGGATATCCTCTTGTCTGGTAATTAAAGAAATTTTACTTCGACGTCTCAGGAAGTCATCAAGGTGAACGATCATTTCTGTGCTTGCTGTGTTATGGAGTTCGACTCGTAGGTAGTCAGAAGAACCAAGAATATCTTCTGCCATTGAAGGATCTTCTCGAATATGGTCAAGCATTTCAAAAGCTCTGCGTCCATACCGTCTCCATAAACGTTCTGATAAAGGTTCGGCGCCAGTTCTATCTCGTAAATCATCAAGACGCATTCCGCGGGTTTGTCTGAAAAAAGTTCTTCTTGATTCTCGACCTGGTTCTCCATACCAGCGTTGTCTATCGGGACTTAGTCGTATTCCCAGAGTTTCTATAGCCGCTGTAACTTCTTCACCAACATTTAAACAGTCAGTTAATTTTCCACCGAAAATCGATACAACTTGCTTTGCGTGATCTACCTCTACTTCATGTTTGCGCGATAGCGCTGTCCAGTCGATGTTTTTCAATGCTTTTGATTGTCTCCGAATAACAAGCGGGCGCACTCCAGATCGTTCAGCAATTATGTCGTCCTTCGATAGTGGGGAATTAAGGTCTAATCGGTCATTGACCTGTTCGAGGAGAAATTCCCTATCACTTTCAGTGACTTCTGTATGTGGGTCATCAACTCTTGTATCAGTTGTTCCTATGACGGAACGATTTCCCATAGGGATGACATAGAAAAGACGCTGGTCGTCNTCGAAAAAAGCTANAACACGTTCGTTAGGGGTTAACTGATCTACAACAAGATGNACNCCTTTNGAATAAACAATCTGNTGGCGGGTATGGGTATTCCATGTTTTATTCAACCCATCAAGAAAAGGCCCAGNNGCATTNACAANAANTTTTGCTTCTAGATTAATCGGCATTCCGCTTTCACAATCTCGAAGTTGAGCATGCCAGTTGCCTTTTACACGCTCAGCGTTCTCTAATTCCACATAATTTGCCGCTACAGCTCCGACATCCATCGCAGAGCGAATAAAGCTGAAAACGAATCTGGCATCGTTGTCTTTCAAGTATGCATCCGCATATTCGATTCCTCCAACCGTCCCAACAGTGTTAATTATTGGTTCAATTCGTTCAACAGTTTCTGGGCTCATTGGGCGAGGAGCGTTAGTTTTAAAATTCCCAATCCCCCAGTAAGCAAAGGCGCCCACACCAACTACCCAAGGCGGAAATGGTGCGGTTTCGCCTAGAACACCAAGAAAACCTATTTCTTTTACATTGGCAGGATATGCACGCATAAGTCGATTTCGGCTCATGCAGAGTTTACGTACAAGCGGGAACTCGTAGTTCTCTAGGTATTTGATTCCGCCCCAAACAAGATTTGATGATTCTTGACTGGTAAAACCAGCAAAGTCGCCTCGGTCTATCAGAGCAACAGAAGCACCGCGAGCAGAAAGAGCCGCAGCAGAGACTGCGCCATTAATTCCACCGCCGACAATCAGAACGTCAAAGACCCCTCCGTCGAGTTTGTCAAGGTTTGTTTCTCTTAGAGCCACAGTTTGACATTATCGCCATCAGCGCATTCTCCAAATTAAAATCTAAAAGTGATGCTTCTTTTTACTACATAGTAAAGCGGAGATTACGAGCAGCTTTTTCCCCCCACTCGTTATCACCTGACCAGGAGATGCGCCCAGTGGCTATTTCTTCTTGAGGGTCTATTCTCCCGCAGGCGAGCATGATAAAACTTGTACTATTAGCGACGAGCTCCACAGAGGGACCACTTATATCATCGACTACTTGTGCTCTTCCATCGACATTGACAAACATATCCCGCTCAATTCCTCCATTCAGTCGGAATCCGATGCTCATGCCTTCAGGCAATCCTATTTTTTTTCCAACAATGTATCCCAGAGATCCATGTACTTCGTCGAGCGCTATATCAGCGTGTACGCCAGAGTCGTTTGTTTCAATCCCGAGTGGAAGAGTGATATCTCTTTGGTGTACCCAAAAATCAAACACACGAATATTCATAAATCGTCCGTATGTCCCCGAACCAACGGGTGTCATGCACGGAGTATCCCACCCAGTTGAATCAAGTGCTCCAAGCTCGACCTTTCTTTCTTCTAGAATTATTCTGGTTTTTTCAACAAAGGCATTATTTGTCCATTCACTCGACGTTTTTTCAAATTCTGCCATTTCTCCAAAGGGTGGCCATTCCTCTGGGCTGCTCGGAGACCAGCCAAGAAGAAGGTCTTCAATTCCAGAGAGGTGAATACCGACGCCACGGATATCCCAATCAGGACAAAGGGACTGAATACCCCATTGTCCTTCAGAGAGGTTATTTAGGAGTTCTTCGTACTCTGAAAAACACATGTGGAGTGCTTCAGTAGTTATTTCTTGTGTTGCCATGCAAACCCTTCTTAAATTCTAGGGGTTAATAATTTCGGGATTTTGCTGAGTTTCCCAATACGGAGAAACTAGTTGACTTTTTATCGTAAAGGTGAAATTTCGTAAATAGATTCGTCAGTTAGTGAAACACTTTCTCATCCCATAAGGTGAATAACAGGAATTTACAGGAGGAACGATGGCCGGACTTGAAACAACACCAGAAATGTTTGATTTGAGAATGTCGGAAGAAGTCCGACCACTCTTTGATGCAGTGAAAAAATTTATTACGGAAGAAGTAGATCCCCATACAAACGAATTTTTCCGACTTGGTGAAGGCCGCGAAGAGCGTTGGGGATATGGAGATGGCCAACTCGAGTTGTTAGATTCATTAAAAACCAAGGCGAAGGAACAGGGGCTTTGGAATTTTTTTCTTCCAGATGCTGAAACAGGAGAAGGACTAAAAAATCTTGACTATGCATACATAGCAACAGAATTAGGGAAAAACCCTATCGCCTCTCAAAGCCTTAACTGTTCTGCCCCCGATACCGGAAACATGGAAGTCCTTGAACGTGTAGGAACCCCGGAGCAGAAAGAAAAATGGTTAACGCCTCTCCTTAACGGTGAAATCCGGTCAGCGTATGCGATGACAGAACCAGATATTCCCTCGTCAGATGCTAAAAATATTTCATGCCGAGCGATCCTTGATGGTGACGAATGGGTAATTAACGGCGAAAAATTTTATATTTCAGGAGCTGGAGACCCACGTTGTAAAATCATGATATGCATGGTCCAAACCAACCCAGACGGGCCACCGCATAAACGTCAATCACAAATTCTTGTTCCTATGGACAATCCGGGAGTAGAGATACTTGGACCTTGCCATGTCTTTGGGAAAGATGACGCACCACATGGCCATATGCATCTTCGATTTAATGATTGCCGTGTTCCCAAAGACAATATTCTTCTCGGAGAGGGAAGAGGGTTCGAAATTTCTCAAGTGAGGCTTGGACCGGGAAGAATACATCACTGTATGAGATCAATCGGGGCAGCCGAGCGAGCAATTGAAATGATGGTAAAGCGTGGATTAACCCGAGAAGCTTTCGGAAAACCTATAGCAAGCTTAGGAAAAAACATTGAAGTTATTGCTAAAGCAAGAATAGAAATTGAATCTATGCGACGTATGGTCTTAACTGCAGCAAAAGCTATGGATGAGTTAGGCAATGAAGCTGCACGAGTTTGGGTGAGTGCAGTCAAAGCTATGGTTCCAATTCGTGTATGTCACATTATTGATGAAGCAATTCAAATTCATGGAGCAGCAGGTGTATCGCAATGGACGCCTCTGGCAGACATGTACACCAGTCAGCGAACTCTTCGTCTCGCTGATGGGCCTGATGAAGTCCATTGGTTTGTTGTCGGAAGAGCTGAGCTTCGACGCTGGGAAGAGGAAGGCGGGATCAAATACGACCCCAAAGCCGATTACTACTCAGAAGACTCTAAGACGGTACTTACAGCAGGAATCTAACGCCAGATTCCTTTGCGATTTAGAGATATCAAAACACCGACCATAAATAATGAGAGATACCTATGGAAGACTCCTCAAACGCTCCAAAATTTCATATCGATAGGAGTAATTATGGCGAAGGCATCCTTAGATGGTTCCAAGATACGCACGCTGAACACAAGAATGTAGAAATAGGAGGAATTGATATCCCCGTAGCAACCGGATTTTCTAATGAAACAGTTTTCTTCAATGTCACGTCCGATACGGAGCAAGGCAGGCATGAAGGACGTTATGTTGCACGAATCGAACCTGAAGACGGTGGCATGTTTCCTGTCCAAACACCAGACTGTGAAATTTCTGTCGCCCTACAACAACGTGTTATGGAAACGGTTCGATCAACCAGCGATGTCCCTCTTCCCCTTATTGGAAGATTGCAACCAAATACCTATTTAGGGTTACCGTTTTTTGTGATGACCTATATTGATGGGAAAGTTCCATCGGACCGTCCTAGATACACTGAGGAGGGCTTTGTTGTCGATGAAGCAACAGATCAACAACGAATGCAAATGGTGCAATCCGGTCTTCAAGCGATGGCGGGAATCCACGATATTGATTGGAAAGCGGCGGGCTTGCATTGGTTAAACCCTTGTGATGGGGAACCAACACAGGCGAAACAAATAGAAATCTATAGAAAGTATGTTGATAAGGAATTATCTGGGCGAGATCACCCCGTTATGGCTTCCGCTCTTAACTGGTTGGTCGATAACGACCCGAACGATGACCGAATTGGATTGAGCTGGGGAGATGCCAGATTAGGAAATATTATCTGGCAAAACTACACCCCCGCAGCTGTCGTGGATTGGGAAGCTTGCGCTCTTAGCCCCACAGAAGCAGATCTAGGTTGGTGGTTGATGTTCGACAGAATGTCCTTTGATGATGTCGGCGTTGAACGACTCTCTGGCTACCCAACGAGAGAAGAGCAGGCAGCGTATTATGAGAAAATTTCTGGTCGAGAAGTTCGTAATCCGCATTACTGGGAAATATTTGCTGTTATGCGGTTCTGCGCTATCTTCATTCGCTTAGGAGATAGGTTAACTAATATTGGCCTATTCTCTCCAGAAATGAACCCAGCGGTAGGAAATATGGTCACCCAATCACTAGCGACGCTTCTCGAGATCGACAACCCAACTCCTAGCCTTATCTAATTCCTTTTATAAGGACCATTGATCGAAATACGAGCAGTCAAAAGGAATCAAACAGCGCTGTCTATAGTTAATTTTTCCTAGTTGGCATTTCGTATTTTGTATGTTCGTAAAAGAAGCAGAAGAAAGCCCAAAACGGGGACTAAACCGATGAAAGCTACGTAATGGCAGAGAGTTTTGTAATCTGTCATTGAAACCATTAATCCTGATCCTAAACCGGCAGCTGCACCGGAAGCAGACATGATGGTATCTGCTAATCCCTGAACCCTGACTCGGATAGATCCCTCAAATTCATTTGTGAGTAAAGCCGAAGAAGCGATAAGCCCACAACTCCAACCCAGACCGATAAGGAACAACCCGATAAAAACTCCAGCACTTTCACTTGGTTCAGTGTGTGACGCCATTTCCGAACCGATAAATAACATAACTCCACCTGTCGCTAAGATCGGTCCAGCAGTGACGCGGTCTACCAGCCAACCTATGGCAGGGGCAGCTGCATACATTCCTATTATGTGCAGTGAAATTACAAACCCAATGATCTCTAACTCATGCCCTCCATCGTTCATATGTAATGGGGTCATAGTCATCACACCTACCATGACAATATGGCCTGTAGCCATCGACCCAACAGCTAGTTTTCCAACAAGTGAATTTCTAATAGACCTCATTGCCTCTTTAAATCCACGCTCGTCTTTAGATGACCCTAAGCCACCAGCCACAATCAGTGGATCCGGACGAAGCCTCAGGTGGATAACTATTGCAGCCAAAGCAAAAAATATCGAAGAAATCAGGTAGGGGCCAGCTAACTCCGGAATACTAATTAACTTGGCTAATCTTTTAGCAGGCCCAAAACCAATCGTAGGGCCAAAGACAGCCCCGATTGTAGACGCCCAAACTAGCGTGCCGATAGCGCGTGCTCTATGGTCAGGTGTTGCAAGGTCAGCTCCGGCAAAGCGCGCCGCTAAACTTGCTGCACTTCCTACTCCGACACCAAGAATGCCGGGGATCAAGAAAAAGTACCAGCCTGTAATCGCAGCGGTCATTGCTATTAGGGAACCTATAGAAGCAGTCGCGTACCCTGTTAAAAGGCCGGGTCTCCTACCATACGTCACCATCATCTTTGCAAGCCACAAGGTCGCCAATGCAGAACCTACTGTTGCGCTAGCAGCCGCAAGTCCTCCTAGAGTCTCGGAATCAGTAAGTTCCTCCCCAAGAACAGCAGCTGCAGAATAAGCGGAAGTTAATGCTGCTCCGGCAAGAACTATTCCAGCCATTAAAGTCCGAAGAGTTCGCCGCTGCACAAGAGAAATAT
>PBMJ01000025.1 GCA_002722525.1 Acidimicrobiaceae bacterium | reverse complement strand
AAGCTTTTGTGAAGATGGGATCAGGAGTATATTCGGCATCGCCATTCCCATAAATTGCTGCAAGAAAATTTTCTGTGTAGCTGAGATCTTGCCGGAATGGCTGGCTAGGATTACCGTTCCGAAAATTTTCAGCTGCGGCTGCGATCGAAGGAATTTTGGCGATGAGATTCTCTGTATGCTTTGAACGATTTTTTGGATCTTCTACGTTACGAGAGTCAGGATGCATGGAGGATAATGCGGCAAGTGCGGAAGTTAGCATGCCCATAGGATGAGAGTCTTTTTGGAATGCCTGCAAGAGCAGATCATGATGATTGGGGTCTAGATCAGAGACTTCAGCAATAGTTTCTTCCCAAGAAGTTAACTGATTCTGATTTGGTAACTCGCCATTAAGTAGTAGGAAAGCAACTTCAAGAAAAGAAGAGTTGTTTGCTAGGTCTTCTATTGGGTAGCCGCGGTATTCAAGTCTGCCAGCAGCACCATCGATAAATGTTATTGAGCTATTCGTTACAGCAGTTGCGGCAAAACCCTCATCTTTGAACCAAAGTCCTGGAAGTAAATTAGTCCACGGGCCCGAGTCAACTCCTCCATCTACTATTGGTATCTCAACAGACTCTCCAGATCGATTATCGGTGATAGTGATTGAGTCTGACAAGTGATGCTCCAAGTGTTGATCAGAGGTCATTGTATCGGGAAATGAACCCGCTTTCGTCTGCTAACTTGACTAATTCCAATAGTGTCTTGAATTACAGGGGTGTATTGGCATGAAGTCGTTTCTTTAGTTTCTCTCTCTTAGTTAGAAGTGGCTGTAGAGCAGCGAAGACCTTCCTTCGGGTTTCCGACGGTTTGATAACGATATCGACTGACCCTCTCTCAGCTGCGATATATGGATTTAGGAGTCGTCCCTCATATTCTGCTTCAAGTGACGCTCTTTCGTCTGCGGTCGCATTTCGATGCAGGATCTCTACGGCTCCTTTTGCTCCCATTACTGCAATTTCAGCTGATGGCCAAGAGATCGAGAGGTCATTGCCCATGTATTTACTGTCCATGACGATATACGCACCTCCATAACTTTTGCGGAGGGTTACACATATCCTCGGAGTCGTTGCTTGGGCGTACGCGAAAGCCAATTGGGCCCCGTGGCGGATCATACCTCGCCACTCAAGATCTTTTCCTGGTTGAAATCCCGGAGTATCCACGAAGGTGATAATTGGGAGATTAAATGCATCACAGAAACTTACAAATCTGGCTCCTTTTTGGGATGCTGCTATGTTTAACGTTCCGGCAAGTGATTGTGGTTGATTCGCCACAATACCAACTGGGTGCCCTCCTATCGTAGCCAAAGCTGTAACAAGGTTTGTAGCCCACTCTTTGCGAATTTCTGTGAGGATGCCATCGTCGAAAACTTCCTTCAGGATATCTCGTACGTCATAGCTTCCTGAAGTGGATTCAGGGATAATTGTTTCTACCCCGTCTAGATCACGCTCGGTTGAGTCGCTTGATGAAATATATCTAGGTAACGACGAAGAGTTCTCAGGAAGGAGGGACAGAATTTCATCTATTAGTTCATTAGCTGATTCTCCGTCAGGTACAACGAAAGATGCAACTCCGGATGTTTGGGCATGTTTTCCAGATCCTCCAAGAGTATCTTGGTCCACGGGAACTCCAGTGAATTCTTGAACCATTTTCGGACCGCTTACGTATGTGAATGAGTCTTCTACCATGATAACAAAGTCAACGAGGCCTAAAAGTAGGGCAGAGCCTGCAACTGCTGCCTGATGAACGCAGATTATAGTGGGGATGACACCTGAGCATCTTGTTAGTTCCTTAGCTGCAGATCCCCATCCATGAAGTGCCTCAACGCCAGAGTCAGGAGGAGCGCCAGTGGAATTTAAGTGAATGATTAGGGGGATTTGGTGATCGAAAGCGATTTTAGCTCCGGATCCTAGCTTTATGCCGTCATTACCGCTTAAAGCAATAGGTTCAGATTGGGATCCAATTTGTACACTTATGTAGTCGCCTGATGCTCGCTTATGGAGATTCACGTTTGAATTGGCAGAAATTTGTGCCAGTAGTTCGACTGAGGTGGTAGCTTCCGAGTTCACAATATGATCTTAGTGTCTTTAGTCTGGCAAATAGGATGAATAGTGGATTTAACCTGCCATGAAAATACCGTCTTGGCGCGACCCGTGATCGCCAATTGTTTCTTTGAGTGCGTGACGGACAGCGCGGGCAGTGGCAGATAGCGGAACACGTCGATTTATTGCAAATCCCACTACTCGCCTTGTGAACCCAGGTAGTGGGATTCGTTTCCATTTCTCGCTTCCTTGAGCCGCAGTGGCAGGAAGTACGGCGGCGCCGAATCCGTCTGCTGCAAGCGAAGCAAGAAGTCTCATTCCGTCAACTTCAGCTTTGGCAGTTAAGGTGATGTTTTCTTTCGCGAGATCTTGATCAAGACTGTCACGGAAAGGCACCCCTTTAGGATTTAGAAGGAGGGGGTAAGCTGCTAGGTGTTCAGGTAGTATCTTGTCAAAATTTGCGAGTGGGTGGTTTTCGGGGGCTACGAGCATTGGTTCTTCTTCAAAAAGTGGCTCTATAACAATATCTGGATGGGATATTGGAAGATTTACGACGGCCCCATCAACATTTCCCTGAACTACGAGGGGTATTAAGTTGCTAGTTGTTGCATCAACAATTTGAATGGTTACTTTTGGATGACTTTCATTTATCGAATCTAGGAGCTTCGGTGATAGCCATCGTCCAGTGGTTCCGATTAGGCCAAGCTTTACGACTCCTGAGACTTCAGAATGAAGTGCTGTAACGTCAAGTGCTATCGCTTCAAGCTCTGTCTGTATTCTTCTTGCGCGTTCAACGACAAGGACTCCCTCTTCAGTTAAAGTCCCTGAAGTGCGGTCAATGAGGGATACATTCAATTCTCGTTCTAATCGGAGAATATGAGTAGACACATTTGACTGGACAGTATGCAGTGCACTAGCTGCAGCGCTAAAAGTACCGTGATCGACTACAGCTACAAGTGCGTTCAATTGCCGGATATCCATACAACCTATCTCTCAGAATAACGATTTTTTGTATCCTATCTATTTGTTAGATAGTTTCCTATTCGGCTTAATGGTCGTTATTGCTAGGAGTTATCCATTTGCTGAAGTTTGCGCCCGGATTACGTTTAGTGCTGAACCAGAGATAAACCAGTTTATTTGGTCATGGCTAAATGTATGAGTGGTCTCAAAGGAGAAATTCTCTCCATTTGGCTTGTTAACTTCCACAGTTACTGGAGCCCCAGGTGCTAATTCACTTAGGCCGATGACATTGAGGCGGTCATTTTCTTCTATCCGGTCATAGTCGGTAGGATCAACAAAAGTAAGGGGGAGCATTCCTTGTTTCTTTAAGTTTGTTTCGTGTATACGGGCAAAGCTCCTGGCTATAGCTACAACTCCTAGCCGAAATCTAGGTTCCATAGCCGCATGTTCACGGCTTGACCCTTCACCCATGTTCTCATCACCTATTACTACCCATTGCTGGCCTGATTCATGGTAAGACTTTGCNATATCNGGGAATGTTTGTGTNTCNCCGGTTAGTTGNTTCTTTCCGTATCCGACTTCATATCCNGGGTAAGCGTTGACAGCNCCTAANTAGAGATTTCCGGAGATGTTNTCCAAGTGTCCACGGTANTTAAGCCANGGNCCTGCCATNGAGATATGGTCAGTGGTNAATTTCCCNTNNGCTTTAACAAGTANNGGAAGATTNTNGTANTCTTCTCCATCCCANGCNNTAAAGGGNGTTANAANTTGGAGGCGGTTNGANTCGGGAGANACGANAACNTCTANTTGGNTCCCATCANNAGGNGGAGGNAGGAATGTGTCTTCNCCTGGGTCGAATCCGCTCGGTGGGAGTTCGAGGCCTTCAGGCGTNGATANTTTGATGCTNTCTCCATTTTCGTTTATCAATTCNTCGGTAACNGGATCGAAATCAACNCGACCNGAGAGGGCAAGTGCCATAACTGTTTCAGGTGAAGTAACAAAGGCGAGCGTTGCTGGATCGCCATCGTTTCGTTTAGGAAAATTTCTGTTGTAGGATGTGACGATTACATTAGGCGTTCCAGCTTCACGATCTTCTAAAGATCTGTCCCATTGACCAATGCATGGACCGCAAGCATTTGCTAGTACTACCGCACCAAGTGCTTCAAAGTCTGCAAGAAGGCCATCACGAGTAATGGTCGCACGAACTTTTTCAGATCCTGGTGTGATTAGAAGCCTAGTTTGTGTCTTTAGGCCAGAAGCAGCTGCTTCTCTTGCAATCGATGCAGCTCGTGTTATGTCTTCATATGAAGAGTTTGTACAGCTACCGATAAGGGCAGCGCTAATTTCAAGTGGCCACCCATTCTCGGTAGCTTCTGGGCCAAGATCCTTCAACTCTCTTGCGAGATCTGGTGTGTGTGGCCCATTAATATGTGGGCGAAGTTGAGATAAGTCAATTTCGATGACTTGATCGAAAAACTTTTCGGGATTTTCTAAAACTTCATCGTCTGCTCTTAGGTCACCTGCATGCTGGTTGGCAAGATCGGCTACTCCTTCTCTGGAAGTGGACCTTAGGTACCGCTCGATGGCTTTGTCGTAAGGAAAAATAGAAGTCGTTGCCCCAATTTCAGCACCCATGTTACATATGGTTGCTTTTCCAGTTGCAGATAAATTATCAGCTCCTTCGCCGAAGTACTCCACTATGGCTCCTGTTCCGCCCTTNACTGTTAAGATTTCTGCGACTTTTAGGATTACATCCTTTGGGGCGCTCCATCCATTCAGTGATCCAGTAAGGTGAACGCCAATCAATTTTGGCCACCTCACATTCCAAGGGAAACCTGTCATAACGTCTACAGCATCAGCGCCGCCNACCCCAATTGCTATCATTCCGAGGCCACCTCCATTGGGTGTGTGGCTGTCAGTTCCGATAATCATGCCTCCAGGAAAAGCGTACTGTTCTAAAACAACCTGATGAATGATCCCACTTCCAGGTTTCCAAAAGCCAGCCCCATATTTCGCGCATACCGATTCAAGGAAATCGTAGACTTCAGCATTTGTGTGATTGGCATTAAGGAGATCTTGTTTTCCATCAATTTTCGCTTGTATTAGATGATCAGCATGAGTGGTGGTAGGTACTGCAACTTCATTTAAGCCAGCAGTCATAAATTGAAGCCATGCCATCTGCGCTGTCGCGTCTTGCATAGCGACTCTATCTGGTCGTAAATCGACATATGACTTGCCTCGAACAAGCTCCTGATCATTTCGGTCGAGGTGATTTATGAGTACTTTTTCAGCAAGAGTAAGCTCCCTGTTATAGTGTTCACGCCCACTCGCTACTCGGTCATCAAGGGTGGAGTATACGCCTTCAATAAGTTCAATAGGGGTTGATGCATTTACTGCCATTATTCTCTTTCTTGTCTGTGCCTTTCATAATCTAGCAGGGTCGGGTTTAAATTATAGCGACTTGGTTTAGTAGCTAGAGTTAGATGCTCGGCCATTTCCGAGTAGGGGTTTGTTGTTTCCCCTTTTGATCGCTAAGTTCCCAAGCCCTCCGCCAACTACTTACCTTAGGGCCATGAAGCGTTGGTGTTTCTTTCTGGTATAACCGTTTTCTAGCTTCCCACCAATTGCTCGAAGTCTCGTCTGCAAGTTGGGCGACAGAGATTTCAATACGTTTGGCTAATGAGCGGGAACTCTCTTCCTTATCTGGCCAGATGGGTCTCCCAAAGTTAATAGTTGTTTTTGAGCGTTTTGGAAGATTTCGTCCTTTACGAAGAATAGCACCAGTCCCAGTTAGATGGATTGGTACAATTGGGGCGTTACAGCGAATGGATAAGTATGCTGCGCCTCCACGAAATGGTTGGCCCCAGCCATCTGGAGACCGACCTCCTTCAGGAAAGACCATAAAACTCCACCCCATATCAATTAATTCAGCAATGTCATCAGATGATTTTCGCGTAATTTTCTTCCGTTCAATGGGAATCGCTCCAATAAATAGGGCTGAAAGCGCTCCTGTGACTCTTGTAGAAAAGAAATAATCGGCAGCAGCTCCTACTACGAGCTTCTTACGCCATCGAATAGGAAGGCTGGTTAGAAGCAGGGGAGTGTCTATATGGCTATGGTGATTAGCTACAAATATCACTGGCTGGTAGCTGGGAATATCTGCCAATCCGTCCATACCAATCATTGACGGTTTTGCTAAGAACTGAATAATCGGCCTCATTGGAAATTCGCTGAAGATCATCCGAAAAGTTAGGGCAGGAGTTCTTCTCGCCCAGCCTGTTTTGAATGAGCTTCCTGTTTTAGCTTGTGTCGGAAGAGGGTCGATCCCTTTGGGCGTAGAGGGAGAGCGATAAGGAAACTGCGCTGTGCGAATAAATTTCAAGTTAACTATTCTCCGTCGAGTTCCATCGATTGCATGCTGGATCTGTTTCGTTCTTCTCCGGATGTCTCGTGCTGACAGTTTCTTTGGCATTTCTTCCCCTATTGGACATTCGCCATGAGGATGGGGGGGGATTTTAAATGAGTGATGGTCGGCTGCGGTCCAACTACGTCTGTAGCTATTTCGAATGCATCATTAAGAGTTGTTGCTGAACGAAACCCTAATCTTCGAACAGAATCAGCATTGCCTCCGACGATGATTACTTCACCAAGATGGTCAAGTGCATGAGCGCACCAATACCACATGTAGAAGGGATGCACTCCATGATATGCGTATGAAGTTCTATACAGATGTCGGTACCATTCATCCTCAGCGAATGCCTTCTCAAACCGCTGGCTCATTTCTACAGGATCTTTTGTTTGGCTTAGGACTCTTTCAAAGAAGTCAATGTAGCTTGGGTGGTGGACCGGGTGGAATTCCCACGGTGTGGGATGGGTCATTATAACGACCCCGCCTTCGCGAACGAGAGGCTTACCACGATACATGTTGAAGAAGTATCCAAGGCCTAAACAAGCTACAAGGATGGGGTTCATCACTGAGTTGACATTGTATGGGCAGATGTAAGGCAGGCCCATTGTGAGAACGTCTGTTTGCCCTTGTACATTGACTAGCTGCTGCTTATATACGTTTTCTGTTGTCAGTTTATGGACTGCTTCAACTTCACCTGCTTGAACTGACGTTAGTTCGTAAGGTGAGTACCAAGAGTTAAATATTTTGCGTTTGGCAGAAGCGCTCATNCGACGTAAACCAGCTTGNTATCCAATAAATGCTGTTCGGTCTCGTAAACTCCATTCCCATTCACGTTTTTGCAGCATGGCAAGNGGNCCATCAAATCCAAATGTGTTGTTGTTCACAGTTGTTTCAATTTGAAAAATCTTTATATCCGAATCTCGAAGAACTTTACCCTGACGCCAATTAGATCTATGGAGTTCAGAGTTCTCTTGATCCATAAAACTACGTGATTTGACCATCGTCTGGGGATTGTGGTGATGTCGTAAAGCCGTGTAGCCAGACAACCCAGTAGCAGTACTTTTCCAACCTCCGTCCATTGCTACAAGATTGATGTTGACGTAGACGATTAGGTCAGACTCTGCTGCTCTTCGATTTATCTGAACCTCCTCACCATGGGGAGTTGTTCCGATCACAGTCATACCGTCTGGGTCTTCCGCATCATGGTTGTAAAGNTGGCCAGATGGGGCAAATGCATCATAAACGCGGTTACCAACTGCATGTCGAAGTTCGCTTTCAGTCATCCTCCTATGAAGGGCTAAGGCAGCGATGATATGAACATCGTCTACGTTGTTTTGAGCTGCAGTATCCAGTACTGCTTCGATGATGCGCTGTCTTATGTCAGGGGCACGCATCGGTGGAAGAGGCAATGAAATGTCATCGAAAGCGATTGTTAATTTCATACCTGGTTTCATCAAGNCAGAAAGAGGAGGGGANTCTCCTAAAGGATTTTCTAAGGCATCTTTTATGTGTCGGTCAGGGTTTTTTAATCCTGGAAGTGGCTCAGGGGGGTGAATGACTCTTGATCGCCCAGCTGGAAGCTTTTCCAGACGGAATCCCTCTCCGTGGTGAAAAAGCACCGGCGGAGTCGACCGGTCGACGTCTAGGACTAAGCCTGGGCGAGGGTTTCTTCTTCGATCGTCACTCACTTTTTAACTCCTTACTCTTGACCCAAGGGGAAGCAATTTTGTTGGTGACCCAGCTACTGGCTCAAAGTTCTCAATTAGCCAGCCACGCTTATTAGCCAGCGAGGCTAATTTAGGTTCGGGGTTCACAGCCACTGGGAAACCTACTGCTTCGAGCATTGGTAAATCGCTAGCNGAATCAGCGTANGCAACAGNTTCAGACAGNTCGTAANTNTTTTCTTCGGCNAAGCGGCGAAGAACTGCTGCCCGAGTTTCACCGATNGGGGGNACCTGCTGCATCTGTCCAGTGTATGTGTTTCCATCATTAGAAAGAGTCGCAGAAATGATGTCATCGAAAAGAGGTTGTAATGGCTTTACGACGAAGTCCAATGCNCCAGTNATTAATAATGTTCTGTGTCCAAGTGCTCTATGCTCGCGAACTCTGCGCAAGCCAGCAGGAAAGGATTTACTCAGAATTAATTCACTAAACATTTCNAAAGNATCGTCGTCGATTTGAGTTATTGGAGCTTCAGCGTATCGACGGTAAAAGCTACGAAGNAAATCNCTTCGATCTTTTCTATCTAAAGCGAGCATNCCNGGTGCTTGTGCAAGGGTTTTTGTTACTAGNTTGACTCGTTCGGCNTTTGGGAGTCTTTTCGTNGCCAGATAGCTCCAAGACGAAACAACGTTTGATGCGATTAGTGTATTCTCAAGATCGAATACTGCTAACTGCCGGCGAGAGTCTAGTACCTGACTTCGAAGTCGAGTTGAACGTGACTTTGTCGAGGATTTAGATGGGGATGTCTTTACTCTGCCTTTTGTAACTACTGTGGGTAGATGGATGTTGAATATGTATTCGTACCAGTCGATAGATCTAGGATCGAATGGAAAAACATTTTTGTCATCTTCTGACAGTGAGTCCCAGAGTGTGAGGAGATTATCAACGGAATATAAAGCCTCACATTCTATGTATTTCCCATACAGTGTGACGTACTCTAAGGCCTTATCTATTTCTTCTTTACGGTTTTGTATATCGGTAACGACCATTGCTTGCTTTCCTCGTATTGGAAGTTTGTTTAGGGTCTGTTCCGCTTGTCCTAGTAGGCCTTGCGCTCGCCTTAGCTGGGATTCAACGCGACCTCTACCCGGAAACTTCCATTTCGCTGGTGCAATGGGTTGATTCTTTTCATCATAAATAGGGTTCTCACCAAAGAACTTGTGAACGTAATCAGTGATCTTGGAAGTACGTATAGGGTTGCAGCTTCCAGAAGCAACTTGATAGATGGTGGTATCGGCTGATGGTTCTTGGGCAGCAGCAGCGATAATCGCTGAAGCAACAAGGTCAACTGGGATGATGTCAACGATTCCTTCTGGAATGCCTGGGAATTCTTTAAGTGTACCTTTTCCAAAATTCAGAATTATCGGCTCTGCCATCCGGAAGCCTCGTATCCAACCAGGGGTAGGGTTCTTCCATGAAGATTCAATAATTGATGGGCGAACTATGGTTAGTGGGATTTGATCTCTGGTCTCTTCCACTGCTTGTTCAGACATAGCTTTTGTGAAAGCGTATGCATCAGGGAACCCTATAGAACTTGCTCTATTTCTTCCGGCTTCAACCATTTGATTCTTGACCCACCGCTGTCGAAGTTGTTCAGTTTTCTTAGCGAGGGTTGGTGTTCCGGCTGCACCCAATTCTGCTCGAGCAGAATCGCGAAAACTTTCTAAATTCTTCGGCCTTCTACTGGCATCTTCAACGTATGAGCGGGTTCTACGCGCTGCATGTATTTCATCGCTCCAATCTATGGGGACATAAAAGGGGCTATCAGTTAATGCCTGCTCTGGCGCATCACCCTTTCGACTGCCAGCAACGTAACACGTACTGACCATTACGAGATGCGATTTCATTTCGAGTTTCTTCATGAGGCTCACCAAACGAACAGGCCCCATTAGATTGACTTCTACAGCTCGATCCAAGGGCTCATCGAAGCTAACGGCAGCGGCGCTATGTATGACGATGTCACAGTCCTCTAGAGTTTCTTTCCCTTTTTCATCTAGCCCTAAGTCGTCTATTGCTATGTCAGCCGACACTGCTTCTATCTGTTTTTTTACTAGCTGCTCAAACTCTTCGTTACCAATCTCTGTTTTGAGAGGGTCAAAAGCATCATTGTTTAGTATCTCTCTTTTGACGCGCTGAGATGCAGTTCGTTTTGAACTGCGAACAAGGAGTACAAGTTTCACATCCGGTACTGTGCGAAGGAGTTGTTCAACGAGGGCGGTCCCCAGAAATCCGGTTGAACCTGTAATAGCTATTTTTTTACCTGCTAGCTGTTCTTTGATCACATCTACTTTCTACCACTTGGTAGGCAATGCTACAATCTTTTCGTGAAGACTTCTGATCGAATTTTGATTGCCGCTACTGTTGCCTTTGGAGAGAATGGGTATGGCGGAACAAGTCTTGACTCGCTAGCGCAAGAATTAGGGATACGAAAGCAATCAATCCTGTACCATTTCCCATCAAAAGAAGCTCTTTTAGACGCCTCTGTTGCGGATGCTATAGAAGTTCTAGCAGCAGCATTGTCTGAGGCGGTGAAGAGTTCAGAGGATGGTTGGGACAGAATCGAAAAAATGGTTAGAAGAGTTTTTCGCTTAGCTATTGAAAGGCCTGAACTTCTTGGTCTTCTTAGAGAGGTTTCGAGACTTGGCCCACCAACGCTAACAAAGGCTGTTAAAGACTTGGACCCTTTAATTAAGGGGGCAACAATGTGGCTTAAGGATGAGATGTCTAAAGGGAGAATTGTAGAATCCGATCCGTATTTACTGGTTTTATCGATGTATTCAGTGATAATGGGTGCTGCTACCGAAGGGAATCTGTTGGAGGCAATAGGTATAGAACAGACTCCAAGAGATGTTGTTTTACGCCGTAAAGAACTTTTGAGATTTTTGAAAAGTGCGTTAATCCAAGTTCCTGAATAGGTTTTATCATCTTGTAGCGGATTCAAGTAGTTTCACTATTAAATCTTCATACGAGATCCCGGCTTCTTGCCAAAGTTTGGGGTACATAGAGATCGGGGTAAATCCAGGCATGGTGTTTATTTCATTGACAAGCCACCCGGCGCCTTCAGGTTCATAAAAGAAATCGACGCGGGCAAGGCTCTTGCACCGCATTAATGTGAAGACATCTTCAGCTAAAGACTGGACGGTTGATATTTCTGAACCGGATAGTTCGGCAGGTATATGAAGCGTAGCGCCGTCTTCGTACTTGTCGTCGAAGCTGTAGAAATCTGCGCCGGGTACTATCTCTCCCGGTTTAGATATAGCAATGCTATTGGTTTCTAGGATTGCGACTTCAATTTCTCGACCTGGTGAGAATTCCTCAACGATGATCCATGGATCGTAATTTTTTGCTTTTTCTATTGCATCGTCTAGGTCAGCAGTAGATAAAACTTTTGATACTCCAATTGATGAACCCATATTCGCTGGCTTGACGAAAAGGGGAAACTCTAGCGAAGAGCTTTCTATAGTTTCTGAAACAGAGGCGAGCTGATCGGCATGAAAACTCATCCATGAGACTTGAGGGATGCCATGGGCTGATAGGACTTCTTTAGACTTGATCTTGTCCATACAAAGAGCAGATGAAAGTACGCCACTTCCCACATATGGAACTTCAAATGTTTCAAGCAGGCCTTGTATGGTTCCATCTTCGCCATTAGGTCCATGAAGCACAGGAAATACAATGGGTTTGGTATTACCGCTGGTGGTAAATAATTCGTCGGCTGAAATGGTTGCTCCAGAAACCAGGAAAGGTTCTTTAGGGGCGATGCTTTCATCAGGTGGTAAGCATTTATGCCAATTTCCCGACTGGTCAATCCCTATGAGTGTGACGTTATAGCGATCATGAGGGATAGCTGAATAGACATGGCTTGCCGATGTGCAAGAAACGCTGTGTTCGGGGGATTGACCACCAAAGAGTAAGACGACGTCAGATTTGCTGCTAGCCATTATTGACTGCTCCGCATATTGGACATATTAAAGAGTATCGTCATCTTCAGCTAAGAAAGCGGAAATAGTCTCCCAAGCTAGATCATCTTCCCAAAGAAATGAATGCCCCCCTTCGAAAAAACGCAATTGGGAGTATAGAATTTGGTTAGAAAGATAATGCAGGTTTTTAGGGGGGGCTATTCCGTCGTATTTGCCGCCAACGATAAGACATGGTTGAGAGATGTTCCCTAGCTCCTCAGAGAGATCATGGCCGGATCGGGCTCTAATTTGGCGTATTAGGCCGTCTGAAGCATCGTTCGGGAACATCGAAGGGTTTTGTTTTATTAGTTTTTCAAGGAGATAAACAAAATGCTCTCCTTTCGTTCCACTTTGATATCTTGTGTCAAACATCTCAAGCCAGGACCTTTGTCGTTCTTCTAATGCGAGATTCATCAGTTCCACAAGGTTTGCAGAGGAATGGGTACTTCCGCCCGGTGACGTACACGCAAGAATTAGTTTCCGAACTAGTTTCGGATGTCTAATAGCTAAGTGTTGAGCTACCATACCGCCGAAAGAAATCCCAATTACATCAATTTCGTCGATGTTTAACATCTGTAAGAGCCCAGCGGCATCGTCAGCGAAATTGGCCATAGAGATATCCTCATCTTCGGCACTGCTTTGTCCGAGGCCTCTATGATCATACCGGAGTACCCTAAAGTGGTCGTCAATTTGTGGTACGGGCTGTCGAGGGAGCCGAAGATCTGAGCCAGTGCCAGAGATGATCAATAGGTCGCGCCCAGTTCCGGCCCGTTCATAGTAGATTTTTGTTCCGGAAAATTTCACGAAAGGCAATAGTCAACCTCTTTGTGAAGAGTTGAGTGAATTTTTAGACGAAGGCTGAGGCAAATACGAGAGAAACGATTGTCATAACTTTTAGCAAGATGTTCATGGCGGGCCCGGAGGTGTCTTTGAAAGGGTCTCCTACCGTATCGCCCACCACAGCAGCTTTGTGGGGGTCGGAGCCCTTACCCCCGTGATGTCCTGCTTCAATGTATTTCTTTGCATTGTCCCAAGCCCCACCAGCATTGGCCATAAATATTGCCAGTGCAAAGCCAGTAACCAGAGCACCGGCAAGAAGGCCGCCGAGAGCATCAATATCAATGAATCCAACAACTAATGGAACTACTACAGCTAGCGATCCAGGAATGATCATTTCTTTTAATGAAGCTTCGGTTGATATTGCTACACAACGCGCCGAATCTGGCACAACACCAGGTTGACCGTCGCGCAGTCCGGGTATTTCTCTAAACTGTCTTCTCACTTCTTCAATCATTGCTGTTGCAGCTCTTCCTACGGCGTCAATTGTCAGGGCTGCAAATAGGAAGGGCAGTCCTGCTCCGAGGAACAATCCAATAAAGACATCTACTTCACCGACGTTAAGAGTTAAAGTCCCACCAGCTTGTGCGACTGCGTACTCGAAGCTTTTAAACAATGCAAGAGCAGTTAAAGCAGCTGATCCTACTGCAAAGCCTTTGGCGATTGCCGCTGTTGTATTTCCAAGGGAGTCAAGCGCATCTGTAACTTCACGAACTGAAGGGTCAAGTTCAGCCATCTCAGCAATGCCTCCCGCATTGTCAGCAATTGGTCCATAAGCATCAACCGAAACAACTGCGCCAGTCGTGGCAAGCATCCCAATTGCTGCGACTGCAATTCCGTATATGCCATCGTCAAGTGTTAGTTCTCCACCCCAGTATGCGATACCTATCCCAAGTAATATGAGGATTACCGAGGCTGCAACAGATACCATCCCAGCACTTATTCCGCTTAAGACTGTGGTCGCTGGCCCTGTCTCTGATTGAGCTGCAATTTTCTTTACGGGTTTGAAATGGTCTGAAGTATAGAATTCAGCTGTCTTTCCTAAGGCCCACCCAACAACAAGCCCACCAACGACTGAGAGAGCAATGCCGATTGGATTTCCGGTGGCTGAATCAAACAGCCAGAACGAAACAGCTATTGTTCCACCAATTGTGAGTGCCATAGCTACGTTTGTTCCTCTATGAAGTGCATGGCTTAGGGCCTTCGAGTCAGTAGAGTCACCGCCCTTTACCAGGAAGGATCCTAGAATCGAAGCGATCATTCCTATGAAAGCTACTGCCATTGGAAACATGAGTAACCCGATGAAATCAGCAGATGTGGCTTGTTCTGGTTGAAGGCCAACGGCGAAAGCTGTCAGCGCAACAGGTGCGATTATAGAGCCAGCGTATGATTCAAATAGGTCTGCTCCCATACCAGCGACATCGCCGACGTTGTCTCCAACATTATCCGCTATGGTTGCCGGATTTCGAGGGTCGTCTTCCGGTATGCCAGCTTCTACTTTCCCCACGAGATCAGCTCCCACATCGGCTGCTTTAGTGTAGATGCCACCACCTACACGTGAGAACAAAGCGATTGATGATGCACCTAGACCGTAAGCTGTAACAATTTCAAATGCGTCATCTGCTTTCAACCAAATAACAAACAATAAATAAACAAACATTAAGCCAAGAAGCGCAAGTCCAGCTACGGCGAATCCCATCACAGCGCCACCGCGATAAGCAACAGGAAGGGCTTTCGAGGGGCCGTCTTTAGCAGCCTCAGTAGTTCGTGCATTCGCCATTGTCGCAACTGTCATGCCCACGTAACCTGCTGTCGCTGAGAGAACAGCTCCTATCACATAGGAGACGGATGCTAATGGCGTGATAACAATCGCTAGTAATACGATCATTGCGACAACGAATACAGAAACCCATGTGTATTCCTGTTTGAGAAAGGCCTTTGCTCCTTTCTGAATTTCAGACATGAGAAAAACCATCCTGTCATTACCTGGAGGTGCAGCTTTAACAGTAGTGAAGAAATAGTAGGCCAGAAGCAAAGCAGATGCAGCGCTAGCTAAGGCGAGATAGGGTATCGATTCCAAAGGGGCTCCTTCTAATTTAGAACGTTGTGACTTTACTGCTAATTTGCCCAGTTCCTCAACTTCTACTCTCAGAAAGTTTCTAAGTCAAGCGGTATGGATTTTCGGTTCCTTAAAGACCTGAATCGCAATCAACAAGTATTTTGAAAGAAAAATAAAATTATTTTAAATTTTTTCTCAGCATCGGTGATTTTTCTCTCTAAAACTGTAACCATGAAGGTGTGTACGTCGTTGTCGTAGGTGCAGGGGAAGTTGGGGTCTATATCACCCGGTTACTCACCGACCCAAAGCATCAATTGAAGGATATGGAAGTCGCGGTTATCGACATAGATTCAAAGCGTTTGGATCAGATACAAACTGAGGTCAATGCCAATCTTATTCTCGGCAGCGGAAGTCATCCTGCTGTTTTGCTTGAAGCTGAAATTAATCGAGCGGATTTACTTGTAGCTGTAACATCAAACGATGAAGTAAACCTTATCGCTAGCCTCTATGCCCGGAATAAAGGAGTCTCTAAGACCATAGTCAGAATAGAAGCTCCGGAAATCAAAGCTGAAACCGAGAACGAAGACTTTTTTCTTGGACCATTGGGACCTAACCTTGTATTTGACCCAGATGAAGATACCGCTAAGGAAATAGCCGAACTTCTTGGAGCATGGGGCGCTGAAGAGCTTGCATTACTTTGTGACGGTGAGGTCGCAATTATGGGGGTAACTCTCGGCGAAGACGCCGATTTCTGCGGGCAGACACTCTCAGCAATTGGAGATCAAAATGAACCGGAATGGAGTTTTCTTGTTGCCGCACTACAAAGAGATGGCGAAACAGTTATCCCAAGATCGGATGAAACCCTCCTAGCAGGAGATCGACTGTGGCTAGTCATCTTAAAATCAGAAAGATCAAATGTGCTTGAGTCGCTGGGCTTCAAAAAGAAAAAACATCGACGTGTCCTCCTTCTTGGCGGCGGTAGAACAGCTGAAATCTTAGCTAAAGAACTAGTAAAAATGCGATTCCGTGAAGTCACGTTGATCGAGCAAAATGAGGATAGAGCCGAAAAACTCGCTACTCGACTAGATGGTGTTGATGTTGTAAACGGAGACATATCAGACGCTCATTTCCTCAGTAACGAAATAGATGCCGGGAAATATGACGCCGCTGTCGCTTTAACAGGGAAAGACGAGGCAAATGTCCTCGCTAGTATGTATGCAAAATCATTAGGGGTTGAAAGGACTATAGCAATACTGCACAGGCTGAAACTATTACGCCTTTTGGGATCAGCTGGCGTGGACTCTGCTCTATCTCCGGTAATTGCCAGCGCAAATCGAGTGCTGAGCTACGTCCATGAAGTTGACGACGTAGCAACATTTCTCGGCGCCGACCAAAATTTTGAAGTGGCAGAATTAGAAGTTGAAACTGACAGTTTGGCGGCCTCAAAAACTCTTAAAGAACTAGGATTTCCCAAAGAAGCTTTAGTCGGTGCCTACGTAAGAGAGGGGGAGGCTCGCATCGGCCGCGGTACAAGCCAATTATTACCTGGTGATCATGTCCTTCTTATTGCGCATCCTGAAAAAATAGATTCCCTTCGGGAATTTTTTCATGCAGATAGCAAGGAGACATCAAACTAGTGGGCGTTAGGAGGGGGTATGGCTACTTCCCAAGCTGACGGAAAAAAAACCAACAATATCATCGCTATGACAGCATCATTTTCGCTGATCCAAGTATCGATCCTTTCATTGTTTAGCTTTTTTGCTTCAGTAACTTCAATAGATCGAAACTTTGTTATTTTCCTGATCTTTACAATCTCTACTGGCGCTTTGGGATTTCTGGGAAGGCAATTTCTTTCGCAAAGGACAGAATTTACGGCTAGTGAAATTTTCCAAATTATCGCACTAAACTTCGGAATCGTCATAGTCCTGTGTTCAGCTATCTATCTTTCATTAGGTGTTTCTAATAGTTTTGATGGCGGACTTCTTGAATCTGNTTCAGGTCTTTCTACTACATCTTTGACAAACGTCGTACCTGAATCTTTAGGGAAAAGCGTTCTTCTATTTCGTTCATTGACACAGTGGTTGGGCGGGATAGGGGCGCTCATAATAGTTTTTGTCGCTCTACCAGAAGCAGGAAGAACAGAAGAGTTTGATGTAGCTTTCGCTAAGTCATTTACTTCCCAAAAAGTCTCAAAAACTTTACTTCGACTAGCGAAACTGTATGCCCTGTTGACGCTGGGAACATGTGTGGCATTTGCAATCTCCGGAATGACAATCTTTGAAGCTCTGTGCCATTCATTAACTTCGGTTTCTTCAGGAGGTTTTAGCACCAAGAACATATCAATAGCTGGATTTGGATCATCCACAATCGAATGGGTAGTAGCCATAGCAATGTTCTTTACTGGAATTAATGTCGTGATCCTATGGTGGATATGGAAAAGGAAATTTTCTCGGATAGCAAAGAATTCTGAATTTCGCATATATTTGCTTCTCGTTGTCTCCGCAACAATCCTCTTTTCCATTTGGCGGCGGGATATGGAATCATTTGGGACCGTGCTACGCGAAGGATTTTTCCTTTCAAGTTCCCTTCTTAGCACTACTGGATTCTCAACAATTAGTTGGGATTTTCCCTCCGGAATGGCAGTTTTGGTTCTGCTTCTATTGGGTGTTGGAGCTATGGCAGGGTCATCTGGTGGAGGATACGGATCAGCACGTGTGTTGCAACACTATCGGTTTGCCAGAAGAGAATTAACTCAACAACTAAAACCAAGTTCAGTTCGCGTTGTGAAGATAAGTGGGAAAGTGATTGATGAGAGAGCTCTTCAACGCCTTCACGGTTTTACGGCTATATTTATCTCTTTTGTTGCAACGGGAGCATTTCTTATCGCACTCGCTAACCCAAACAGCACACCTATTGAGGCACTCAGCTTCTCATTAACCTGCTTAGCTACTGCAGGGCCATTCATCGGATCTAGTCCTGTTGACTCTGGGATAGAGTTCAATACGGTTACTCATATCGTCTCTTCAATACTAATGATTTTGGGACGCTTATCTATCTTTCCCATCGCCTATCTTGGTGTCGCTTTTCTCCGAACTCTTAGAGAAGGCCCATTGAGGAGAATCAGATATAAGGCCGAGAGATCATGAGAATAAACCCCAACCTATTCACAGAAGGCCCAATCGATTCTCCTACCTTGAATATTGTGGGACTGGCATTAGCTTTCCTGAGTCCCGGTCTTTTTCTCGCTGGTCTAGTGGAGTGGTTTTCCGGTAGTTCGCATAATGAATGGGCACTATTTGCCTCAGCTGGGATTTCATTAAATATTGGTCTAACGCTNCGTGCATTGACAGAGATCTCAGAAGAAGTAAANCCTCTTTCGATGTTCTCAATGGTGGCATGGTCTTGGGTCGCTTGTTCNGTAATGGGTTCNTTNCCATACCTATGGGGCGGCGTTTTTTCTTGGNGNAAATTCGATAANGCGCTNTTCGAATCTATATCGGGTTTCTCCACTTCAGGGTCAACGGTATTGGAAGATATNGAGAGCTTAGGAAAGGGCATGCTGNTTTGGCGCCAACTTACTCAGTGGTATGGAGGTATGGGTATGATCGTATTGGCTACGGCAGTGCTCCCAAGGCTTGGTGTTGGAGGNCTAGCTCTAATGAGTAAAGAGGCTACAGGCCANAAGTCAGATATGTTCAGGGCAAGCGCTACCAAAACNGCCAAGACATTATGGNCAGTTTATTTTGCTACAACNCTCGTAATTGCGATTGCNTTGTGGATTACACCTGGCCCAACGTTATTTGATGCAATAACTCACGCATTATCAACTGCAGCAACAGGTGGTTTCTCCACCTACAATTCTTCAGTGGGGTATTTCGACTCTGTAGCTGTTGAAATAATTCTTATCGTGGCGATGCTCTTTGGTGCCATAAGTTATACCTTGCATTACAGGGTTTTCGCTCAAAGGGAAAGATATGCTTGGTTTCGCTCATCCGAAACTAGAGTATTTTTGGGCGTTACGTTCACTTCTGCCACGCTTGTGACGATCATAAATGCCTCAGATGATCTTGGATCATTCACTACTGTTCTTCGCGATTCAGTTTTCAATGTTGTAGCTCTTGCCACCTCAACAGGTTTCGGCAATGCACGGCCAGAAGGAATAGGGGATTTTGTTCTATGGGGTGCTGCGTCGCAGATTCTTATCCTCTTGCTAATGACGGTTGGAGGAACAACGGGTTCGACTGCAGGCGGAATGAAAGTTCTGCGACTGCAAGTTGGATTAAAAGCTCTTAAAAGAGAGTTGAGATTATTCGAACATCGAAAAGGTGTCTTTCCGATAACAATGGGTCGTGAGTCCGTATCAGATAGAATTATTTCATCTGCTTTAGCNTTTGTGGCTTTATTCATCTCTTTCGTCATTCTCGGCACAATAGCTATTTCAGCGTTGGGGAATGACTTAATGACATCCGCTAGCGGAGCTATTTCTGCGATGAGTAATATGGGGCCAGCTCTTGGAGAAGCCGGGCCAACGAGTAACTATTTGTCGTTTAGTCGTTCCGGTCGATCAATTCTCGCATTCTTGATGATTCTAGGTCGTTTAGAGATTTATGCTGTTCTGTTGATGCTAGTGGCTCCAGCAAATCGAATTCTCATACGGAAGTAACCGTTTATTCGGTCAGAAACGATTTTAAGAACAACCTAAGATAATCTTGGTCTTTCACGCCACACATTTCTCGCGCTGAGTGCATAGATAGCTGAGGGATTCCAAGATCGATAGTTCTCACTCCAAGGTTCGCTGCATTTGTGGGTCCTATCGTTGATCCACAACTGAGGTCACTTCTGTTCGCAAAGATCTGATAGGGGATNTCATTGTCAANACATATCTGCTTGGCTANAGCTTCCCCAACAGCATCAGTGGCATANCGCTGGTTTGCATTTCGCTTNATGACTATTCCCTCATTCANCTTTATGATGTGGTCTAAATCATGCCTTTCTGGATAATTNGGATGNGTGGCGTGTGCTCCATCTANCGAAGCGCATAAGGAATTCTCCAAGGCAATNGCNCGNGATTCAATAGAAAGATNNGACATGATTCTATTNAAAGTATTTGACAAAAAATTTCCTGATGCTCCTACAGACGANACACTTCCAACTTCCTCGTGGTCGAACAAGNACACTATTGGNGTCTTATCTAANTCGGGTTTTTCTATTGCNGNTAATGCAGAAATAGCGGCATAACATGAGACCANATTATCTATTCTCCCTGAAGCNAGCCACTCACTGCCAGTGCCAAGTAAGNTCGACTGCTGCGCGTCATGTAGCATCAGGTCCCAAGAGANAATATCANTCGNCGCTATAGACAATTGNCTGGCAAGCCATTCGTTAAATGATGGAGGGTCTAGAGCCGAATCAGCCCAGATTGGCGAAAGTTGAGTCTGTGGATTTAATTTCAGTCCTTTTTCATTGATATCCCTATCCAGATGGATTGCNAATTGAGGGANNCTGCAAATAGNNCTCTCAGATGANAANAGCATCTCNTNNAAAGAGTTTTTTNNGACTATCACCCTTCCGGAGATCCCTAAATCTCTGTCTANCCATGAGTTCAATANNGGACTTCCGTAAGTTTCAATTGAAAGTTGCTCAACTGTGNTACTCGCTTGCTGCTGTATNGGCTTTAAGCGGAGATTTGGACTNTCAGTATGAGCTCCTAGAAGCCTAAACCCGTTCTCGTATGGAAGNTCATTGNTTTCTATCCACGCAACAATNCTTCCGTCTTTCACAAAGAAATTTCGATCAGAGCGATCCAGACCAACTGTCTTGNCCAGATATTTCGTTNAATCCANGACCTAAAAGAAGTTNCNTAGNGTTATTGATGGCATGAAAAGGGGNTGTAGAGCTATCTAGAAATCTTCTTAGNTGATTGATTTCTTGNTCTTCAACAAACTCCATGACAGTCATTCTGCCTGATGAAGGGTAGTTTTCCATACTGGATGAAAATTCTTTGGGAATAGAGGGTAAAAAGGTAGAATATAGGTATTGGCCCTCTTCGCTTGCACAGTATCCGAAAATGAAGGAAGTCTTCATGACTATGAATCCAGATTTACCTCAGACACAAGGATTGTACGATCCTTCATTTGAGCATGATTCCTGTGGTGTGAACTTCATAGCTAACTTAAAAGGCCACAGAAGTCACAAGATCGTTTCTTCTGCTATCGGAGCACTTTGTCAGCTTCAGCATAGAGGAGCGTTAGGTTCAGAAGAAAACACGGGAGATGGGGCTGGGATTTTAATTCAAGTACCCGACAAATTCTTTAGAGCGGTGGTTGATTTTAAACTTCCGGAAGAAGGTGAATTTGTCACGGGCATTGCCTTTATGCCACAAGACTCTTCAGAATATGACCTAGCAGTTTCTTCTGTAGAAATGATCGCTGAAGAGGTAGGTTTTTCAATACTGGGATGGCGTGATACTCCAGTGGACAGTTCAAATCTTGGCTCTGGGGCCTTAGGAACAATGCCGAAGTTTTCCCAAATTTTTCTAACTTATTCGAACGATGATGGCAGTTATCTATCTGGAATAGATTTAGACCGAAAAGCCTATATTCTGCGAAAGAGGTGCCAGCACGAAATCCAATTCGAAAGAGCTGATGTAGCGGGAGAGGGAATGGGAGGCATGTCAAAGATGCATTCCGGCGTTTATTTTCCGAGCTTGTCATCTAGGACATTTGTATATAAAGGAATGTTAACCACCCCACAGCTAGGGGAGTTCTTTTTAGATCTGTCCGACGAGCGTGTAGAGAGCGCATTAGCCCTTGTCCATTCAAGGTTTTCAACAAATACATTCCCGTCGTGGCCTCTTGCACATCCATATCGATTTATTGCTCACAATGGAGAAATAAATACCGTTCAAGGAAACCGAAATTGGATGAGAGCTCGAGAAGCAGTACTTGATACTGAAGCTTTCGGTAGTGACCTTGAAAAACTTTTTCCAATATGCACCCCAGGAGCATCTGATACAGCGGCATTTGACGAATGTCTAGAACTTCTCGTTTTGGGCGGGTACTCGTTACCCGAGGCTGTTCTTATGATGATCCCTGAACCATGGGAAAATCACGAAAGCATGGACGAATCGCTCAAAGCTTTCTATAGGTACCACGCGACAAGAATTGAACCTTGGGACGGTCCTGCATCGATAATTTTTACCGATGGAGCTGTCGTTGGAGCTGTCCTAGACCGCAATGGTCTTAGACCTTCACGCTACTGGCTTACAGATGATGATTTAGTAGTGATGGCCTCTGAAGTAGGCGTCTTAGATATTCCCAGCTCGAACATAATTGAGAAGGGAAGACTTCAGCCTGGCAAAATGTTCTTTATAGACACCGAACAAGGAAGAATCGTCCGAGATGCAGAAATTAAGGAGATGCTCTCGTCCGCTCAGCCCTTCGGTAAGTGGCTAAACGAAAATGAAATATTACTATCAGAGCTGCCAGACAGGCAGGTCGCTCGCCCAGAAAACAGCCCACTTCTCACTCGGCAAAAATTGTTTGGCTATTCTAATGAAGAATTGAAGTTACTCATGACTCCCATGTACTTGAATGGCAAAGAAGCTATAGGTTCAATGGGAACAGATACACCTCTAGCTGTCCTTTCAAACCGCCCGCGACTTCTCTATGACTATTTCAAGCAGCTCTTTGCGCAAGTGACCAATCCTCCACTTGACGCAATTCGAGAAGAAATAGTTACCTCTACTTATGGTTGGTTAGGACCGGAGCTCAACCTTCTTGAGAGTAAACCCGAATCCTGCCAGCGAATATTTCTAGAGCATCCAGTCATAACAAACAAGGAATTACTTCGACTGCTAGACATTGATGGGGAGCTAAGTGGGCAATCAGGCCATAATCAGTTTCAAACGGAAGTTATCCAGTGCATCTATCCAGTTGATGAAGGTGGAAGCGGCCTTCGAGCGGCGATAGAGAATACTCGGGCTTTAGTTTCCAAAGCGATCGAATCTGGTAAAAATCTGATCGTTCTTTCTGATCGAGGAGCCAGCGCAAGCCACGCACCTATCCCAGCATTGTTAGCGACTGCCGCAGTGCATCATCATCTGATCAGGGAGAAGACCCGTTCAAAAGTTAGTCTCATAATCGAAACTGGCGAAATGCGGGAAGTTCACCATCTCTGCCTTCTCCTTGGATATGGCGCTAATGCGGTAAACCCTTATCTGGCCTTTGAAACTATTGCAGACTTAATTGAGAGAAGAGACGGTGAAGACGGTCCAACTATCACTATCGAAGAGGCCTACAAGAATTATGTCAAAGCATTCGATAAAGGCGTGCTAAAAGTGATGTCTAAAATGGGCATATCTACAGTAAGGAGTTATATAGGATCTCAAATCTTCGAAGCTATCGGATTGGGTAAGCCCTTAGTGATCGATGCCTTCCCAGGAACGATGAGCAGATTGGGCGGAGTAGGGTATGCGCAAATAGCTGAAGAGGTGAAATTTAGGCACCAGATAGCGTTCCCAACAACGCCAACCCACCGCTCCCATCGACAATTAGTAGCTGGAGGAGAGTATCAATGGAGACGTGAAGGAGAATATCATCTCTTCAATCCAGAAAGTATTTTCAAATTACAGCATGCTACGCGCCAAGGTAGATTCGATATTTTCAAAGAGTACACAAATCAAATAAATGAGCAAAGTACGAATCTAGCGACTTTACGTGGCTTGTTTAAGTTTAATTTTGGTTCTCGGTCCCCAGTTCCTATCAGTGAAGTCGAGTCAATCGAAAAAATAATGAAAACATTCTCTACTGGAGCTATGTCATACGGCTCTATTTCTGCTGAAGCGCACGAAACCTTAGCAATAGCTATGAATAGAATCGGTGCAAAATCAAATACCGGTGAAGGTGGTGAGCATCCTAGTAGATATGAGCCAGATGAAAACGGTGACCTTAGAAGATCTGCAATTAAACAAGCGGCATCAGGCAGGTTTGGAGTTACGAGCGAGTACCTTGTTAATGCTGATGACATTCAAATAAAAATGGCACAAGGGGCTAAGCCCGGCGAAGGCGGACAACTTCCAGGGCATAAAGTATGGCCTTGGATAGCAGAAGTGCGTCATTCAACACCCGGTGTGGACCTGATATCACCTCCACCTCATCATGATATTTATTCAATCGAAGACTTAGCACAATTAATCCATGATTTGAAAAACGCTAATCCAGAGGCGCGAATTCATGTAAAACTTGTATCTGAACTTGGTGTCGGAACTGTCGCCGCAGGTGTAGCGAAAGCTCACGCAGATGTTGTATTGATCTCAGGGCACGACGGAGGTACAGGAGCCTCTCCATTGACATCAATAAAGCATGCCGGAACTCCTTGGGAATTAGGACTAGCCGAAACGCAGCAGACACTACTGTTAAATAACTTAAGAGATCGAGTGGTCGTTCAATGTGATGGCCAGTTAAAGACTGGGCGTGATGTTGTCATCGCTGCACTGCTTGGTGCAGAAGAATTTGGTTTCGCTACAGCTCCACTAGTTGTAATGGGTTGCGTAATGATGCGGGTATGCCACCTCGATACTTGCCCAGTTGGTATTGCCACCCAGAATCCGAAGTTGCGTGAAAAATTCGAAGGTCAGGCTGACCACGTGGTGAACTTCATGGAATTCATAGCACAGGAAGTAAGAGAGCTTCTGTCACAACTCGGCTTTAGAACGCTTAAAGAGGCAGTCGGTCAAGTTGATGCATTGGATGTTTCCGACGGTATAAACCATTGGAAAGCAGCGGGCCTTGATCTTTCAGCAGTTCTCTATCAGCCTCCTCTTCCATCTAATTCAGTTAGGTACTGCCGAGAGAAGCAAGATCATGGACTAGAGTATGCTCTCGACCAAACCTTAATCCAGCTAGCTGAGGGTTCTCTTAAACATGGCGATCGAGTGCATTTAGAAATGCCGATTCGTAATGTGAACAGAACTGTGGGTACTTTACTCGGCCATCATCTCACCAAAAGGTGGGGAGGAGAAGGTTTGCCAGATGACACTATCCAAGTGGATTTCACAGGGTCAGCCGGTAATAGTTTTGCTGCATTTGTTCCAGCCGGAATAACGCTTCGTTTGCATGGAGACGCCAATGATTATGTCGGCAAAGGGTTAAGCGGTGGGAAAGTTATCGTATCGCCTCCAGAAGATTCACCCTTCCGTTCTGAAGAAAACGTAATAGCTGGAAACGTTATCTTGTATGGTGCAACCAGCGGAGAAGTATTCCTCAGTGGTCTAGTTGGTGAACGATTTTGCGTAAGGAATTCTGGAGCTCTTGCTGTTGCAGAAGGTGTCGGAGATCATGGATGCGAGTACATGACTGGTGGGCGAGTGGTAATTCTTGGCCCGACTGGAAGAAACTTCGCAGCTGGAATGTCTGGAGGTATAGCGTATGTTCTCGACGTTGATGGAACCTTTCCTGGCCGAGTCAATAGGGAACTCGTTGATTTGGAGGATTTGGACCAAGGAGATATTGGTTGGCTGCGAGAAACCGTAGCTAGACATCAAGCTGAAACTGGTTCAGAATTAGCAAAACGGTTGATAGATTCGTGGCCGAAAGCAATGGACCAATTCGTTAAAGTTGTCCCAAGAGACTACAAGCGGGTTCTCGATGCCATTGCTGAGGCAGAAGCCAATGGTACGGATATTGTTAAAGCCGTAATGCCGACAATGGGAGGTTCATAATGGGCGACCCCAAAGGATTTATGAAACATGACCGGATTGTTCCGAAATCTCGGCCTGTTCCAGTTCGCCTTCGCGACTGGAGTGAAGTCTATGAACCCTTCGATACTGATGCTCTAAAAATGCAAGCATCTCGCTGCATGGATTGTGGAATCCCCTTTTGTAATAACGGGTGCCCTCTGGGAAATCTAATCCCAGATTGGAATGATTTAGTTTATAAAAATGAGTGGAAACGGGCTATCGAATCCCTTCATGCTACTAATAATTTTCCAGAGTTTACTGGTCGATTATGTCCAGCTCCCTGTGAAGCCGCATGTGTATTAGGAATTAATGAAGATCCCGTAACTATAAAGCAAGTAGAAGTGGAGATCATCGAACGCGCATGGAATGAGGGCTGGGTGTACCCAATCATTCCCGAAAGAAAAACTGGGAAGAGAATTGCCGTAGTCGGTTCAGGCCCAGCAGGTCTAGCTGCCGCTCAACAGCTAACTCGAGCTGGCCACGATGTCACAGTATTTGAAAGATCTGAAAAAATCGGTGGTCTTCTTAGATACGGAATACCAGAATTCAAAATGGAAAAACGATTCCTAGACAGAAGATTGCAACAGATGTATGACGAAGGAACGAAATTTGAAACAAATGTCGAAGTAGGAAAAGATTTAGATGCTAATGAGCTCAAAGCAGAAAACGATGCTGTGATTCTAGCTATCGGCGCTACACAGTGGCGGGATCTCCCAGTTAAAGGTCGAGAACTAGAAGGTATCTACCAGGCCATGGAATATTTAGTTCCAGCGAATCTAGTCGCTGAAGGAAAATTAGATGAGCACCCCTTTTCTGCAGCGGGGAAAAATGTGATCATCATCGGCGGTGGTGATACCGGTGCAGATTGTCTAGGTACCGCACATCGTCATGGGGCGGTATCAATTCACCAATTTGAAATCATGCCGGAACCTCCAGAGAGCAGAGATATCTCAACTCCTTGGCCCACATGGCCAATGATGCTTCGAACGTCATCTGCTCATGACGAAGGGGGAGAGAGAGTGTTCTCGATTAGTACAAAACAGTTCATCGGCGAGAATAATCACGTCACATCTCTAGAAACGATAGATGTTGAGATCAAACATGAAGATGGTCGAATGAATTTTGTGGAAATTACTGGAACTGAGCAGGAATATAAGGCAGACCTAGTCTTTCTAGCCCTCGGCTTTACCGGACCAGAGCAGTCTGGTGTTCCAACTGAACTGGGTGTAGATCTTGACAATCGAGGGAACATTGTGCGTGATGAAAACTGGATGAGCACTGAGAACGGAGTTTTTGTCGCAGGAGATGCAGGACGAGGGCAAAGCCTTATCGTGTGGGCAATTGCTGAAGGTAGAGCATGTGCAGCTTCAGTAGATCAGTGGCTAGAGGGAAATTCGTTGCTTCCTAAACCAGTGACTCCGTACTCTGAACAGTTACGTTAGTGCTACCAATTAGGGGCGGAGTCAAGAAAATCTAAAGCACTTTCTAAAAAATAAAAATCTTTAGGTGTGGCAAAATGATCCACTCCCTTTAGCGTCACCAATTTCGCGTCAGGAAGCGAATCAATCAATCTAGTTGCAGGGCCAGCGAAATCTTTCTCTCCCAAAACAACCAATATTGGAGTCTTAAGACCTGAAAGATCCGATGGGTCGATAGATAAATTCTTTACTTGTAGGTATTTCGCAATGTAGTTCCCATCTATATCTGGGTAGTCCGCAAGCTGACTAAAGTAACGGCTTTCTGGATCCTCTAGGCCTCCGTCTCCGCTAATTGCATCTGATATTTTTTTACCTCGAATCTGATCAGGTTCGAATAAACTATCTCCAACTCCAGCAAGAACGAGCTTTCGAAATTTTCCCGGTCTTTTAAGTGCTAATTCCAGAAGAACTCTGGCTCCGAGTGAAAATCCAATTCCGTCTACGATCGGAAATGGTATTTGGTCGTTAATATAATCAACCAAATTGCCATTAAATTCAGATGAAGGAACGTATTCCTTTCCATGTCCGGGTAGGTCAACCGATAAGAATTCTCGTTCAGCGTCACGAACCAGATCAAACCATCCATTGTCTCCCCAAGTTCTTTTTGAAGTGGTGGCTAATCCATGAAGGAAGAGAATCGGAGGGAAGTTAGGCATGCGGCTTTCTTAGATCAGGGTGGCCACTGATATCAGGTCACCATAAAAACACATTAGCCCCGTCAGGTTTTCTGCCGAAACAGAATCCCTTTCGGGGCTGTGCAGTTTAACGTCGTTTCCTAAGTCATCCCCTGAAGGACTTCCTTGGTTCCGGTACCTTTCCCGATCTGGCTTTCGCCATTTCGACCTTCCCACTTTTGCTTTCTTCTCCTGAGAGTTTCTGCTTTGGTGTTTTGGTTCGCTTTCCCCCTAAGGGTCCTGCTCTTCTAGGCCTTCCTTCCCTTCCTCCTAAGATTCCGGGTTGGTTGTTCTGTCTGGCTTTCCACCCTAAGGCTTCTTTCCTTCCAGTTGATTCTCTACCTAAGTAGGTCCTCACCGCTAAACCTGTTCCGATGGCCGTTCATACCTTCCTATGGCCGAGCCTACCCGGGTTTCGATGCTGCCACCGCTTCCCGTTTGGTTTGCCATTTTCTTGTATGCCGTTGTCACCGGCGTGTAGACACAATTACATTTTGTTTTGAATATGTCAAGCGATTTTTTAAAATCCTCAGCTTTTCCCCAGCATTATTTTGAAATCCCCAAGATGAGCTAATTTACCCACAATATTTCCACAGCTAGGCGGTTATTCTGATGCAAATATTTGATTAGGATTTTCAAAGAACTTGAATTCTAGAGCATTCCCAGAGGGATCTCGAAGAAACATCGTCCATTGCTCGCCTGGTAGACCTTTGAATTTGAGATGTGGAGCAATCTCAAATGGCCATTCACTCTGTGTAAGTTTGTCGATTATTTTTTTCCAGCCTAATTCGTCAAGAATTATCCCAAAATGGGGGATAGGGACCAGATCACCATCCACGAGATTCTGTCTTGTGCGTGAATCCTCAGATTTAGGATCACTAAGATGAGCTACAAGTTGATGACCGAAAAAATTGAAGTCAACCCAAGTTTCATCTGATCGACCTTCACTGGCACCCAGAATTCCGATATAGAATTCTCTCGTTTCTCTTAAGTCCCTAACGGGGATTGCAAGATGAAAATTTAAGTCGGACATCACACCCACTCGTTTCGGTGAACTAAAATATCTTTGAGTAGTTGTGGCTTATCAGTCATGATTCCGTCTACGCCCAAATCTAATAAACGGTTCATCTCAACAGGCTCGTTAATTGTCCACGCGTGAATTACTTTTCCCATAGAATGCACCCGCTGGATGAAGGTTTCTGTGATTAATGGGACTCCCTTCATGGCCACGGGGACTTGCACACATTGCCCATTCGATATCGAGGAGTTGTTTGTAAATTTCCCGACTCGTATCCTTGCTATTCCTGCAGGGCCGATTCCCATGCATAGGTTATTTCCAACTAGTCGTGAAATAGTCTGGTTCCTTCTGTCGGAGAAAGAAGACACACAAACGCGAGATATTGACCCTGTTTCCTTGATTGCGACCGCGAGAGGTTCTGCAACGTGGTCACTTTTCGGATCGATATTAAATCGTGCAGTCGGGAACTCTGATAGAAGCTCTTTAAGAAGTGGAATTTCAGATTTACCGTCGATCAAAGCGCGTTTGATGATAGATAGGGGGGTGTCAGAGATCTTCCCGGAAAGGTTCGTGACACGATCGAGGACATCATCATGAAATGCAATCACGTGTCCGTCTGAGGTCAAATGTACGTCGGTTTCAAGGTATCTGTATCCGATGTTAATTGCCGATTGAAATGCTGCCATGGAATTTTCAGGGGCATCTAGGGCGCCTCCCCTGTGAGCAAAGGCAATAGGAAAATCCACATCAAGGTAATCAAATCTGTCTTTCAATTCTTATTCCTTTTAAATTGCCTACGAACAAAGCATGGTGCCGCTTCTCCATAGACACAAATTCAATCTGATACCACCTAATCCGTTGGAAGATGGATACCGTTGAAGTATGGAAAGACGTACGAAAATTATTGCCACGATTGGACCCGCAAGTGACAGTGAAACCACTTTGCGGGAACTCGTCGACGCCGGAATGGATGTTGCAAGACTGGGGCTAGCGCATGGAACTCTAGACGAAGCTTTAGAGCGCTATCGAAGAGTACGTAAGGTCTCCAAAGATATGGGGAGGCGAGTTGGGATCTTAGTCGATCTTCCTGGACCAAAAATACGTTCAGCTCCTTTCCCGGGTGATGGATCATTTTTGGAGAAAGGAAGTACTATCAAACTAATCCCTGGTGTCAAACAGTCATCAGAGAGTATCGTCGAAGTTGATTACGAGACCGTTCTTGAAGATTTAGTTCCAGGTGATGTGATCCCATTTGGGGACGGGCAAGTTGTGGTTCGTGTTGAGACCATAGGAAAAGACGAGGCAGAAGCCACTGTTACAAGTGGGGGTGTCCTACACGGGCGGCCTGGAATTCGAATACCGTCAGAGAGGCTGAGTTTGCCAACTCCCACAGATGGGGATCTTTATAAGTTGGATGCGTTTGTTGAGGAAGGTGTTGATATGGTAGCTGTTTCGTATGTGCGGTCAGCTCACGACGTGAGGAGGGTGGGGACAGAACCGCACCCAAGAGGACCTCTTGTGGTTGCTAAAATTGAAACTCGCGCAGCTGTTGAAAACCTCACGGGCATTATTGAAGCATCTGCAGCAATAATGGTCGCTCGAGGAGACCTAGGAACAGAATTCGAGATAGCTGATCTTCCACATCTGCAAAAAAAGATCATAGCTGAATGCATAGCCGGTGGACTGCCAGTCATTACTGCCACTCAAATGCTGGATTCAATGATTAATACCTCTTCGCCAACTAGGGCTGAGGCGTCCGACGTTGCTAATGCTGTTTTTGACGGAACATCAGCTGTGATGCTTTCAGGAGAAACTGCAATTGGTAGTTACCCCGTTGAAAGTGTCGAAACGATGGCTCGTATTGCAGAAAGAGCTGATCAGTCATTTGATTTTGGACGTTGGGCAGAAAGAGTGGCTGAACTCCGTCAATCAAGTGATTCCGATTCAGTGAATGGAGGCTCTCAAGGAATAACTGATGCGATGACTTTAGCTACGTGGAGAGCTGCAAATGAACTTGACTTAGCTGCCCTACTCTGCATTTCCGGTTCCGGTTTTACTGTCCGCTCGATGGCACGATTTAGACCAAATGTTCCGATTTTGGGTATGACTATGGACGAGCGAACCGCACAACAACTTACTTTGAGTTGGGGGGTAACGCCTTTTTGCATTGAAGCAGCAATGGGATATGAGGAGCGTATTGGTAATGCTATTGCTACTGCCAAATCTCAAGGGATTCTTCACAGCAATGATTTAATCGGAGTGTTGGCTGGTATAACTGGAGATTCCCCCGCGACAGATGTTCTTAGGATTATGAGGGTTGTGTAGCGGGATGGAAAGGAAGAGAGAATGAGGAATGTTTCTATTTCAAGAGAGGGGCTTCCTGAAACAGTTTTGCCGCCAGAGAACCCTGAAATAGTCGAACTCTTGGATGCCGCTTTGCAATTAGAAAATCAGAATCTTCGACGCGAAAAACTTAACCAAATCGCTGGAAGATTCCCTTCTTCAATTGAGGTTTGGAAAACGATGGGTTTAGCCGGGCGAGATACCATGGAATCCTATGCTGCTTTCCGCGTCGGGTATCACCGAGGGCTAGATGCATTAAGAAAGAATGGATGGCGAGGATCAGGATACGTCCGTTGGGGACACCCAAGTAATAGAGCTTTTTTGGAATGTTTATCTGGGCTTCAAAGGATCTCTGAACAGATTGGCGATTTTGCAGAGTCAGAACGCTGCGGAATCTTTCTTCTTCAACTAGACCCAGAAATGCCTGACAATCTCTAGCTATTTAAAAAAATAATAAGAGGAACCGTATGAATTTTTCAGGCATAGTTCTAAATGGAGGCAGCTCTTCGAGAATGGGAATTCCGAAGGGGGAAATGGAGTTTCTAGGACGTCCATTAATAGAACGATCCATCGATGCTTTGTTAGAAGCAGGAGCATCTGAGGTTATAATTGTTGGGGGGAAACCCTTTGTGGCGAATACCAAAGATGTTCGTTCTGTCGAGGATGTATATCCAGGTGAAGGACCGCTGGGGGGCCTTATAACTGGACTACTGAATGCGCGCATGGATCAGGCTGTGGTTTTATCTAACGATTTGATGTCCATCGATTGTTCGACCATTAGGAGAATCCTTGATTTTAGCCAACGTGCTGATCTGGCGATTCCAATGGCTAGTGGGGTCCCTCAGGTGTTAACTGCATTGTGGAAAGTATCGTGTGTGAAGGTTCTAGAATCGGCTTTCAAATCTGGCTCCAGATCGGTCAAAAGTATTCTAACTGATTTAGATGTTGTAGAAATCTTAGAATTAGATGATGCTAAATTTGTCAATGCCAATACACAATCTGACATTATCGAATACATAGCGACCTTGGAGAGAACTATTGAGTGAAAGAATGGACAAACCGTTGGTAAACGAAATTACTGTTGAGAGCCTCAAGGAAATTACTGATGAAAGCATCGTTATCGACGTCCGTGAAGAATATGAATTTATAGAGGTTAGAGCGACTGGGGTTAAATTGCTTCCTCTCGAGCATATTCCTGATGCTGTCACCACTCTTCCGAAAGAGAAACAAATATTTATAATTTGCGCCTCTGGAAACAGATCAATGGTTGCATGTGAGTATTTGAACTCCAAAGGNTTCGAAGCAGTGAATGTGATAGGTGGNACTATTGCATGGAATGCAGCTGGATACCCAGTGAGTNGNGGCNCTTANGAGGACAATGAAGTTTTTTANCAACTATGACGAATGTGGGTAGTNCANAATTAATNACTGATANTAGCGAATTGCTGTCAGTGATAGACCANTGTTTNAANCTNGAAGCATATGCGTTAGATACAGAATTCCATCGNGAGAAAAGCTACTACCCGAAACTGGCCCTCNTCCAGATAAATTTNGGAACTGGAGTGGCGNTAGTTGATCCAACAGCTATTTCGCTTATCCCACTTCAAGAACTATTTCACTCGGAGCAAATAGCTGTCATGCATGCATGCGCTCAAGATCTTGAGGTCCTACAGCATTACTGTAAGGCTAGACCCAAAGAAATATTCGATACGCAAATAGCTGCAGGTTTTCTTGGACTTCGTACCCCTTCATTGTCAGCGCTTCATGAGAGGTTCTTGAAGAAAAAATTGCCAAAAGGTGAACGATTAACCGATTGGCTTCAACGCCCTTTGTCTAAGCGTCAAATTGAATATGCAGCTGCGGACGTGGCTGATTTATTGGAGATCTTCGAGATCCTTACATCTGAACTTATCAAGCGTAAAAGACTTGATTGGGCCAAAGATGAGTTTGAAGTAGTTAAGAGTCGAATGAACGGTTCGAAAGATCCAAGCGAGTCGTGGATTCGAATAAAAGAAACTCGACATTTGGGGGCTAAAGGTAGAGGGGTTGCCCAGGCAATCGCTGAATGGAGGGAAACGGAAGCCCAGTCACTTGATGTTCCTGTGCGATTTATTCTGTCAGATATAGCAGTGGTCAGTATTTCTCAGAAGGTGCCCAAAACTATTGATGAGCTGCTAGCTGTTAGAGGGGTAGACAAAAAACGATTTTCTGGTGATCGCGCTCGAAAAATATTAGAACTCGTCTCACATGGGAAGGATAAAAAAGTTGATATACCCTCAGAAAAGAATGAGAAGCAACTAGACCTAAATTTGCGACCAGCTGTTGCCTTAATATCTGCATGGCTCGCACAATTCGCAAAGGACAGTGATTTAGATCCAGCTCTTCTTGGTACCAGAGCAGATATCGAATCACTGTTGCGTGGCGATAGCCAATCAAGACTTTCTGAAGGGTGGCGACATGAGTATGTTGGAGTTCCGATTCAAAAGCTGGTGGAAGGCTCGGCTTCATTAGCATTTGTTGATGGCCGCTTACGTATGGAAGATCGCTAGCAAGTAGTATTAAATTCGCATAGTGGATTGATATACTTTCCAATTCATACGATTTATTGAGATAAGTTTCCGGTTAATGATCTTGGAGGCAGAATGAAAAAGGGGCGTCATCGTCGTTACGAGGAAGCAAGGGCCCTTAAGCAGACAAACGACTCTCTGGATGACTTATTCGCAGACAATGAAGATCCGTGCATCGAGTGTGATGCTCTTCCAGGCCAAGATCATAAAGACTGGTGTCTAGCAGAAGTGAACTCTAAGAAAGAAGATACCACCAATGACTTGTTCCCTTCTTAGTAAGTCACTCAGCTACAACAGGGATTTTCTTTCTAGAAACTAAATTTTTATCTGGCTCGTCAATAATTTCGTACAAGGTGGTGCGCTGTTTCAACGTCCTATTTAGGGGTTGGCACAAAAGATCGAAATCAGTCATATCTACCGCTTGCCCATGGCGAGCTCCAGCAGCACGAGAGATATTTTCACCGTTTAAAGTTCCGCCCACATCGTTCACTCCAGCTTGAAGCATCTGTGACATTCCCTCAAGGCCAATCTTCACCCATGACGCTTGGATATTGTCGATGTGCCCATGATACGCAATTCTGGCTACTGCGTGGACAAGGAGAGTCTCTCTGAAGGTCGGACCCCGTCTGGCGCCTTTGCGAAGGTAAATAGGTGATGCCATATGTACGAAGGGCAATCCTACAAATTCCGTAAAACCTCCAGTTTCTTTTTGTAAGGATCGTGTCTTTATAAGATGTGTCGCCCAATGTTCAGGATTCTCGACACTTCCAAACATCATTGTAACGTTGGATCGTAACCCAACCCGATGAGCGATTCTATGCGCTTCGAGCCATTCTTCAGAGGTAATTTTGTCTGGGCACAGAACTTCCCGAATATTATCGTCGAGAATTTCAGCGGCTGTTCCAGGTAGTGACTTTAGTCCAGCAGAGACTGCCCGCTTCAAGTAGGAATCAAGTGATTCTCCGAGTCTTTTAGCGCCTTCCGTGACTTCAAGGGCAGTAAATCCATGGATATGTAAATCAGGCAGTTCATCGTGTAATGTCTGGCACATATCAATGTAGTAATTTCCATCAAAATCTGGATGGATTCCGCCTTGTAAACAAACCTCGGTGGCTCCATTTGCGTGGGCCTCTGAAGCACGAGCAACTACTTCTTCTAAAGAGTGTAAGTATGGCTTACCGCGAAGATTTAGCGATAAAGGCCCTTTGGAAAAACCGCAAAACCGACACTTGAATGTGCAAACATTCGTGTAGTTTATGTTGCAATTTGAGACGTAAGTAACGTCGTCTGCGTTTACTTTATTTCGAAGAGTGTCAGCACAATCGACAACAGAGCGAACTTGGGCCCCACGAGCACGGAAGAGGGAAACTATCTGAGGTAAGTCGACCTCTTGTCCCATTAGTACCCCTTCAATAATCTCATCGATCTCAGTGGATGCTTTAGCTTTGGTTAAGAGGAGATTTGCTGGAATTGTAGAAGAACCCGAATACCATTGAGTCGAATCTTCGCCTACTTGTGCAACTTCTGCGCCATCGTCGACATTCGTTATAAATTCAATCTTTTCTGGAAAGACAGCTCCAGGGTCATCACGCCCTAGCCATTCACTATCAGAACGATCTAGAACAGGAAAGTGAAGGTTTGGGTGAAGCCACACTTCGGATTTCCTCGCATATTCGGGATAAATTGTTAGCCGCGGGGCAATGAAATGCCCAAGATTCTCTGAGACTTTTGAAATCTTATCCAGTGCAGGCCACGGGCGCTCAGGATTAACATGGTCTGCTGTCACTGGAGAGACCCCACCCCAGTCATCTATACCTGCTTTTAAAAGAATTCCGAAATCGTCAGAAAGATTTGGAGGGGCCTGAAGGTGAATTTCTTCGGGCAAAATTATTCTCGCCAGTGCTATCGTCTCAAGGTAGTCGTCTGAGGGGCATGGCTTCTCTTTGTGCATTCTAGTTCCAGGTTTCGGAAGAAAGTTCTGAACTATGACTTCCTGAATATGGCCAAACTCCCGATGTATGTCGGCGATTACTTCGAGTGCATCAATACGATCTTGTTTCGATTCTCCTATTCCGACAAGTATGCCAGTTGTGAATGGAATTTTTAACTCACCAGCCGCTTTTAGAGTTTCTATCCTTCTCCAAGGTTCTTTATCTAGGGACCCTTGATGGCATTCCAGATCAGGATTCAGCGACTCAATCATCATTCCCTGTGAAGGGGAGACTTCACGAAGATCAGATAGCTCTTCTAAAGAGATAGCGCCAGCATTAGCATGGGGGAGCAGTCCTGTTTCTTCAATGACTAGTTTAGCTATTTCGTATAAATAGTGAATGGTACTGTCGTACCCGTTAGAAGTAAGCCATTTCTGGGCAGTGGGGTAGCGAAGCTCTGGCTTTTCTCCAAGTGTGAATAGAGCTTCATGACATCCGGTGAGGGCACCCTGTGAAGCAATCTTCAGAACTTGTTCTGGCGAGAGATAAGGAGCGTCTAGCCTTGCTGGAGGCTGGGCAAAGGTACAGTAACCGCATTTATCACGACATAAATGGGTTAGGGGTATAAAAACTTTAGGGGAGTATGTGACTCTCTTCCCGAAAGAAGCATCACGTATTTTTTGAGCTTCTTCAAGCAAGATTGCTATAGGTGTAGAGAGCAGTTCGTTCATGCGGACTTCGATAGATGATGTCGTCTACCCGGACGGCTTGATATTTGATCTGTATTTACGTGTTCGTTACATGTCGGGCAATGAGTTATTTGCTCTAGTGCGGTGTCGCATAAAGAGTGTGTGAGAATTGTCGGGGGGTCGCCGTCTGCGTACCATCGGTCACCCCAGTGCATAAGAGCGATAAGAGATGGGGATAGATCGCGCCCTTTATGAGTTAAGAAATACTCATTTCTTATTGGCTTCACTTGATATGGTTGTTGTTCAACAATTCCAGCTTGATGTAGCTTGTTTAAACGGTCACTCAGAATATTTTTTGCGATTCCAAGGTCTTTGCGCAATTCCTCGAACCTCCGAACACCTCGGAATAGATCACGGAGGATCAGTAACGACCAGCGGTCACCAATGACAGATAGGGTCATCTCGATAGAGCAATCATTGGAGTAACTAGGCACGTGGAGATAGTAGCACGTTGGTTGCAAAAAGCAACCGACTATGAAATCAACGAATCAGCTTTCTCTTGAAGAGTTGTAAGCAGATTTTTAAAGGAAGTTTCGAAAGCCTTTACTCCTTCGTCTTCAAGTTTGTCAGCTACTTCCCTAAGGTCAATCCCCAAAGCTTCGACGCTCCGGAGAACTGTCTCAGCATTGTCGAATGATGAATCCACTGATCTGCTGAGAGTCCCGTGGTCGATGAAAGCGGCCAATGTATTATCGGGAAGCGTGTTGACAGTGTTCGGGCCAATTAGTTCGTCAACGTACATGGTGTCAGGGTATTTAGGGTTTTTTGTTGAGGTGGAGGCCCATAAGGGTCGTTGTAGTTGAGCACCGCGAGCTTTGAGGGCCAGCCAACGGTCACTATCGAATTCACTCAAAAACAGTTTATATGCTAGTTGTCCCTGTGCAACAGCTGTTTGTCCTTTGAGGTTTATTGCAGCTTCCGAACCGATCTGATCCAGACGCGAATCGACTTCAGTCTCTGTTCGCGAGATAAAAAAAGAAGCGACAGAGGAGATATGGCTAAGGTCGCCATCTACCAACTCTAAACCAGACATGTAAGCATCAATTACTTCTGCATACCTTTGAATGGAGAATAGTAAAGTGACGTTAATTGAACGGCCTTCACTAATCATTTGGGTTATAGCAGGGAGCCCCTCGCTGGTGCCGGGAATCTTAATATAGAGATTAGGTCTATTAATCTGGTTATCGAGTGTCCTTGCCGCATCAATAGTGGCCCTTGTGTTGCGTGCAAGTCGAGGATCTACTTCTACCGATACATAACCATCGACACCGTTGCTAGATTCATGTATTGGGTTAAGAATCTCAAGAGCATCCGATATATCCCTCTGAACCAGTTGCCAGTAAGCTTCTTCAACAGAATGCCCCTCTTTGATCAAAGAGCCAAACTGGTTGTCATATGCTTCCGAATCCGAGATTGCCTTCTCAAAGATAGATGGATTAGAGGTCAAACCTCTAACTCCCTTTTGGACCCAATTATGAAGCTCGCCTGATACAATCCACTCTCGCTTTAGGTTATCGAGCCATGGACTTTGACCATGTTTCTCAAATAACTCAGTTAAAACTGGCATCAGGAAATGGCCTTCTGAATAGTTTCGTGGTTCATGCCAAGTTTTTCCATAGCAATACTTCCAGGAGCTGATGACCCGAAACGGTCAATGCCTATATGTTTATCAGCGTACGCTGCCCAGCCCAACGTAATCCCCGCCTCTACAGAGACTGAAAGGTTAGTGGATTCAATTAAGGATTCATTAGATCTAGTTAGTTCCCAACTGGGCATCGAAATGACTTTTACCTCATGGGTGTCAGCAAAATCGAGGCAGAGCGAAACCTCTGACCCAGTAGCTATCAGAGTTGCCACAGGGGATTCGTGATCGCGAACAACGTACATACCGGTTTGTGCTTTTTCTACATCGGTTTCTTCAAGTATTGGCAGATTCTGCCGAGAAAGAATCAATGCAGTTGGGCCATCGTGATTCAAAGCTGTCTTCCAAGCAGCAATAGTCTCCTTAGCATCCGCTGGCCGAATAACAAGTAGACCGGGTATAGCTCGGAGTGACATGATCTGTTCAATAGGTTGATGTGTCGGCCCATCCTCACCAACACCTACAGAGTCATGGGTAAATGAATAAATAACTTTAGCTTGAGTCAGTGCAGCTAGGCGTATGGCAGGACGCATATAGTCGCTGAAGACAAGGAAAGTTCCTCCAATAGGAACGATACCACTATGGAGGGCTATGCCGTTCATAATTGCCCCCATGGCATGTTCTCTTACGCCAAAGTAAAGTTGTTTCCCTGATGGACTTTCGGGGGACAGGGGATCCGTATTTTTTAAAGCTGTTCCGGTATTACCTGTAAGATCGGCCCCGCCTGCGATAATGGCAAGACTTTGAGAAATCTCATTCAAACAATGGCCACTGGCGACGCGCGTTGCTACCGAATCACCGATCTGCGATTCATATTGGGATTGGAGGCTGCTGAGATCCCAGTTCCCAAGGTGGGTTTTGGGGTCCCAAGTTGCCGATGACGCTTCCAGTGAATATCTAGAACCAGCATTTCTATAGAAGCCTATGACGTCCTCAGGAGCATAAAATTGCTCGTCAGGAGGAATGTCCATAATTTGTTTTACTTCTGCGATTTCCTCGTCCTTAAATGCGTACCCATGAGCGCTAGGGGCATCCGTCAAGGTAGGCGAGGGGAAACCAATATGTGATCTGATGATTACAAGGGTCGGCTGATCCTCATTTGACTTAGCTAGTAGAAGGGCTTCTTCAATTTTATTTAGGTCCTCTCCAGATTCACCTAGATCAATAACTTCCCACCCGTAAGCTTCGAACCTCTTCGCTGCGTTATCTTGTAATGCAAGTTCTGTTGGGCCATCTATAGTCACATGGTTGTCATCGTATATGCATATAAGACGCCCTAATCGTTGTTGGCCAGCAAGTGAAGCGGCTTCGTGACTTATTCCTTCTGAAAGGTCGCCGTCTCCACAGATGGTAAATATTGAGTGGTCGATATTCTCTGAGCCGAATTTTTCTCGGAGCCACCGTTCAGAGATAGCCATTCCAACTGCATTAGCGAATCCCTGTCCTAGAGGGCCGGTAGTTACCTCTACACCGACAGTATGCCCTACCTCAGGGTGGCCGGGTGTAAGACTATCCCATTGTCTGAAATCTTTAATGTCATCTAAGGACAATCCGTAGCCAGTCAAATAAAGCATCGCATATTGAAGTATCGATGCGTGACCAGCGCTGAGAATAAAGCGATCTCGGTTAACCCAATTCGGATGTTGAGCGCTATAACGCAAAATCCGGCTGAATAAAACGTGGGCCAGCGGGGCTAATGCCATCGCTGTACCTTGATGGCCAGACTTCGCACGATGGGGGGCATCCATAGCTAAGCCTCGAATAACGTTAACGCAACGTGATTCGATATCTACTTTATTTTCCGCCATTGGTTTTCCTTACTCATTGAACCTAGTCCATACAATAATTGGGCGCCACGATGCCAAGTTGGGATGTCGACAAAGAATATTTGTTAAATCTCATTTTTGTATTTTTATTGTGTAGGGAACCACTATCGGATCGTTGTCACCTATCCTGCACCGAGCTTCAATCGTTCCCGGTTCGATAAATTCCATTTCAGCACGAACTAGACGGTAAGCGAATTTTCCAGCTTCGATAGTTAAAGGTTGAACGTTTCTGGCTATTTGTTCATCTCCGCGATGGTACGTTACCTCAAGAGCTCCATTATCAGTAGAAGAGTCATCTGAATGGATTAGAAGCGCAAGATGAGGCGCGAAGATCATAGGAAAATCGTTCTCAACTAAGGAAGAGAACTGAACGCCGGTGAGGTCTATTCGGGCTACCGAGCCCTCTATTTCTCGTAATGAAATGTCATCTACAAAGACTGCTGCAATGATGTACAAGCTAACTCCTTCCACCATGCATCTAACCACAGGTTTAAGCAATTTGCCTAGATGGCGTAACTAATCGCCTTATGCAGCTATAAGGTGAAATTCGTAAGTAAGAGGGTGGATTATGTCGAAGCGTTACTCATTAAGCGAATTCGAAAGCAAGGAGCTCTTGCGAAGCTACGGAATTAAGATTACAAAAGATGCCATCGTTCACTCAGCGGAGGAGGCGATAGAACAATCTGAAATAATAGGATTTCCAGTAGTTCTTAAAATTAGCGGAGCTGAGTTTTCTCACAAAACGGAACTCAACGGAGTAAAGCTAAATTTAGGTAGTGAAAGCTCTATTCGAAATGCTGTGGCCGACTTATATGAAACTGTCGACGGCCAGACCACGTTACTGATTTCAGAACAAGTTAAGAGTTCACGTGAATTTATAGCTGGTGTCACTCGAAACGAAGAGTACGGACTTGTTTTGGCATTTGGTGTGGGCGGAATATTTACTGAAATTATTAAGGATGTCGTATTTCGCCTACTTCCGGCATCCAGAGAAGAAATATGGTCGATGTTCGACGAATTGTTTCATAAAGAACTTTTCGGTAAATTTCGGGGAGAACCAGAGGTTGATTTGGAGAAACTTGCTGATACTTTAGCGGCCTTAGGCGAATGCGCTATGGATCGAGAGGATATCCTATCAATTGATATAAACCCATTATTGATTGATGATGGAGTGCCAGTAGCAGTTGACGCGTTGGTAGAGCTGTATGAGTGATAAACCGAACTTGGGAACTTTATTTGACCCAAAGGGAGTAGTCGTTGTTGGTGCATCAAGCCACCCAGGGAAATTCGGATTTGTCGCCCTTCATAACATTTTAGATTCAGGATTTGAAGGACCCGTTTATGCGACTAATAAAGAAACTATTTCCTTACTTGGTATCACAACCGTAAAAGAGCTGCACGAAATTCCAAATGGAGAAGTTGATTTCGCAATGATATGCGTCCCTTCGCATGCGGTGCCGCAAACATTGATTGAAGCAGCCAAAATAGGTGTCAAAGCTGCTTTTATTGTCTCAGGCGGTTACAGCGAAATGGGTAAGGACGGCGAGAAAACAGAAATAGAACTACTAAATCTATCGAAAGAACTTGGGATAGCTATTTCAGGACCCAATGGGCAAGGATTTGTTTCCACACCATCGAGACTTTGCTCGCAAATTGTGGCGCCTTTCCCTCCAGAAGGCAAGATAGCAATAGCGAGTCAATCAGGGAATCTCCTTTCATCTTTTATGAATTTATCGAGGTATTACGGTATTGGGATATCTCGTGGGATATCAATTGGAAATCAAACTTGTCTGAGGGCTTCGGATTATGTGGATTATTTTTCTGACGACCCTGAAACGCAAGTCATTGTTTTATACCTCGAGGGTATACCTGACGGTAGGAAGCTTTTCCAAGCCATTAGCCAAGCAAGTAAAACAAAGCCCGTCATTGTCATCCGAGGTGGATCCAGTCCAGAAGGGGCAAAGGCAGCTGCTAGCCACACTGGATCTCTGGCAAGTGACTATCGTATTTTCCGAGGAATGCTTAATCAAG
>PBMJ01000024.1 GCA_002722525.1 Acidimicrobiaceae bacterium | reverse complement strand
TCAATGACGACCATCTCCAATGCCTCAACAGAAACTTCGCCTCTTTCAAGAAGGTCGATCATTCTTCCAGGCGTAGCAGCGATAAGATCTATTCCTTTCTTTATGGTCTTTATCTGGGTTTCAATGTTCGCGCCTCCATAGATTGCGGCTATCTTTAGCCCCCGAACACTGGTGATAGGCAAGAGCTCTTCACTTACTTGAACTGCTAATTCTCGGGTGGGAACAAGCATGAGAACTCTTGGGTCTGCGGTACTAGATTTCTCAGTTAAATCGAGATTTTGGATCATAGGAATACCGAAAGCAAGGGTTTTCCCAGACCCTGTCTTAGCTTTACCACAGACGTCTCTTCCGGAAAGCGCGTCTGGGATTGTAAGGGTTTGTATAGGGAAGGGTGAAGTTATGGAGCGCTCTAAAAGCACATCACAAATATCTTTGTCCACACCAAGATCACTCCATGTTTGATTATTTGTCATAAAAACCTGTTAAAAAAATATTTTGGATTAGGAGACTGCTATGCCGATTTCTCCATATGGATTGGTGAGAGTAGGGAGTATGCACAGTCATCTAGAATACATCTTCTGACACTTCGTATGGGCATGTTAGGAAATACCTCAAACTGAGTTGGCCCGTGTGAGCCTAACCAGTTCTATAGGTTCTTTAAATCCCTTGATTTGGTGTTTCCCGATAGGAGTAGATGGAGTATTGACCATTAATGAAGTAATCATTGAACTTGTAGCCAGAACTTGTCCTGGTTCAGCTTGGTCACATAACCGGGAAGCCATGTTGACAGCGTGTCCTAGATAGTCTTCTCCGTCTACCAGCAATACAGGTCCAGAAGCCAAGCCTGCACGTAACTCGAGAGGTGCATCAGATTGGGCCAGAGAATCTAGCATTTCCATAATCGCTTCGGTAGCGGTTTCGGGTTCTACAGCAACCAACATTGCTCCATCTCCGAGCCATTTAGCTATACGTATACCTTTTCGCGAGGCCACAGTCCTAACCAGAAATCTAAAATCATTAAGGACTTCTACCGCTGCTTTATCTCCCCATCGGTCTGTAAAGGTGGTGAACCCAGAAAGGTCTACGAACGCGAACGTTCGCTCGAACCTATCCTCGTATGGATTCTCTTCAATCATGTTTCCCCAATGCCTCAAACACGAAACTACTCTTATAGAGGCTGTTGTGCTGAGATTTCTTAGGATTAATTCGCTTGGTCTGGTAACTCTTCATCGACATCGCCGTCTTTGGGAGAGATACGATTGGTTATTTGCTCTTTTTCAGCACTTTTAAGAGCGCCGCTTCCTCGCCGTTCAAACTTGAGGAGGATGCCAAGACTTAAAAGAAGAAGTACGGAAAACACCCAGACATTAATTCGAAGTCCAGCAATATCTGTTGCTTCATCTATGCGGAGAGCTTCTACCCAAATACGCCCGATGGAATATAATGCAAAATAAACAACGAACAACATCCCCTTGGAAAGTACCCTCATTCGATCAATTTTGATTAGTGCCAGAACAACTATCAGATTCCATAACGATTCATAGAGAAAAGTCGGATGGAAGGTGGCTTGTTCAATATATTGGGCAGGGCGATTCTCAGGATCAATTTCTAAAGCCCATGGGAGGTCAGATGGGCGGCCGAAGAGTTCTTGATTAAACCAATTCCCCCATCTTCCGATCATTTGCGCAAGAGGTATCGCGGGGGCCCCAACGTCCATAGCTGTTCGCAAATCTAAATTAGCTCTTCTGCAATAAATCACAACAGCCAGGTAGCCGAAGATAACTCCACCTAAAATGCCCAGTCCTCCCTTCCATATTTTGATTGCATCTCCCCAATTCCCTGTGAAACGACCCCAATCGGTAATGACGTGATATATTCGAGCTCCAATGATGCCAGCGGGGACACCCCACATCGCTATCCCTACAGCATGGTCGGAACTTAACGAACGGTCGGTAAATCTTTTCGCTGCAAGCCATACTGCGGCTAGAACACCAAGAGCGATCATAAGGCCATACCCTCGAAGGGTAAGAGGCCCTAAGTCAAACGATCCTGAATTGGGACTAGGAATTGAACTAAACACAATCTTCCTTGAGTGGTTACGGTGTTCCCGCAAGTAAAATCATTCTACATGGAGACTTTGGCCTACTATGCAGAATCTTGAAAGCGAGCAGATGAATAGTTCACATCAAATTGAGCGTCTTGTACTTGAGTATGCTAGACGAATAGATAACGGCGATTTTAGAGGTATAGGAGAATTATTCAGTAGAGGAAAGATTATTGTCGATGACTCAACTCATATCGAAGGGGTCGAAGATGTGAGTTCAATGTATGCAAACACAACTCGCAGATACGAAGATGGAACGCCTCGGACACATCACGTCACGACAAATATTGAAATTCATATAATAGGGAACTCAGCTAAATCCTCATCATACTTTACAGTATTTCAGGGAATGAAAGACTTTCCGCTTCAGGCGATTATCATGGGCCAGTATTTCGATTCATTTCATTTATTCGATGGTGAATGGTGGTTTACCAGCCGAAAGATAGAAATAAGACATATCGGAGATGTAAGCCGACATCTGCTCATTGAAATATAGCATCTGGATTTTTTCGTATTGCATTCCTTGTATTAATGGTATACATTAATACAAGGAATGCACAGTTCCTAAATTGAAAGGGCAAATTGTTCACAGGCATAATCGAAGAAGTCGGCATAGTAGAATCCATATCCCCCAACGGTTCGGGATCTACGTTTACTTTTTCAGCAAATAAAGTATTAGACGATATCGAAACTGGTTCTTCGATTTCAGTAAACGGTTGCTGCCTTACTGCGATTAACTTCGGAAAGAACTGGTGGACCACGGAGGCCGTACCAGAAACTATGGATCTAACAAATTTAGGTCTTCTAAATGAGGGAGACTCGGTAAACCTTGAACGACCGCTTCATATCTCCAGCCGATTTGGTGGACATATTGTTCAAGGACATATTGATGGAACAACTACCATACTGAGCATAGAAGTTCAAGACGACGAGTCTTATCGTTTTGCTTTTGATCTTCAATCTGAGTGGGAACGATATGTCTGCCACAAAGGCTCGATAGCCATAGACGGAATTAGTCTTACTGTCGCTGCAGTAAGTCCCAGCAGTTTCGAAATCGCAGTTATCCCCCACACATGGTCAGCAACTAACCTCGGACAGAAAGTAGCTGGGGGCTCAGTCAATATCGAAGTAGACATCCTTGCAAAATATGTTGAGCGTCACCTTTCAACGGACAAGTAAGACAACATAGAAGTAGAGTAGATAGCGTGCCCGAACTGAATACAATCCGAGAAGCGATTGATGCCATAGCAGCAGGAGAATTTGTCATTGTAATAGATGACGAAGATCGCGAGAACGAAGGCGATCTCATTATCGCTGCTGAGACAGTAACTCCGGAGAATATGGCATTTATGGTAAAACATACGAGCGGAGTCGTTTGTTGCCCAATTACTAATGAACGCGCTGACGCACTTCACCTTCCATTAATGGTGGCAAACAATACTGAAGCAATGGGCACCGCATTTACTATTTCTGTAGATGTAGCTGAAGGAACGACCACAGGAATATCTGCCAGTGACCGAGCCTTAACTTGTCAAGCCCTTGCCGATGACACCGTCGTCGCCAGTGGCTTCGCTAGACCTGGCCACGTTTTTCCTCTTCGGGCACGCGCAGGTGGAGTTCTTAAACGAGCTGGCCATACAGAAGCGGCAGTTGATCTAGCAACCATGGCTGGACTCTCACCTGCGGGAGTCATATCAGAAATTGTTTCTGAAGATGGGACCATGGCACTCCTCCCTGAGCTCATAGAATTCTCCAAAACCTATGGAATACCCATCATTTCAATCGCGGATTTGATTAGGTACAGAAATCGTCATGAACGACTTGTTGAACGGTTCTCCACTGCGCGAATCCCGACGAAATACGGAGAATTTACCGCCCATATATACCGTAGCTCTCTTGACAGCATAGAGCATCTTGCATTTGTCACTGAAAACTTTGACCCCAGTCAACCTCCGCTGGTTCGCGTGCATTCAGAGTGTCTAACAGGTGATGTTCTTGGCTCATTGAGATGTGATTGCGGCTCCCAACTTGATTTAGCTATGGAACTCGCTAGTGAATCCGGAAATGGGGCGATTGTGTATTTAAGAGGGCATGAAGGGCGCGGAATCGGACTCGGACATAAAATGAGAGCATATGCACTTCAAGACGAAGGAATGGATACGGTCGAGGCCAATGTTGCCTTAGGGCTACCAGTCGACTCAAGAGAATACGGAATCGGGGCACAAATTATTTCGGATCTTGGAATAACAAAAATGCGCCTCCTAACAAATAACCCTGCAAAATACGGCGGCCTCGAAGGTTACCATCTCGAAATAGTTGAACGGGTACCTCTTATTGGAGGGTCGAATGTCGAAAATATCCGCTACCTCCAAACAAAAGAGGACAGAATGGGCCACCTCCTTAGCGTAGATGAAGGGAAAGTAGCTGAGGAGAATGAGTGAACTCTGAAAATTTTCGTATAGGCATAGTCGTAAGCACGTTCAATGAGGAGATTTCAAATCGCTTACTAGACGGCGCATCTAGTTACTTGAAAAATAGTTCTGACTTCACTACGGATATATCAGTCAGTTGGGTCCCCGGCGCTTTCGAAATACCATTTGCATGCCAAGAGGTAATCGACAAGACAAACGTAGATGCGATCATTGCTTTAGGCTCTGTAGTCAAAGGTGGAACTCCTCATTTTAATTTCGTTGCTGGAGAGTGTATAAGAGGGATCCAAGCAGTAAGCCTCTCAACGAAAACTCCGATCTCTTTGGGGGTGTTAACTACCAACACCTACGAACAAGCCCTAGAAAGATCGGATAGCAGTTACGTCGACCATGACGGATCCTCCGGAGATAAAGGCACATCAGCAGCAAAGGCTGCGATTGCTATGATTCGAATGGTCCGGTCATTGACTGACTAAAACCAGTACAGCTGCAGAATTCTCCCCAAAAGCAACTTCCCTGCCGTTGAAAGAAACTTCACCGACAACAAATACCAAATTCCACGCTCCTTTTGGAAGGGAGATCGTTTGTTCGGAGTCTCCAACATTTAATGCGCTGATCAACTTCCCCCGACTGAAACTAATCACATCACTATCTCTTGCTGTAACCCAGCGCAAAGGTGTATCCAGTTCAAGGTTTTCCTTACGGATTGCAAGAAGTTTTCGATACTGCATCAACCAAGAATTTTCTGTTGCCTGTTGATGTTCCACAGTGTCCTCATATGTGCGATTTCCAATCGGCATCCATGGGGTTCCTGTCGTAAACCCAAATTCGGAACCTCCACTCCATGGTATTGGAGTTCTAGCTCCATCTCGGCCATCTGATTCGATAGCATTTCTTATCGCTACGGGGTCAGCGAGTTCTTCTTGTTTTAATTCGATGCTTGATAGCCCTAGTTCATCTCCTTGATAAAGGACAGGTAAACCTGGAAGAAAGAATAAAAGAACTGAATACGCCAGCGCACGCTGTTTTCCCTCCTCTCCCCCACCGAATCTTGTCGGAGCACGAGGGTCATCATGGCTGCTTAGAGCCCAAGACAAGTCCTCAGGTGCAGCGTCAAGGGCATCTCTAAACGTATCCCACATAGATTGAGGATCCCAAGGAACATGCATTGGGGCAAAGTAAAAAGCCCGATGCAAAGCATCCCCTGAACTCACATACCTACTGACTCTATTTGGATCATTGTCACGAAGGTAAACTTCTCCCAGAAGCAGTGAGCCATAAGGCGCTACAAGGTTTCTCCACCTTCTAAAGATCTCTAGATTTCCAGCTTGGTCAAGGTCATATCGATGGTCAAATGAAGCGAACACTTGTCGAGGACTCATATCCTCAGTGATCTGAAAGCGAATAGGATTATTGGGCATTAACATGTTCTTCACAAGCCCCTGTGCCACATCAATACGGAAACCATCGACGTCTCGCGAGAGCCAGAAATTGAGGATCTCATCGAACTCTTGAATTACTTTCGGGTTGTTCCAGTTCAGATCAGGTTGCTCTGGAAGGAACAGGTGAAGGTAATATTGTCCTGACTTTTCATCGAATGTCCAAGCTGACCCTCCGAAATGCGACACCCAATTGTTAGGAGGTCCTCCATCTGCCGCAGGGTCCCTCCAGTGATAATAACCCCTGTAATCGTTGTCTATCGACGACCTAGAGGACTTGAACCATGAGTGTTCTAAAGAAGAATGATTAGGGACAAGATCGATAATGACGCGGAGCTCCTGCCTATGTGCTTCTTCGATCAACGCATCAAAATCGTTGAGCTTTCCAAAAAGGGGGTCCACTCCACAGTAATCGCTTACGTCGTAGCCGAAATCTGCCATTGGTGACGGGTAAAATGGTGTAATCCAAACTAGGTCAACGCCTAGCCAAGAAAGATATTCCAGCTTTCCAGTAATACCTGGAAGATCCCCTACTCCATCTCCGTTACTGTCAGCGAACGACCGGATATAAATTTCGTAACCTACGCCACCATCCCACCAGCCTGAATTTTCTTTTCTTATCATGCTGTCCATAATTCCCTGTCCAACGCCCAAATACCATGCGGTTCCGTAGGGTAATGAGAGAGCGTTTTCGTGTCGACCAAAACAAAACCTAATCTTTGAGCTACTAACTGGGACCGATGATTATCTACCAAAATAGTGCTAAAGAGACAGGCCTGACCAAGTTCTTCGAATCCATATCGAACAGCTTCTTCTCCTGCTTCCGTAGCATATCCCAACCCCCACCAATCGGGGTGAAGTGCCCAGCCTACCTCCACCCCCGGCCAGTCATGTCGTTCAGGATTGTGTAAACCTGCCCTTCCGATAAAACTTCCAGATATTTTTTCCTCTAGCGCCCAGTGTCCTGTTCCACGCAGCTCCCACTGACCAAGCCACCAGGCCATAGCAGTCCAAGCTTCGGAGACTCCTTCATCATCGGGGATTCGAAGCGATTTACGCAACTCTGGAGTATCCATCATAGTGAAGTAGCTTTCGAGATCATTATCGCGAAACGGGCGGAGAATTAGTCGATTTGTTTCCAACGTAGGGCAGGCAGTCATATTTTCACCCTGCTGTATATAGTTCAGGTTCCAAAATCTATGACTGCTCTAACCACTTCACCGTTTTTCATCGCATCAAAGCCATCGTTAATTTCGCCGAGGGCGATAGTACGAGAAACCATTTCATCAAGCTTCAGACGACCACCAAGATACAAATCACATAGATGTGGCATATCGACTTTGAAATTATTGGATCCCATCATTGAACCCTGAAGTTTTTTTGACCCAAGAAATAAATCCGCCCCAGAAACTTCAATATTCTCGCCGAGTGGAACCATTCCGATAATCGTTGCGGCACCCCCCTGTCGTATCATTCCAAAAGCTTGCTCAGCTGTTTGTTTGAGCCCTATACATTCAAAGCTGTAATCCACTCCTCCACCGGTAAGCTCAAGAACTTGCAGTACTGGGTCTCCATCATTTGGATTAACGGTGTGCGTAGCTCCTAGTTGGACAGCCCATTCAAGTTTCTGTGGTTCTAAATCAACAGCGATAATTTTCCGTGCTCCTGCAAGGTGCGCTCCTTGGATAGCCGATATTCCAACCCCGCCGCAGCCAATGACAGCAACGGTGGAACCAGGTTTAACTTCAGCTGTTCGGAAAACAGCTCCAACACCAGTTGTCACTCCACATCCAATCAAAGCAGCACGGTCTAAAGGCATATCTGGGGTAATCTTAACTACTCCATTTTGATGAACGAGCATCTCTTGCGCGAAAGAACCTAAACCTGTGAATTGGTTTATCGCTGCCCCTTCACTATCGGTAAGTCGTGGCGGCTCTTCCATAGGACGACCAGAGATTTCTTGACGTTGAGAGCAGATATAGCTGTGACCCGTCAAACAGCGGTCACAATAACCGCAGAAAATTGAAAGGCAACTGATGACGTGATCACCTGCTTCTATTCCTACTACGTCTTCGCCTACATCTTGAACGATACCTGCAGCTTCGTGGCCGAGGAGCATCGGGTACATAGCAAGGTGGGACCAGCTCCCATCAATAAAATGCAAATCACTGTGGCAGAGTCCTGACGCAACGGTCTGAACAAGTACTTCGTTTTTCTGAGGCTTATCTATTGATATGTCTTCCACGTTTAAAGAACCGCTGTCATCGCGCAATATTGCTGCTTGCATTTTCCTATCCTCCTTTTAGGTTTTCTCGAACTCTACCTCATCTTTCCCTAATGCGACAGCAAAGCAGGACAGTAGTAAAAATTTGATTAAACCTAGCTATTCAATGCCTTGAACATTCGTTCAAGAAGTTCTTCGACAATATCGATACCGGTTGCGAAGTTCATCCTGGCAAACGATCCATATTGTTCCCCAAATTTCTCTCCAGGTTCAAGGGCTATCTGTGCCTTATGAAGTAGCTCTTTTGAGGGTTGACGAGAAAGGCTGGTATTCGAAAAATCTAGCCATGCTAGATAAGTTGACTCAGGTAAATGCATAGTAAGACCTGATGAGTCTTCAAGTATTCGGCTATAGATGAAGTCTCTGTTACGTTGAATCTGTTCCTTGACATCCTGCAACCACGCCCTACCATGCTTCCATGCTGTTAGGGTTACTGCCGAACCAAAAGAGCTTGGCAGGCCAAAATAGTGGTCGGGGTATTCTGCCAATTGTGACCTCGTCGAAACTGAACCTACATGAGCTACACAGCACCGAGCTCCAGCTAAATTAAAGGCCTTACTTGCCGAACCAATAGTGACTGTTCTATCGCTCAGGTTGTCATCATTAGGAAATAAAGATAAGTGTTTGTTCCCATCGAATACCAAATCAGCCCAAATTTCATCACTTATTACTATAAGATTATGCTCGGCTGCTATTTCAGCAAAGTCATTTATCTCCTCTCTCGTATATGTATGACCGGTTGGATTATGCGGCTGACAGAAAAGCACAACCCGCGCCTTCGAATCGAGTGCGTCCTTAAATCTATTGCCATCGAATTTCCAATCGGGACCTTGTAACTGGACGTCGACCACCGTCCTTCCGGCTTGTTCGATAGCTGCCCGAAATGGCATATAAATAGGTGAGAAGAGTACAACTCCATCACCTGGCTCTGTATGCAAAAGCATCACCGCTTCCAACGCATTCATAGAAGAAGTAAAAACTCGACATTCTTCGGCTGGTGGGAGCCAACCATGCAATTCTTCGACCCACTCGCACCAAGCCGGAATCAGCAGATCAACATCGTGATATCTATATCCGAAATCGCCAAGATCCACCATTTTTTGAATCTCTGCGAGAACCCTAGGTGAAGGTGAGAAATCCATATCGGCTACCCATGCTGGAATGACGTCTGGGCCATACTTGGACCACTTAACTCCCTTTAAGGACCGAAGCCTTTGACGGTCAACCTCCATGCTGCATTCCACGAAACCCTATACCTGATTTATCCGCACTAGATTCCTCACATGGGCGGATGGTTGCATCGGCCATTAGCTACAACCGCTCGTGTTCCCACAACTCTGACATGTATAGCAACTTCCTGATCGACCCATTTGTATTCCACACTGCATACAAAATGGAGAGTCTATTCGAATGAAAGTACGTAATTCTTCCGTATTTGCATAGGCATCTCCCGAGGGGGGATCTGGTTTTATATCAATGCCCCGTTCAGTGCCAGCAGTAGCTTCTTCAATACCTGGAAGCGTTGGCTGAATTCTCTCTCCAGTAGTAAAGATATTCATTTGCGCTCTTTGCTCGGTGGAAAGGTACTCAATGGACAAGCGTCTAAACAAATAGTCAATCAGACTCGAAGCAATTCGGAGCTCCGGATCATCGGTTATTCCTGCCGGTTCAAATCGCATACCCACAAATGCCCGAACATAAGCATCTAACGGCACACCATATTGGAGGCCGTGACTTATCGCCATAGCGAAGGCATCCATGATTCCGGCCAGCGTACTCCCTTGTTTACTAACTCGAATAAAGATTTCTCCGGGTCGGCCGTCATCGTACTCTCCTACCGTTACGAATCCCTTGCAATCCGCAACTCGAAATTCAAATGTTTTGCTCGATCGCGACCTCGGTAATCTCTCACGTTGAGGACTTTCTATCGAAGAAATAACCCACTCGGCAGCATTGACTATAGAACTAGTCGACTCTGGGGCTTCTACAGCTAACGGCTGTGCGACCTTGCAATTATCACGATAAACAGCAAGCGCTTTTACACCAAGCTTCCAAGCATCTATATATAACGCTTCGATATCTTCCACGGAAGCATCATGAGTAAGATTAGCGGTCTTTGAAATAGCACCAGAAAGGAAAGGTTGAACAGCCGCCATCATCCTGACGTGGCCAAGAGGTTCGATAACGTGATCTCCCATTGAACAAGCAAAGACATTTCGGTGCTCTTCTTTCAGGTAAGGTGCTTCTTTTGCGCTTCCATGACTGTCGATATGTGAAAGAATCTCCTCACGTTGATGAATGCTGTATCCCAGATTCTCCAAAGCGCGAACTACCGTCTGATTAACTATCGATAGTGTCCCTCCACCAACCAACGTCTTGGTTTTTTTAAGGGCAAGTTCTGGCTCAACTCCAGTAGTATCGCAATCCATCATGAAACTAATAGTGCCAGTCGGAGCTAGAACAGTTACCTGCGCGTTGCGAACACCATCATGCCCTGAGAAACGCACAACATTCTCCCAAACTTCTACAGCAGCAGCTGTCAAAGCAGCAGGAACTACTTCGCTTGGGAGGATTTGGCTTACAGCATCACGATGCATTTCAAAGACTGAAAGCATTGCATCGCTATTAAGTTCGAATCCTTCGTACGAACCTAGTCTTGCTGCTATCTGCACGGAAGTTCGATAGGCTTCTCCGGTCATAACTGCAGTAATGGTGGCCGCAAGACTTCTTGCTTCATCAGAGTCGTAGGAAATACCAAGAGCCATTAGCAGCGCCCCTAAATTTGTGTAACCGAGGCCCAGTTGTCTGAATTTATTTGCATTATCTTTTATTTTTTCTGTCGGATAATGAGATCGTGAAACAAGCATTTCTTGGGCGCTAATCATTAGTCGAACAGCATGCCGGAAGCCATCGACGTCAAAATCAGCATTATCATCTAAAAACGCCAATAAGTTAAGTGAACTTAAATTGCACGCAGAATCGTCTAAGTGCATATATTCACTGCAGGGATTACTTCCATTGATCCGTCCGCTTATAGGTGTGGTATGCCATTTGTTAATAGTGGAATCAAACTGAATTCCGGGATCAGCACACCTCCAAGCAGCATCTGCTATCTTGCGAAATAACTCACGCGCCTTTATCGTATGGGTTACTTGGCCAGTAGTTCTAGAAACAAGTTCCCAATCTAAATCTTTTTCGACTGCTTTCATAAACTCGTCACTAACACGGACGGAGTTATTTGCGTTCTGATACTGCAACGAGAATAGATCTTTACCGTCTATGCCGACATCGAATCCTGCAGATCGGAGTGCTCGCGCTTTCTCTTCTTCTCTTACTTTTGAGTCTATGAATTCCTCGATATCGGGATGGTCCACATCTAAAATCACCATTTTTGCCGCTCGGCGTGTTTTCCCACCTGANTTGATAGTTCCAGCNCTAGCATCAGCNCCTCGCATAAAACTAACTGGNCCGCTGGGTGTTCCCCCGCCTGNNATTTTCTCNNTGCTNCCACGAACTCGGCTNAGATTNACNCCTGNNCCNGAACCACCTTTAAATATCCTNCCCTCATCGACATACCATTGAAGAATGGAATCCATTGTGTCATCAACAGAAAGGATAAAGCANGCTGAGCTCTGCTGCGGCGTATCGGGAACTCCGATGTTGAACCAAACCGGTGAATTAAACGATGCGTATTGATTTGCAAGAAGATACTTAAGCTCATCAACGAATACCTCGCTTTCTTCATCACTCGCAAAGTAACCATCTTCTTGACCCCAATGAGCAATCTGGTGAACAACTCGATCGATCAAATCTTTCAGCGAAGATTCTCTCTCATCTGTCCCAAGCTCACCTCGAAAATACTTTTGCGAGACTATGTTGCTAGCAGTAGCGGACCATGTAGCAGGAAACTCCACGTCGAGCTGTTGAAAAGCAATCGACCCGTCTGACCAATTTGTGATACTCGCGTCCCGCCGCTCCCAGCTAATCGACTCATAAGGACTGATGGTCCCAAAGGTTCTTCGCCGACAGAACCCTATCGATGGGATTTGATTTACTTCACTCATAAATGACCTCGTGTACTTTAATCGTTGGAATAAAAATCTCTCTTAAGAAACTTTTTGATTTACCCAACGCAGCTCGTTTTAGAATATGGAATAGCCGGAATATTTCATTGCCCAGCATCTATCACAAGCTACATTGAGTACCTTGTGGATTGCTATGGGAAGGATTGTGGATTTCTTTGTGGATTAATTCTTAATTTTCCCCAATATAACCAGATAACTTATTGATATGGAAACTGATCTTGATTCACTTCTAGAAACGTACATTTCGGATCTCAGACCTGAGGTCTTAAGTTCACCTTGGATCATGTTAAACATGATTTCTTCCAAGAACGGATTAGCGACACTAAACGGAACTTCTGGTGCATTAGGTGGGCCGATGGATAAGGCATTATTTCGAACGCTACGAGGCCTGTCCGATGTGATTTTGGTTGCTGCTGGGACAGTAAGGGCAGAAAATTACTCAGCACCTGTTATATCTGATCGGATGACTCAAATTCGGTCTTCTCAAAATAGATCCCCGCTACCGACAATTGCAGTAGTAACCAATAGCTTAAATCTTGATCCGGACTCACCCCTCTTTTCGTCCCCCAATTACCGTCCTGCGATTCTGACATCGAAAACAGGCCGCAACAAAGGGGCGCTTCCTCTCTTCAAAAATACAGACATCTTTCAAATAGGAGAATCATTAGTTGATCTTAAGGCAGCTATACCTACCCTGGCGGAAGCTTATGGACCCGTGATTCTTGTTGAAGGAGGCCCAAATCTAAACCAGCAATTAGTGGACCTTGACCTCTTCGATGAATTCTGTATAACGATCAGCCCTAGATACTCTTCAGACCCCCAATCTCAAATAGTGACGACTGCAGAGAGTTATCAAGCTGGAAAGGTTATCTTAGATCGCGAACTGGTAGTTGGAGATTTTACTTTTAAGAGATTTCTAAGAAAACGATCCTGATATCTAACAAACTTACTTCTCTCAACCTCGCATAAACCGTCGGCAAAGAGCCATTAGTTAGCTACTTAGAATCAATCTTTGCCCGATATAGATTGAGCTGCCACCATTTAAATCCGCTAGGCGATCAATGGTATCTCGAGGGTCTCCATCATTATCAATAGTACTTGCAATTGACCACAAGGTATCGCCAGGTGCAACAATGTAAATTTCTCTCGAAGCATTACTCGTAAGATCTGCTCCAACTTGTTTCTCCCCAACGCCTATGACTAATGAGATGGCTGTCCAAAAGAGAGCCCCCACAATTATTAGTAGTAAGCCGGCAAAGAGCCTTCGCCGAAGGTAACTGCGGGAATCTAATGAGATATCTTCACTGCAAACAGAAGGAGCATCTACCTCTTGTTGTAACGAAAATTCTAGTAACTCGCTTTGGTATTGGTCTTTAAGTACTGGGTTGAAGTGAAGATTTTGTTTCATATCAACATTCTCCCAAACGGGTGTGACAATTATTCCAGTAGACATTTTCATGTTTCCTTAGTTAGGTACTTGACTTCGAACAATTGTTCGGCGAACATAGGTTCTACGAACGTTTGTTCCTATAGTTAATATATACGAACATATGTTCGGTTACAACTATGTAATTTAACTTATCTTAAAAACCTTTTAAATAAGGGGATGAGGAGGCAGTATGCCTGACAATCCATTAACAAAAAGACAGTCTCAGATATTGGAATTCATAGACAGCGCAATTCGTGATAAGGGCTACCCTCCCACTGTGCGTGAAATCGGACAAGCTGTCGGACTCAATTCTCCATCTACTGTCCACAACCACCTTAATACCCTCCAAGATAAAGGATATCTTCGTCGGGACCCAACAAAAAACAGGGCCATCGAAGTTCATTGGGATGCTGGTTCAGGAGCTGTTATTGATAGGCGACCCGTTACTCATGTACCTCTTGTTGGTGATGTAGCGGCCGGATCTGGCGTTCTCGCCGCTCAAAATGTCGAAGAAGTCATGCCTCTCCCCTCAGACCTGACCGGAGAGGGCGAGTTATTTATGCTGAGAGTTCGTGGTGACTCAATGATTGAAGCTGGGATTTTTGACGGTGACTTTGTCGTGGCAAGGAAACAGGAAACGGCCGATTCAGGTGAAATAGTCGTTGCAGGAATTTCCGGAGAAGAAGCGACCGTAAAGACTTTTAATAGAGAAGGGTCTTACATAGTTCTCGAACCAGCAAATTCAATGATGTCACCCATGCGATTTGAAACAAACGCCATCCGTGATGAACAGGTCCAGATTTTTGGCAAAGTTGTGACCGTGCTTAGAAAAATTTAGAGGCCGTTCTCTATCAAGCTTTTCAGAACTAAGTAACACGAATCTACTGCTGGTTTGGTAATTCTTTCCTCTTGAGTATGTGCCAGAGTCGCATCTCCAGGGCCAAAATTCGCTGCTGGAATTCCTCGCTGATCAAAAAATGCCACATCAGTCCACCCGAGTTTCGCTCGTACTTGAAGGTCGTGTTTCCCAATCATTGATGCCAGCATTGGATTGGAAAGACCTGGCTTTGCGGGCGGAGCTGAATCAACTAGTTTCAGCTCATCATCAGACGTGAGCATGGGAGAGAAAACTCTTCTGATAAAGCTCTCGGCTTCTTCGAGGTCTCTATCTGGGGCTACTCGATGGTTAAACGTCAGTGTGACTTTGTCCGGTACTACGTTACCTGCGACTCCACCCTCGATCCGAACCGCCTGAAGGGCTTCACGGTATTCGCATCCTTCGATTACAGGCTTTCTTTCTTCATAATTGTTAAGGACTTCAAGTGCTTTGTCTAGGCGGTGAATAGCATTTACGCCCATCCATGGCCTAGCAGTGTGAGCTCGTTGTCCTTTTAATTCAAGAAGGAATCGCATTGTACCTTGGCAACCTGCTTCAACAGTTCCAGAGGTAGGCTCTCCCAGAAGAGCTAAATCGGCATTGAGTAGTTCAGGATTTTCTCCAACAATATCTTTTAAACCACTATGTTCAGCTGCTACTTCCTCTCTGGCGTAGAAAAGGTACGTCATGTCAAAAGCGGGAGAGGATATTGACTCGGCCAAGGAGAGCATTACGGCCAAGCCGCCTTTCATATCTGCTGACCCGAGACCCCACAGAGTCTCTCCTTCTAATCGAGCTTCTAAGTTATTATTTGCCGGAACAGTATCGGTGTGGCCTCCTAGAAGTAAACGTTGATCTTTCCCCATCTCAGTTCTGGCAATTAAGTTATCGCCAATTCGAGTAGTTTCTAGCCATGGGACG
>PBMJ01000023.1 GCA_002722525.1 Acidimicrobiaceae bacterium | reverse complement strand
GAACTCTGTAAACATCAAAGGAGTCAGCGTTCAGAGCAAAGTCGAACCGTTGCGATAACACCACTTGGAAGATATCCCCTGCCAAAATATGTTCTTTCGCAATCTCTACAGCCGAGCAGTATTCCTCTTTTGTCATTGTGGGTTGGACTGGCGGAAGTTCACCATTAAGGATTGGAGGGTCAAGAAGTGGCTCGTGAATTGAGCGAGCTCCATCAGTGGCTAAGAGCTCTAATCGATTCATAGCTTCAACATATGCAGCTTCCGTCTCCTGTTGAGAACTTCCACGAGGGACAATAGCATTCGCAATTAGGACAACTCGTTGCTTCCAATGATCAAAGACAGCCAATTCCCCGATAACCGAAAGAATTGCATCGGGAATAGACAGATCATCGTAAGGGGTGTTAGGTAGATCTTCTATCTCACGAACTAGGTCATAACCTACATAGCCCATTATTCCGCTATGCATTGGTGGAAGCTCTTCAAGGGCGGGTGATGTTAATCGGTTTTGTAAATCATTAATAAAACCTAGAAGCTTGCCGTCATTAGGAATATCCTCGGGATAATCACCCAGAATCTCAATTTCTCCGTTTTTTTTCTTAACTGTAAGTAATGGATTTCTTCCTATAAATGACCACCTGCTCCACCTCTCTCCGTGTTCGACGGATTCAAGGAGAAAACCATCACCATCCCCAACTACTCTCATGAATGCAGCAACAGGAGTTATATAGTCTGCGACAAGTTCTTTCCATACAGGTATAACTGTGTATTCATTCGCTAGTTCGCTGAATTCTTCTAGCGTGGTGGTCATTGTTAGAGGTAAAGCCCAGTAGATCCTTGGTCAAGCCGCTCGGCTGCAACCGCGTGAATATCACGCTCCCGGAGAATAATGTAATCCTTACCCCGGACTTCTACCTCATAGCGATCTTCAGGATTGAATAGAACCTGGTCTCCTATTTCCATACTTCTGACGTTAGGCCCTGTTGCCTTTACTTCCGCCCAAGCCAAACGGCGAGATACTTGCGCTGTTGCAGGTATTAGGATTCCTCCTGTCGATCTGCGCTCACCTTCATCATTGGGAATTTCAACAAGAATCCTATCGTTCAGCATTTTAATTGGTAAGCGCTCGGATGGAGAAGGAGTATGAGCTCTTCTTTTCTTTTCCCGCGCCTTTTTAGTCTGCTCTTCGGAAGCTGGTTGATCTTTGTTTTCAGTTGCAGAGGTTTTAGTTGTGCTCACGATGTTCCAAGGTATCGGCTAATCATTAAAGTGTCGACTATCGATTGAATTTGTAATGTTTTGTTCGTTTAATTATTCCTAAAGGTTGGTCGTACTGGCACCCCACTGGAGTGGAGGTAGCTTTTTACTTCAGAAATACTCAATTCGCCGAAATGAAAAACGCTAGCAGCTAGAAGGGCGTCAGCTGACCCCGTAGTTACACCCTCAAGGAAATCTTCGATTCTCCCCACTCCTCCGCTAGCGATAATCGGAATGTTTGTTGCAGAAGAGACGGCTTTCGTAAGCTCGCAATCAAAACCATCTTTTGTGCCGTCCCTGTCCATCGAGGTTAAGAGAATCTCTCCAGCACCTAGTCTTTGACCCTCCTGAGCCCACTCTATGACATCAAGTTGTGTTGGCGTCCGTCCTCCATTTATGTAGACCCCATAGCCGCTCTTTGAATGAACAGCTTCATCTTGAGTATTTTTTCGAGCGTCGATTGCAAGAACTACACATTGATTACCAAACTCAGCTGCTATTTCTGAAATCAATTCTGGTCTTTTCACTGCCGCAGTATTCACAGAAACTTTTTCTGCACCTTCACGAAGCAGTTTCCTTGCGTCCGATACAGTTCGGATTCCCCCCCCAATCGTGAAGGGAATAAATACTTTTTCTGCGCAGCGTCGAACCAAGTCATAAACTGTATCTCTATTATCAGATGAAGCGGTTATATCAAGAAAGACAAGTTCATCTGCCCCCTCTATGTCATAAAGGGCGGCAAGTTCAACTGGGTCGCCCGCATCAACGAGGTTTACAAAATTTGTTCCTTTAACGACCCTTCCCTCAGATACATCTAGGCAAGGGATGATTCTAACAGTCTTCATTTTTCTCTTTGATTCGGTGTGTTGGGTGAGATACATTCAGTGCGGATAGAAGGTCAATTTTATTTTCGTATAGAGATTTGCCGATGATCACGCCCCCTAGTTTTCGGTCGTCAGATTCTAGTTCTAAGAGAGTTTTTATATCATCGAGAGACCCTACGCCTCCTGAAGCAATAACTTCAAGAGCTGTTGAAGCTAGAACTTCTTTCAAGCCTTTCGTGTCGGGCCCAAGTAGGGTTCCGTCACGTCCTATTTCTGTCACTATGACTGCGTCTACACCTGAATCTTCAAATTGCTTGGCCATTTCTGTAACTAGAAATCCGGTATCGTCCTTCCAGCCTCTAGTTGCTATTCGCCCGTTTCTTCCATCGAGACCTACAGCAACGCGTTCCCCTTGGCGTGTCAGGCTTTCTATAAGGCTCGGGTTCTCTACCGCAGCCGTACCTATTACGACACGTTCCACTCCGCTGCCATAGAGTGCTTTAGCCGAATCGATACTTCTTACCCCACCTCCTACCTGAATCGGGATTGGAACGGTAGAAGCTATTCGTGAAATTATTTCCCGATTTTCTGGATTACCTGTGCGAGCAGCGTCAAGGTCAACAACATGAATCCATCGGGCGCCCTCAGAAGCGAAGTACAGCGCCTGCGATACTGGGTCCTCGTTATAGATTTTTTCAAGATCGTAGTTTCCTTGATGTAGTCGAACGCACTTCCCATTAACAATATCTATCGCCGGGTAAATCACAAAATCCATTAAACCCCCTTACAAGACTTGACGAAATTTACTAAAAATTCTTTACCGGCATCACTAGATTTTTCTGGGTGGAACTGCGTAGCAAAAACATTCTCCGATTGCACTGCAGCGACAACATCATTTCCATAACTGCATGTCGCTGCGACTATCTCATTGTCTGGAGATAGATCTGCGGCATATGAGTGCACAAAGTACAGCCATTTACCATCCAGTCCTTTAAGTATCTGTGAGTCTTTCCGCACATGTATGGCGTTCCATTGCATTTGAGGGCGCCTTACACTTTCGGGAAGGATTCGGACTTGTCCAGAAAGGACGCCCAATCCTTGGTGGTTTGGCGACTCTTCCGACCCTTCAAATAGTAGTTGCATCCCTATACAGATACCTAAAAATGGGCGACGGGATTCAATGGTATCCAAGGCCATCCGATCAACACCGGTTCTGCGGAGTGCTTCGATACACGTTCCAAAATTTCCAACCCCCGGCAGCACAACACCAGCTGCCTTTTTAATCACTTCAGCTTTAGAAGTGAGGACCGCATCTGCGCCAGCTCTTTCTAAAGCTTTCTGCGCTGATCTCAAGTTCCCGATGCCATAATCAAGCACCGCAATCGTCGGCATATCTATAGAACACCCTTGGTCGATGGTATTTGACTTCCGCGTACCCGAACAGCATCAGATAAAGCTCGTGCCATGCTCTTGAATAACGACTCAATGATGTGGTGGGTGTTTTTCCCTCGCACTAGAACTTGGTGAGCAGTGATGTCTGCACAGCTTACAAATGCTCGCCAGAATTCCTCTACCAATTGAGGGTCGAATGGAGGGTCGCTAAGGATCTTCTGTCCAGGGGGATCAATTTCGTAATGCAGAAATGGCCTACCCGATAGGTCTAGCGCAATTTCGACAAGTGCCTCATCAAGGGGGCAAGCAGCAGTTGCGAATCTTTGCACACCTGCCTTGTCCCCAATGGCCTGCTTGAAACATTCCCCGATAGCAATCCCAACATCTTCAACTGTGTGGTGAGCGTCTATCTCAAGATCTCCATCGGCCTGAACGGTAAGATCAAAACCGCTATGCCTTCCCAATTGATCGAGCATATGATCAAAAAATGGTAGTCCTGTGGAGATATTTGTTTTCCCACTACCATCGATCGTTAAAGAGACATTAATTTCAGTCTCTTTCGTCGTGCGAGAGTAAGTTGCTGTTCTTTGTTCCATTACACCAGTATTGCTTCAAGATGCTCAAGAAACGAGTTATTTTCCTCTGTAGTTCCAATTGTCACTCTCAAGCACCCCTCAAGCCTTGGCCACGATGAACAGTTTCTTACCAAAATTGACCTTTCGAGTAGCGATTCCCATAGGGATACACCTGAAATTCTTGCCTCATCGGTTGGTCGGAAGAGGATGAAATTCGCTCCGCTTGGCCATTGCCGAACGGGAAAATCGGAGAGCTTTCTTGCCATCCTTTCTCGCTCTTCAATTAGAAGATCTATACGTGAATGCATGTCGCCTATATATTGCAAAGCTAGAGACCCAGCAATTTGCTTCATGGAATCGAGATGGTAAGGGAGGACTACATTTCGCACATTTTCTATAATCCCACTTGGTGCTACTACATATCCCAGCCGGATTCCTGCCATGCTCCATGTCTTCGAAAAGGTCTTTGTTACAGCTATGTGGGAACCTTCACGAATGAGATCAACCGCTGACCAATCAGAAAATTCCCCATACGCTTCATCGATAATAACTAGAGTCCCAAGACTTGAACATCTCTCGATAACCGATTCAACAAACTCCCTCTCTGCGACTACGCCTGTGGGGTTATTCGGCGAACATAGGAAAAGCACATCTGGCTCTTGTCGAAGTACAGCATCAACAGTTGACTCTTCTATAGTGAAATCTTCGCTGCATTCTCCAATAATCACTTCGGTTCCAGTAAGAGCCGAGATGTGAGAGTGAAGGGCATACGTAGGTTCAAACACCGATGCCTTCCTTCCAAACCCTCCGTATGTAAGGAGTAAACTTTGTAGGACTTCATTAGATCCATTCGCTGCAAGCACCATGCTGGAATCCACACTGTGAAATTTAGCTATATCACTATGGAGTCGGCTTGCCATTCGGTCTGGGTAACGGTTCCAATTAACCTTCAATAACTCTCGCCCTAGATCTTCTATCAATTTGATAGGCGGTGGGATCGGGCTTTCATTTGTGTTGAGCCGGATTTCGACATCTACCTGTGGGGAGTGGTACCCCTCAAGCAAAGAAAGGTCGTCTCTAATTTTTGGCAAGTTCATGACTCCCCTTCTAATCTAACTCTGATGGAATCTGCATGTCCGCTAAGTCCTTCTGCTTCAGCGATCTCTATTACGCTTTTACCAATCCTCTCAAGTGCTGAATCTTTAACTGAAATGATGTGTATTTCTTTGCAAAAATCTGCAACAGTTAAGGCGCCCGCAAAACGGGCACTCCCATGGGTTGGAAGGACATGGGATGGTCCAGCCACATAATCGCCAACTGAGGCCGGAGACATGTTTCCTAAGAATACAGCACCAGCATTTTGCAAAAGGTCCAAAAGATTCCTTGGCTCAGATGTCATTAGCTGCAAATGCTCTGGGGCTACGGTGTTTGCAACTTCCATGGCTTGTTGAGGGCCTTTAACTAGCACTGCATACCCTCCATTGACAAACGTTTCGTTGATCATCTCTTTGCGGTCTGAAATCGAAACCATCNACTCTAGNTCTGACAGAATTTTATCGATTACTTCCTGATCCCAAGAAATTANCCATGCAAGCCCATCCGGNCCATGTTCAGCTTGAACGATTAAATCAATGGCCGCNTATTTGGGTGATGNACTCTCGTCAGCGATAACTACGATTTCAGAGGGGCCNGCAAAAGATGANGCTACCCCAACGTCGCCAGCTACTTGTCTTTGCGCTGTCGCCACATAAAGATTTCCTGGNCCNACTATGACATCTACAGCTGNNATCGTTTCAGTNCCATAAGCCATCGCTGCTATGGCCTGAGCCCCACCAACNGCATAAACAGCNGTTACTCCTGCAATCTTTGCAGCTGCCANCGTTGCTTGNNTAACTGAACCAGANGCATCTGGCGGAACACAAACTATGACCTCCTTNACTCCAGCCACTTTTGCNGGAATAGCTGTCATCAGAAGCGTTGATGGGTACGCTGCCCTCCCACCGGGAACATAACAACCTGCCCGCATAACTGGCTGATGCTTAGTTTCGACAGCAATCTCTCCATCATTTGTTACTTCAGTTTCCAAGACCTGAGTTTCATGAAAATTCTGAATCCGATTCGCTGCATCCTCTAACGCTTCTCTTAGATCAGCCGAGATTGAATTTAACGCTAAACTCATTTCAGAATCGGGAACTGATAAATGTTTAGGTATCCGCCCATCGTACTTCTCTGCGTAATGACTAAGGGCACTATCCCCGCCCTCTCTTACGGTTGCAATAATTTCAGCAACTAACTCTTCTGGAGCAATTCCTTCTAAATTAGGTCGTGGGAGCGCTGCGGTAACCTCTTTATCGGCAACTCTGGTAAGGTCGAGTTTGTTTAACATACCGTCTACGGTATACGCGGGAAAGGCTACTTGGGGAGCATTTTCCACTAGGAGCAAGATTATGGAAAACAACGATGACAAACGCGAGCAAGGTATAGCTGAAATATCCTCCGCAGGTTTTCAAATTGATGGCCTAATCTCGCGAATCGTAACTGTCGCCAAAGATATGGAAGCTTCAGCATTTGAAAGCTGCGCACATGAACTATTTGAAGTTGAACGTGCACTAATTTCAGCGAATCGAAGGCTTCGAAGAGCTGCCGCCGATCTTAGAGAGTAAATGCGCTAGGGCAAAAATAATTCAAGGCACATTCATCGCAATTTGGCTTTCGTGCAAAACAAACTCGTCTTCCATGCAAAATCACTCGCAAACTAAACTCTCCTCGCTCTTGTGCTGGAAGCATCGGGTTTAATGCAAACTCGATCTTTACGGGATCATTCTCCTCTGTAATAGCCAACCGTCGTGCTAATCGGCCCACATGAGTATCAACAGGAAGTCCAGGAAGCCCAAGAACAACACTGCGAACAACATTTGCAGTTTTCCTGCCGACACCAGGAAGAGAAACTAGATCACCCATAGATTCAGGTACTTGACTATCAAATTCTTCTACCAGCCGTTGTGCCATTCCGACAAGATTTTTCGCTTTCCCCCTAAATAGGCCGATGCTATTTATATACGTTTCAACTTCCTCTACATTTGCAACCGACAACTCCTCCGGACTAGGGAAACGCTTAAATAGATCCGGCGTTGCTTTATTCACAGATACATCTGTAGCTTGAGCCGAAAGTATCGTCGCAGCAAGGAGCTGAAATGGATTCTTATACTCCAGTTCGCATTCAGCGTCTGGATATTCTGTCCTTAATTCTTCATGAGTTCGTAAACATCGACCCTTAGGAGTTCTTGGTCTTGCCATAATTTCAACATACAACAGCCCATGCCCGATAGTTTGGAGATATGGCAATTGTTATTTCTTCCACTGCTCCTAGAGGTTACGTACTCTCAATCACTGTTACAGACGGACATGACCGTTTAGCTTTGAAACAAGATGTTAGTGAACTATTAAGTAGCCCTAGATGCTCTGAATTTCAGAAGGGAGACGAGATTCAACTTTGGATTGAGAATTCTGATCACGAAGACTCTAACCGAATGGCCTCAACTGGGTTTACTCCATATCGCGACCTAGTTCAGCTACGGTGTTCTCTACCAGTTCAGGAGTCATCGCTTCAAACTAGAATCTTTGAATCCGGCATTGACGATGATGCCTTTCTCTCGGTAAATAGTAGGGCATTTGCTTGGCATCCTGAGCAAGGGGACTTGAATAAATCTAGTCTCGCAGAACTGAAAAATGAAGAATGGTTTGATCCAAAAGGTTTTCTCCTTTACGAGCCTGATGGCCGACTAGCTGGCTTCTGCTGGACAAAGATCCACAAGGATCACAGGCCCCCACTCGGTGAAATTTACGCTATTGCTATTGATCCGGACTATCACGGAACTGGGCTTGGGAAACCGATGACTGAGGCGGGACTGAACTACCTTCACTCGAAAGGAATTTCAACAGGAATGCTTTACGTCGAGTCCGACAACATTCCTGCACTTCGAACATATGAAAAAATAGGATTCACACATTTTCTCACTAATCGTGCTTTCAGATACCGTGTATAAAACTCAAAAGCGAAGGTATCGTTCAAACCTATATAGCAGGTAAAGATAACGACATGAATATGAATCTAGATGAAGATAGCCTCCCTGAAGGTAATGAGAAATACGAGGCAGTTCAGGAAATGTTCGACCGGATTGCCCCTCGATACGATTTCGTCAACAGGATTATGACTTTTCGACTTGATGTTCGCTGGCGGAAAAAAACAGTTAAGGCACTTAAGCTGCCACCTGAGTCTATAGTGGCTGACCTCGCATGTGGGACAGGTGATTTCTGCGTTGAGTTGGAGAAAGCTGGGATGCTTCCGATGGGATTTGATTTCTCTTTCGGGATGCTTAGCGCTTCGCCATCCTTTTCAATACTTTCTCAGGCCGATGTCCTCCGATTACCTGTTCGGGAGAATTCTATTGACGGAGTGACCTGCGGCTTTGCTCTTCGAAATTTGACTGAACTTCCCGCCTTCTTCGAAGAAGTAAGCCGTGTCCTCAAGTCAGGTGGGAAATTTGGATTTTTGGATGTTGCAGAACCTGAAAATCGTTTTTTGAATTGGGGACACCATCTCTATTTCGATCGTATCGTTCCTAAAGTAGGGGGTTTGTTTTCGGATAAGTCAGCCTATTCGTATCTACCAAGATCATTCTCTTACCTACCTCCATATCAAGAAATAATTAGCATGATTGAGCAAGCTGGATTCACACGAGTGGAGCGGAAACTCTTCACTCCGGGATCAACCCAATTATTCACCGGAGAAAAAATCTAAGTAGTCACTGTGAAATCCGAATTGCACCACATTGCGTTAAACGTAACTGACATACAGGCTTCCGTGAAGTTCTATTCGAAGTACTTTGGATTTGAAGAAGTTGCTAAACCGGATCCTTCGACGGGAGCGTGACTTCAAGCATCTGATGGAAGGCAAATCCATCTCAAAGAGGGAGAAGTCCCTAAAGATAGCGGGCAACATATAGCCTTACTCGTTGAAGATATTTATAAAGCTTGCGAAACGCTTCTTGAAGACGGAATAGCTGTAACGTCCCCGTCTCCAATCGGTTCTTCCTTGCAGTGCTTTCTTCACGACCCTGCTGGAAACCGTCTCGAGATCCATCAATCTAATTGAATCAAAGGCCAGCGATTAAACCTATCGCAAGCAGAAGACCGGACAGCATATGTAATTTTGCCGTATTTTCAAGAATTTTAATCAAGTCTGGTGAAGTTGTTTTTGTATACACATCGAAAATTAATTTCAGGCTTAAAGGAAGAACTGCAAGAACTATTAGTACTAAAAGCGCATACAAAAGAGCTATCAATAGACACGTTCCTACTGCCCCAAAAATCATAAAGGCATAAAGCATTTGGGTTTTTGACTTCCCAAGCCGAACAGCGAGTGTGTGCTTACCTGTCTTTGAGTCAGTTTCGATATCCCGAAAATTGTTCACTACTAAAAGCGCCGAAGCTAATAGACCGACAGGAATACTACAAACAATCGACGACATTTCGATTGTTTCTATTTGAACAAAAGCGGATCCAACTGTTGCGACTAATCCGAAGAAAACAAAAACAGAAATCTCGCCATAACCAGAGTACCCATATGGTTTTGAGCCTCCCGTGTAAAACCAAGCGGCTAGAATAGCTAAGAGTCCGATAGCAATCAGCCAGAGGCTTGTGATAACAGCAAGAATAAGTCCAGCTACTGCGGCTATCAGAAATGATATCACGGCTGCTAGTTTGACCTTTGCGGGTTCAACTTGTTCAGAACCTACAAGTCTTCTTGGACCTACCCTGTCCTTGTCAGTCCCCCGAATACCATCGGAGTAATCATTCGCATAGTTAACACCGATTTGAAGAGCTGTCGACACTACAAGGGCAAGAAGAAATCTCAATAGGTTGAAATCCGTTTCAACTGATGAAGTTCCTACGAGAACTGGAACAATTGCAGCCGGAATAGTTTTCAGGCGCGCACCTTCAACCCATACACCGACTTTCTGTATTAGCTTCATCAAGATCCTTAGGAAGCAGCTCCCCCAAGAATGGCTTTTACTTCAAGGAATTCTTCGAGGCCGTGCGTTCCCCACTCTCTTCCATTCCCAGACTGTTTGTATCCGCCGAATGGTGCATTGAAGTCAGGGCCTGCACCATTAACATGCATATTTCCAGTTCGGATTTGGCGGGCTATCTCTACAGCCCGGTCATGGCTTCCCGAAATATATCCAGCAAGCCCATATACCGTGTCATTTGCAATAGAGACTGCTTCTTGATCGTCTTCGTAGCCAATCATAGAAAGGACAGGGCCGAAGATCTCTTCTTGAGCTATTTGCATATCATTAGTGACATTTGCAAATAGAGTCGGCTTAACGTAGAAGCCCTTCTCAAGCCCGTCTGGTCTTCCTGTGCCTCCACATACTAGTTCTGCTCCTTCATCAATACCAGCTTGGATAAGAGCTTGAATTTTGTTCCATTGGACTTCTGAAACAACGGGACCAATGGTAGTTCCGTCGCTAGTAGGGTCTCCGACCGATACCGCCTCCATCGATGCTTTAGCGATTGCTTTAGCTTCTTCCATTTTTGAATTAGGGACAAGCATTCTTGTTCCCGCATTACAAGATTGTCCAGAGTTCATGCACATTCCGAAAGCATCTCTGCCAACAGCTTCTTCAAGATTCGCATCATCAAGAATAATATTCGCTGATTTACCTCCGAGTTCCTGCGCAACTCGCTTCACCGTTGGAGCGGCGTTCTTTGCGACTTCGATTCCCGCTCTGGTCGATCCAGTAAATGACATCATGTCTATTCCAGGGTGGGATGACATATATGATCCAACCGTCGGCCCGTCACCATTCACTAGGTTAAAAACGCCTGCGGGAACACCTGCTTCGTGCATTATTTCTGCAAAAATAATAGCGTTTAGGGGTGCAACTTCAGATGGTTTCAGCACCATGGTGCAGCCAGCTGCTAAAGCAGGAGCGACTTTACAAGCTATTTGGTTTATCGGCCAGTTCCATGGGGTGATCATCCCTACAACGCCGATTGGTTCCTTAACGATTAGATTCTTTCCCTGTTCTTCTTCAAATTGAAAGTCAGCTAAGACCGCTGCTGTTGTTGCGAAGTGAAATAGTCCAGTTCCAGCCTGAGCAGCCTTTGCTAATCCATTTGGGGCGCCCATTTCCGAAGTAATTGCTGCTGCAAGGTCTTCCGATCGTGCTCCAATGATTTCTGTAATCTTGTTAAGTAAGTCCATTCGTTCTTCTACTGAAGTTTGTGAGAACGAGTGGAATGCTTCCTGAGCAGCAGCGACGGCTGCGTCAACATCACTTCGGTTTCCTAGACTGATCGTTCCTACAGCCTCTTCGGTAGCAGGATTAATGACGTCAACGGTGTCTGACCCAGAGGGATTAACCCATTCGCCGTTTATGTAGAATTTTTCGTTATTACTCATCTTCCTCTTCCTTTATCGCCTGCTAAAAGACTACACGCCGCCTGTAATCTCTAAAAATTGAAGCCCTAGACGAAAAGCTATTACCTCGGATAATCTCAGACTATGGAGATAGCAGTATGGCCGATACTTAGAAGTAGTAGTGCCAGTGCGCTTAGTGATCGAGATAGCTTCTAATCATGAGAATTCTCTGTTAAGGATCCTAACGGAAAAATATATGGAGTTTTGGCACTTACTCAGAAGAATAAGATTTCTAGGCAGCCTTTTCTAAAATGTGGACTCCGCAGGCTGAACCGAGACCAATAACATGCGCTAGGCCCACTTTCGCTCCTTCAATCTGCCTGTCACCCGCTTCTCCTCGTAAATGCATGACGATTTCGTGAATATTTGCGATTCCGGTAGCGGCAATGGGATGTCCTTTCGATTGCAAACCACCTGATACGTTGACAGGCTTTGCCCCATCACGCCAAGGAGCGCCAGACTCGAAAAAATCAACTGCTCCGCCTTGTTCACAAAGCATGAGATTGTCGTAATGCACTAGTTCGGCGGTGGCAAAACAGTCATGTAGTTCAACTAGGTCTAAGTCTTCGGGCCCAATGCCTGCTTGTTCGTATGCCTGTGTTGCTGCATTACGAGTAAGGGTATTGACGTCCGGAAGGATTTGGCAGCCCTCTTCCCATGGGTCAGAAGTTAGCACTGATGCGGAAATCTTGATAGCTCTCTTCTGAACTTCTGCTGGCATTGAGTTCTTTTTTCCATCATTCACTACAATCATTGCAGCTGCCCCATCACAATTACCCGAACACATTGGTCGGGTATTTGGGTATGAGATCATGACATCGTTCATAATCTCATCTAGCGTAAATCTCTTTTGATATGCAGCAAGGGGATTTAATGTTGAGTGTGCGTGGTTTTTCTCAGAAATGCGTGCGAAGAGCTCAAAGCTTGTTCCGCCGTATTTGTGGCCGTACTCCATTCCTACTTGGGCAAATACGCCGGGCATGATGTTGGTTCCGATACGACCTTCGGTTGAACCAATCGCTCCGAATCGACCGCTTGGTTCCCATGTTTCTGATTGCGGTTTCGGGCCTCTTTGGCCAAGCAGCCCAGCTCCGGCCAGTTTTTCAACCCCTACTGCCATGCCGACATCAGCTTCTCCAGCCTTGACAGCCATTATCGCCACACGAAGCGCTGTTGCTCCAGTAGCGCAAGCATTAGAGACATTAAAGACAGGGACGCCGGTTTGGCCAATTTGTTTCTGTAATTGTTGACCGATCCCTGCTCCTGCGTTCATCAAGTTTCCAACGCCTAGAACCCCTATATCAGACATTGTCATTTCTGCGTCACGAAGAGCGGCAACGCTAGCTTCAGAGGCTAAATCAAGAACGTCCTTTTCAGGATGTTTACCGAATTTCGTCATGTTGGAACCTAATATCCAGATGTCTTCCGATCCCATTACTTGCTCCTTTTATGTTTATCGCGCTGAAGTAAAGCCAAACGCTATTGCCTCAGTTCCTTCACTGTCTTCACCCATGGAATATGTTGTTAACTCTACACTCATTCCGAGTTGGACTTTCTCTGGGGTCGGGTCCACCCCGATGAGAGTGCACCTGACTGGGGTGCCGTCACAATCCACAACTGCTGAAACATAAGGCACGGGGCCCATTTCAACAATTGTGAAACTCGTGACCACACCAGATGATGCAACTTTTACTTTCGTAAATTGGTCACCAAAACAGCGCGCACAAGCATTTCTGCGATCAAAGTACCTTGCTTGGCACTGATTACATTCGTTGCTGATGAGGTACGGTTCCTCACCTAGAACAAGGTAGTCAACAAAAGGAACCTGCTTTATTAATGCTGAGTTGTCTGGTTCGGTCATCAAGTCTCCATTTGTTCTATCTGATCTTAGCGCGTTTTTCTGTTTGGTAATCAAGTGGCCCAGCGGCCCCGATGCACCACCTCATCAAATTCCCTCTTAGGGCGATCTAGGGACCTACTTCCTCTCTGATGGTTGTCCGCGAACCCTAGGGCGATGGCGCCAATAGATTTAAGTCTCTTTGGAACCTCGAAGCTAGCTTTAATATTCTCCTCATGATCGAAAAGCCCAAAAAATAGAGCACCTAACCCTCTGGCTTCCGCTCCCATCAAAATTGTCATGGCAGCCATACCTCCATCAACCCACCAATAAGGGGTTTGCCATGCCGATGCATCCTCACCAAGTCCGCTTTTCGCCTTATCACCTTCCGAATATCGCTCTAGATATCTTTCAGGGTCAACCCATATCAATATCAGGGCTGGGGCGTTGAATAGATTTGGCCAAGGAAAATCGTCTCGGTTCTTCTCGTTAAAAGTAGTTTCCCAATACTCATCAACGTGACTATTCTCTAGGATCAAGAACTCAATCCCATGAGTGTTACCTGCTCGCGGAGCTAATCGAGCTAATCCCACTAATACATCAACAAGTTCAGCACTGACCTTATCGCGTGTAAAACTGCGAGTCATTCTTCGCCCTCTCACAAGCTGGGTGAAGTTCGCAAAGTCCTTGTTCTTGTTATCGGCCAAGTTTCTCTAGACGCTCAGCCATCGCCCATGCGAGTACGATCAATGTGTCACCGTTCTCTACCTGAACCGCTTTAAACAGCTCTTGAACGTCTTTACTGACTTTGTCTTCTTTAGCGCTTTCATAGTCGAAAATTCTAGGAGTGGACCCATCACCTAAAGCAACAAAAGTCCTGTCGTCATAGGCAAGCGAAGAAACACCTAGCCGCTTAGCGAATCTTGTACCCCACGCCCTTTCCTCTCCGGAAACCTTATGTCCATATTTTGGGAGCTCTTGTTCAAGATCACGAAATACTTCGAAAGCGCCAGGATTGATCAGTTGAGTTCCAAAGACAACGTCTTCATCTGGAAATGCCATTAACGCTCTGTGGTAGACCTCAGACATTAGAGAACGCAGAGTTGAAGCCCTCTTGTTGTTTCGTTCTACGGATGCCAACCCCATAACTACAGCAGGGGTGCCACCTATTCTCTCCAGCGTATAGAAAACGTAACCTCGCAATTTGTCATTTTCGCGAGCCGTTGTGAGCAGAACCCATTCTTCAGCCTGCTTAGACAGAAGGCCCATTGAAAAAGCGCACGAAGAGTCGGCGGCTACCGCCTCCAGTTCACCCAACTCAGCATCTGTTACTGCTGTACAGTCCTTTGTTTCTATTTCGAATGCCATATTTCTCCGCAAGGGCACTACCTATCGACCTCTANTTACTATTTCAGCCTGATTTNGGTTTTTATGCAACTTGAGNACTACTGAATTGAGTCGGCNCCNAGCAGAACACGTATCTCACCCAGNAAACCCGAGTGNGGCTCGACTCGAAATTCAGGNCCTAACCAGATTTTTTTNNCNCCNANGTGAAGATAGACATCGCAGTCACCATCGTGGTCTTTGAGAAGCCCAGACAGCTGATCAAGATGCTTTCCAGTTACCCCTGTNGAAGGAACTCGGATNTCTAGGGATGTNAAAGCTGCGTTTGAATCTGTCTCAAGTTGGCCTATATCCAGGCAAATTAGTTTTACATTGTCGTCTCGCTTATCAATTCGTCCAGTTATTAAGACTGGTTGATCTTCAACCACTTTATGGCCGATCTCAGCCATAACTTTTGTGAAAATTATAACCTCTACTGTCCCTTCAAGATCTTCAAGAGTGAAGCTCGCCATGAGATCCCCCCGTCGAGTCCACTTCTTTTGGAGGTCAGTTACCACACCTCCTGCTACGACGACTTTTCCTTCTTCTGCGCTTTCTCCTGAGGATGTGGTGAAGTTACATTTTCGTCTTAGGACTTGTTCGTACCCACCAAGCGGATGGTCAGAAATATATCTGCCTAGCATTTCTTTCTCGTATGCGAGGCGCTGAGATTTTTCGAATTCAATTTCTGGGATCTCTATTTTCTCGTTGAATACGACTTCCGACTCTGCGGGTGCATCAAAAAGGGTCAAGACTCCCATATCGCGTTCACGTCGTCGGTTCACTACTTGTTCCACTATCCGTTCATATACTCCCAAAAGACCTTGTCGTGTATGCCCCAGCCCATCGAATGCGCCACCTTTTATGAGCGCTTCCATTGCGCGCTTATTGAGCACTTGTATATCAACTCTCTCACAGAAATCATAGAAGCTTTCAAAGGGGCCATTGGCGTTTCGTTCCTCTAGTAATAATTTCACGAGGCCTTCTCCGACATTTCGGATTGCAGATAAGCCGAAGACAATGCTTCCCTTTCTATCTTGGGGGCGAAGTTCAGGAAAGTAATTCATTTCAGCCCTGTTTACATCCGGGACTACAACGTCAATACCCATCATTCTGCATTCGTTAAGATATACAGCTGGTTTATCTTTGTCTTTCTTTACGCTCGTTAGAAGCGCAGACATATATTGCATCGGGTAGTTCACTTTTAGAAAAGCTGTTTGATATGCAATTAGCCCATACCCGTAACTATGGCTTTTATTAAATGCATAATCGGCAAACTGCGCAATGGTGGCAAAAACTTCAGTGCCAAGATTTCTGTCGTAACCATTTTCTACCATCCCGGTGACAAACCGTTCCCGTTCTTTTTCCATGGCTTCACGGATTTTTTTACCCATTGCTTTTCGAAGAGAGTCGGCATCAGCGAGCGAGTAACCTGCGAATTTCTGTGCGACCCTCATTACGCTTTCTTGATAAATCATTAGCCCGTAGGTATCGGATAATAAATCTTCAGCATCTGGGTGGAAGTATTGGATAGGCAAGCGTCCGTTTTTCCGATCCGCATAGTCATTGTGCATATTGGCAGCCATAGGCCCTGGCCTATATAAGGCAACTAGCGCAGCAACATCTTCAAACTTCGAAGGTGCAAGTGAACGCATCAATGCTCTCATTGGCGGCGATTCGAGTTGAAAAACACCTATAGAATTTCCTGCAGAGAGCATCTTATAGGTCTTCTCATCGTCTAATTGGACTCCATCGATATCGAGTTCTTCTCCTGTAGTAGATTTGATCAACTCAAGGGTGTCACTGATGACATCAAGATTCCGCAGGCCAAGGAAATCCATCTTTAATAGACCCAGGTCTTCCACTGCTTGCATTTCGTATTGGGTAACTACAGGAGCTTCTTCAATGTCTTTACCTTTTTCAGGTTTTCGCTGGATGGGGAGATACTCCGTTAGAGGCTCTTTAGTTATTACCACTCCGGCAGCATGAACGGAGTCTTGTCGTCGAAGTCCTTCAAGGCCCAAAGCAACATCAACTACTTCCTTCACATCTGGGTCAGCATTAACCATGTCACGGAGTTCCGCAGCAGATTTAAAACCATCTAAGTACTTTTCATCTTTTTGGAGACAAGCATGCAATGGAGTGTCCCTACCCATAACGTTAGGTGGAATTGCTTTTGCGATCCTGTCTCCAAGAGCATATGGCTTGTCAAGAACACGGGCAGCGTCTCGCACTGCTGCTCGTGCCTTAATTTGAGAAAATGTAATAATCTGAGCCACATGATCTCTTCCGTATTGCTGAGCTACATAGCTGATCATCTGATCCCTATACCTTGAATCGAAATCCATATCGATATCTGGCATTGATATTCTCGATGGATTCAAGAATCTTTCAAATAACAGGTCGTACTTTATTGGATCGAGATCGGTGATAAATAGAGAGTATGCAACAGCACAACCAGCAGCCGAGCCTCGACCTGGGCCAACCCGTATATTGTTCTCACGTGCGTATCGAATTAGGTCCCAAGTAATGAGAAAATACGCAGAAAATCCCATATCACTAATTACCCTTAGCTCATAGGTTAGACGGTCAGAAATTTCAGCTGGAAGGTTATCTCCCCAACGATCTTTCGCCCCCTTTAGTGTCAAATATTGGAGGTATTCGTCTTCGTCAGCGAAGCCGTCTGGTAGCGGGAAATCAGGGAGGAGAGGATTCCCAAATTCAATTTCGACATTCGCCCTTTCTGCAATCCATAAGGTATTGTCGCAAGCGACTTCTACAGATCCAAACACGTGCCGCATTTCGGCAGCACTTTTTAGGTAGTGGTGGTCGCCGTGAAATTTTAATCTGTCTGTATCGCTAATCAGAGACCCAGTTTGCACACAGAGCAAAGCATCATGTGCAATGTGGTCATGTTGATGTGTGTAATGGCAATCGTTTGTGGCGAGTAAGGGTGCCCCAAGCTTCTCTGCTATACGAAGCAAAGCTGGATTTGTTCTTTTCTGTTCTGGGATTCCATGGTCTTGGAGTTCAACAAACAAGTTATCTTTGCCAAATATTTCTTGTAGCCTTCCGGCCCGTTCATAGGCTTCCTCCTCGTCATCACGCAGAAGTGCTTGAAGCACTTGGCCGCCTAAACAACCCGTAGTAGCGATAACCCCTTCATTGTGATCATTGAGAACTTCCCAATCAATTCTTGGTTTATAGTAATAGCCCTCCATAAAGGCTCGACTCGCCAACTGAATCAAATTTTTATAACCGGTGTTGTTTTCTGCCAAAAGGGTCAGGTGATAATAGAGTTTTCGCCCTTCATCTGTGTTTCCTCCGGAGTCATCGACCCCGCCTCTCCCTCGCCTTGGGCGTTCATGTCTGGATTCGTAAGCCATATAGGCTTCGGTACCGATAATTGGCTTGACGCCTTTATCTATACATGTTCTGTAGAACGGCAGCACTCCGTACATATTTCCATGATCAGTGATTCCAAGCGCTTTTTGATTATCTTGTACGGCTGCGTCGACCAGTTCTTCAAGTCGGGACGCTCCATCAAGCATTGAGTACTCGGTATGAACATGTAGGTGTGTGAAAGACCTTGCCACAGTGCCACAATCCCCTTATCTCAACTGACTACTTGAATCATTTAATGACAAATTACATTTCTGTCATTCATCTTTCTAGTCGAGCTTTGAGGTTTATGCCAATAGCTACAAATAAGTTCCAGGTCGATTTTCTGAATCTCCATCAGCGTCCTCGATGTTTTGGCTCTGTCCAGAGGACCCAGCTAATAATGCCCCGCCTGAACGCATATTCGCGAGCTGCTGTTGAGCAGCCATCTGCTGTGCGAAAAGGGTAGCTTGAATCCCTTGGATTAAGCCTTCTAGCCAGCCAACAAGTTGAGCCTGAGC
>PBMJ01000022.1 GCA_002722525.1 Acidimicrobiaceae bacterium | reverse complement strand
GTATCCCTCATTGGAGGTACTTGGTATTAAGTCTTGAGTTTCATCCCGTGTATTCTGTTGAACGTCTACGAAGGTAGGCCGACTTTCTTGGATTGAGGGGGGAGCAGGAAACGTGACCCATTTTTTATAGAACGGAGTAAAGACTTTAGAGATTTCACCTTTTTGGGTTAATACAGTTTTAGGGGGGTGAACTAAACCACTCCAAAAAGTATTAATAGGAATACTGAGATCTTTGGCTAGCTTCTCGTCTCTCTGTCGAGAGAAAGGTGTCGTATCAGCATTGAAATATATGTGGTCAATATTGTTCTCTCTGATATACCGAGGAAGAACGTCTTTCGCAGGTCCTTGTATGACACTCAGCTTCCCACCTATCGATTTGATTTCTGAACCTAGGGCCGAAATATTTAAGAAAAACTGTTGCCGTCGGTATAACCCAGCATTTGAAATAAGGTCGGGTTCTAAAACAAATACAGGGTGAATCCTATGAGCTTCGCATGCCTTCGCCCAAGCGAGATTATCCTTCAATCTAAGGTCTTTTCTGAACCAGAATAAAGCAGTAGTCATAAAGTGTTCCCTTTTGTATGAAGTATCTTCTCAATGTATCTATTTGGCTCCAGTCTGCATGTCTCATAGGATTTAGATTATGGATCATTTCGACGTAGTGGTTCTTGGGTCAGGCGCAGCTGCCCTAGCCGCAGCAGTTTCGGCATCAGGCCACGGGGCGACAACAATTGGAGTTTTTGAAAAGGCTAATGTTATAGGCGGAACGTCGGCCATGTCGGGTGGGATGATCTGGATTCCAGGAAACCACCATATGGAGAATCAGCAACTCCACGACTCTCGGGAAATGGCGTTGGAGTATTTAGGCTCATTGTCCCATGGCCGAATGAGAACTGACCTGCTAGAGGCTTATGTTGATGTTGGGCCCACCATGGTCCAATGGTTTGAAAACAATAGTGAAGTAGTCTTTGAAATCGTGGAAAATTTTCCTGACTACCACCCTGAAAATCCAGGTGGAAATCAAACTGGCGGTCGATCTCTAGAGTGCCCCCTATTTCCATTCGATGAGTTAGGAGAGTGGGCTAATCGGATAAGTCAGAGTCGTCAGATGTCTCCTTTCCTTTTAATGAACGAAACAACCCTTGGCAGAGGCACATTAGATACAGCTCCAAAGGAAGTTCTCAAACTCCGATCAGAGAAGAACCTTCGGGGATGTGGACAAGCGCTAATAGGGCGCCTCGTGAAGTCATGCTTGGATAGACAGATAATAATCGAAACCGAACATCAAGCCGATGAATTAATCATCGAGGAGAATAATTTACGGGGAGTTCGTTTCAACACCCCTACAGGTATCAGAGACGTGGAGACCCAATCAGTAATCATCGCTACTGGTGGTTTTGAATGGAATAAAAATCTAGTTAATAATTTTGTGCGAGGACCGCTTCAAAGACCTGTTTCTATCGAAACAAATACAGGTGACGGACTAAAAATGGCCATGCGAGCAGGAGCAGCACTTGGGAACATGCAGGAAGCATGGTGGGTGCCAGTTATAGACATCACGAATGACGAAGGTGCAACGATCCCGTGGATGGTAAATCGAGAACGGGTAAATCCGCGGTGCATAATGGTAAACAAAAATGGTAAGAGATTCGCAAACGAAGCTGCAAACTACAACGCGTTTGGTGCAGCATTCCACCAGCTAGATCCCGGAACTTTTGAATACCAAAATATTCCAGCGTGGATGATCTTTGACCAAGAATACCTAGTGCGCTTCGGGTTATGCAGGTTTAGAGGCGAAGGTCAGATACCTGAATGGTTAACATCTGCAAGTACCTTAGCCGAGCTTGCAAACCTCATAGGATGTGACGGTGTGGGCCTTGAAGAAACAGTAGAGTGCTGGAATGCGCAAGCAGTCGATCTAGATGATGGGGACTTTCATCGAGGGAAAAGCGTGAATGATATACACTGGGGTGACGGAACAAAAACAATAGCAGCAACACTCGGGCCCATTGATAAACCCCCGTATTATGCCGTAGAAGTCCGGCCTGGTGCATTAGGAACCAAAGGAGGGCCACAAACTAACGCAAATGCGCAGATTCTTGATGTAGATGGCGAAGTTATCAAAGGGCTATATGCTGCGGGGAATGTGATGGCATCAGCTATGGGAATGGCTTATGGTGGAGCTGGCGGAACGCTTGGACCATGCATGGTGTTTGGATTTATTGCCGGAAAGCACTCAGCTGAGGAACTATTCCAAAAATAGCATCTCTATGGGTGTAAGAAACTACATCTGAAAACGTCTCTCTTTTGAACAACAAAGTTCAAGAATGGAGACAAAATGAATAACCACACTGGATCAACCACAATGTCAGGGCAGGCGGCACTTTGGGCCCTATATCGAGGCAGCCAAAGCCAAGTTCCTAAAAGTTCGACCTACCGGTCTTGTAACTTCCGCAAGGAATTTCTGGACTGGTGTGAAATCCAAAACGATGAGTTAATGTCAAACACAGGCGCCCTAGCCTAAAGGTTTTCCCTTTAACCCCATCGAGATATACGATGGTGGTATGGCAAAAAACGTATTAGGAACAGATCTTGTCGACTGTAGCCTCGATCCCCTCACAGGCTATTACCGAAATGGATGCTGCGATACTGGATCAGGAGATATGGGTGTACACACTGTATGTGCGATCATGACTGAAGAATTTCTAGCCTTCTCTAAAGAAGCAGGTAATGACTTATCTACACCTATGCCAGAATACGGATTCGGAGGTCTAAAACCTGGAGATCAGTGGTGTCTTTGCGCTCCACGCTGGCAAGAAGCCTTTCTGCAAGGTAAAGCCCCTCAGGTAAGATTGGAATCAACGCACATAGCAACGCTTGAATGGGCACGATTAGACGATTTGAAAGTCCATGCAGCAACTGAAAGCTAAGAAATTTCTAACATCTGCCTCATAGGATTCATTTTCCATGTAATGTCAGATCATGACCCAGCCACCGGAGAATCACCCATCCAAAGCTGAGCTATTAACTGCTCGTATCTCTGTTTTGTTTCAAGATAAACGAGTACGCGCTGGCGCAGCGGTTGCAATCCTGGCAATAATTGCCCTTGTTACCAGCCTTATTGTGGTTTCAAATAGTGGAAATGACGAAAAAGTCGCATCTAATCTTTCATATAGTCTTTCTCCCCAAACAGACTATGTGTTCCAGCCAGCGAATTCCACTGGACCTGATCCCTTTACTCCCTCATACGCCAACTACACAATCAACCTAGAAACAGAAACTTTGGAAAGCGGAGAAGTAAGCGGAGCTAGCACTGGACTATACGGCGGCACTGGTGAAAATGCCTGCGACATCGATAAGCTCATCGCCTTCCTTCAGGCAAACCCAGATATAGGAGCAGCTTGGGCTGAAGTACAGGGTATAACTCCAGAGGAATTAGAGGACTTCATTCGTGGGCTGACTCCGGCGGTTCTACTACAAAACACATTAGTTACGAACCACGGTTATGCGGATGGAGAAGCCATACCATTCCTCGCTGTACTTGAGGCTGGAACTGCTGTCCTAGTCGATGAAGAGGGGATCCCACGCGCCCGCTGTGCATGTGGAAACCCCTTACTAGTTCCGGATGAACCTGAAGAGGGAGAAGAGCCGACTCCAACAACTGAAGAAGGCCCGACGCCAACAACTGAAGAAGGCCCGACACCAACTCCACCCGAAGAAACTCCTGAAACTGCCTGCCCTGAGCCAAACCCGCCATATGGTATCCACAAGAATGCTGATGATGACTGGGAACTTAAAACTGAAGAGGGGGTCTGGGTATGGAAGACAGCTATTCCTGGATGGGAAAATGTCGCTGACCCTTTAGATGTGTATGACACCGAAGCTGATGTTCCGGGATATATCGAAGAGTGCTTTCCATGCCCAGAAGAGGAAGATCCTGATAACCCGAATGAGAATGAAAAACCTGATGACCCCAACGGGAAGAACACCACATCTACCTATGAAAAAGATGACAACGGCAAGTACAAAACAAGCAAATATATCCTGAATACCTTCAGCAGCGTCCGACTAACCACTTACGTAACTATCAAACCTATTACGACAAATGAGAAGCCCAAAATCACCCCCATCGAAGAGGATGACACCGAGGACTACGACGATAACGAGTATGACGATGGAGGCCCTTACGACAAGAGTTACGATGGCTGCTTCCCCCCATGCCCTGAAGATGGAGAGTGGGGATGGGACCTATTCGGGCCATTCGGATACACCTGGGTTGACCCTGACGGATACCGATGGTACTGGACTGAATCAGGATGGATCCTGTTCGAACCCATCCCCATCGACAGTAGTGATGATGGAGAAGGTGCCGAAGAAGATGAATCAAGCGGCGTAACCTACACGGACTATCGAGAACTTCCGGGCTGGTCAGAAGACTGTGAAGAATGTCCACCATGGGGCTGGGAAAAAATTGAAGACGGGTCGTGGCGATGGATAGATCCCGGAGGGCGTATATGGCATATGCCTATTGGCCCTTCCGAAGAGCCTTGGGAAATTGAAGATGGGGATGGAGTAATAACAATTTCAGATATTTCTGATTTACCTGGATTTATCGAGGATTGCCATGAATGCCCCGAGTGGGGATGGCACCAAAACGAAAATGGCGGATGGGAATGGCATGGTCCGAATGGGCTCGTAGTTGACATGGAGCCCGACGCACAGGGAGCCATATTGGGAATTGCGCCAAATGGGCTAAACGTCTTAATTCATGATTACCCCGATAATGAATACCCCGACCTTTCTAAGCTGCCAGGATTTGACGAGGATTGCCATGAGTGCCCCGAGTGGGGATGGCAACAAAACACGGAAGACCAATGGGAATGGCATAGTCCCGGCGGAACTATCTACTCGATGATCCAAGGCGAAGACGGGATGATCTGGGGAAGCTCGAGCGGCGATTCAGTAGGAAGAATCATCGATTTACCTGGCTACATCGAAGAGTGCGAAGATTGCCCTGAATGGGGTTGGGAAAAGAAAGCTGATGGAGTTTTCGTTTGGGAAGATCCGCTTGGAAGAGTATGGTTCCCACAGCCTGATGGAACTTGGTACCATCCGCCCGAAGACAGAACGCTTATAAATTACCAATACCTTCCTGGATGGATTCGAGACTGCCATTGCGATGAGCAAATGTGGGGATGGGTAGATGTGAATGGAGACGGAATTGAGGAGTGGTATGGCCCTGACGGAACCGTTTGGGGTGAATTTGGAGGTATATGGCGGCCCGTCGGCAACATTAATGACGAGTTCAGCGGGGAACTTAGCCCTTCTGAAAGCAGCTCGGAAATAACTGTATTTACCAGATTGCCCGGTTGGGGCGATGATTGCTTCGAAGGTCCAGAACTTACAACGGAGCAACCAACACCAACACCAGAACCAACGCCGACATTCCAACCAACGCCAACACCTCTTCCAGAAAGGCCAGCGCGAGCAACAGTGTCTGATACTTCCTGTAAGGGAATTTGGGTCAGTTGGTTCCTCGCTGAAGGAACCCCAGCTCCAGAGGCTTGGAATGCCTATTTAACTGTTGAATCCGATCTGGGAACAGAAACTGTAATGAAATCACAAACTGTGCCTCCAATAAATGTGACCAATCTAGAATTCCTTGCTACTGAGTTTTGGCCAGAAATGGCTTCCGGTGAATGGCCATGGTTAGACCTAGATGGAGCCCAATATGAACTAGTGGTCTATCGTGTTGATGCAGGCGTTGAGAACTCTCCTTCGACACTAATTTCCGCTGTTGTTGGCGTTTTTGCTGGACCAAACCAATGTACTGGTGGCGGGACATAACCGGAGAAAGTGCTGCCTTTGCGCTAGCTTTGATATATGGCACGAACAGTTCTTAAAGGAGCACGGTATCCAGGAGATATTGCTTTTGAAGGCAGTAACATCACCGATATCGGGACGATATTACCTAGAACTGACGACGTAGTCATAAATATCGATGGGGATATTATTACTTCTGGGTTAATCAACACCCACCATCACCTCTATCAGTGGATGACACGGGGTCTCGCTACTGGTTGTGACCTTTTCCAATGGCTCACAACCCTTTATCCTATTTGGGGTCGTATGAGTGTCGAAGATGTACATGCCGCCGCTCTAGTTGGCTTAAGTGAACTTGCACTGACTGGTTGCACAACAGCATCAGATCATCATTACATCGTCCCCAACAATGATGATGCTGTTTTCGATGCCATTGTAGAAGCAGCAAAAGCAGTGGGTATCCGGCTGTTTTTGAGCCGAGGGTCAATGGACTTAGGAGAATCAGCTGGTGGCCTACCCCCCGACAATCTAGTGGAGGATCGCGATGATATTCTCTCCTCAACCGAGCGAGTGATAGCCGAGCACCATGATGGAGATATGGTCCATGTTGTCGTTGCGCCTTGCAGCCCATTTTCAGTTTCAACCGAATTAATGATCGAATCGGCAGAACTTGCTCGAAAACACGGACTTCAAATGCACACGCACTTATGCGAAACGATCGATGAACAAGAGCATTGCTTGGAACGATTTGGGAAACGGCCTGTAATGCAATTGGTTGACTGGGGCTGGGCTGGAAGTGACGTATGGCTGGCCCATGGAATTCATTTAACTACTGATGAAATCTTATTGCTTGGTAAGGCAGGAACAGGAATTGCCCATTGCCCTTCATCCAATGCTCGTATAGCTGCTGGCTTATGTCCGGTTGTAAATTTTCGTGAGAATAATGTACCAGTTGGTTTAGGGGTTGACGGAGCCGCTAGTAATGAGGTTGGTGGCCTATTCGGTGAGATGCGTCAGGCGCTATATACAGCTCGGATACGAGAACAACGAGCTGATGCCTTAATGCCTGAAGATGTTCTCGACATGGGAACAATGGGAGGAGCCAAATGCATAGGAGAAGAGAGACTAGGCGAAATCAATGTTGGAAATCCCGCGGATCTCGTTGTATGGCCAGGGAATGATCTTGGAGGGATCACGGACCCGATAACTGGACTTATTCTAGGACCTGACAGACGAGCAAAACATGTCTTCGTCGCTGGAGAACAACGTGTTAAAGATAGTGAACTCCTTGGAGTCGACATCAATACAGCGCATCGAAAACTTGCAGAACGGTCGAAACGCTTATGGGATTAGGAGGTACAAAATGGGCGTGAAACTAATCACCGGTGGGACCATTATCAATGCGAACCATATCGGAGAGGCAGACGTACTAATTGAAGATGAAAAAATCGCTGCGATCATCTCACCTCAAAGCGATATAGCTCTATCCGCGCATAATGGAGATGCCGAAGTCATTGATGCTTCTGGAATGTATGTGATACCTGGTGGGGTCGATGCTCACGTTCACTTGCAGCTTCCCATGACTTCTGAAGCCACATCAAGTGATACCTTTGCTTCGGGCACAGCTGCAGCCGCTTGGGGAGGAACTACTACCGTCATCGATTTTGCTGGGCAAATAAAAGGAACAGCTATACCCGCCGCTATTGAGAGTCGGCTCGAAGAAGCATCTGGCCAATGCGCTATAGATTATGGATTTCATCTCTCTATAGGAGATGTCAACGAACAATCGCTGGCTGACCTATCAAATCTTCTTGATGAAGGCATTAGCAGTTACAAGTTATTCATGGCCTACCCTGACTCGTGGTATTCAGACGACGGCCAAATACTTCAAGTGATGCAATTAGCAGCCGATACTGGTGCAATGATCATGATGCATGCGGAGAACGGTATCGCTATAGATGTCCTCCGAGATCAGGCTTTCGAACGGGGTTCAGCCGGTTCTGTCTGGCACGGCCGCACAAGGCCTCCCGAGCTGGAAGGAGAAGCCGCCCACAGAGCGATACAGCTTGCTATAGTCGCCGGATCCCCGCTTTATATCGTCCACCTTTCCTCATCTAACGCCCTTAATGAAGTGGCCCGAGCTCGTAACGATGGGAAAAACGTTTTTGCTGAAACTTGCCCTCAATACCTATATCTAAGCTTAGAGGAGCATCTCGATCAGCCGGGAATAGATGGCGTTCGCCATATATGCTCGCCTCCGCTTCGTAAGTTAGCAGACGGCCATCAAGATTCACTTTGGAGAGGATTACGTACCGACGACTTATCCGTTGTTGCAACGGACCATTGTCCATTTTGTGATACGGAAAAGATGCTTGGCCTCGACGATTTTCGGCAGACCCCTAATGGGCTTGGAGTGATCGAACATAGAATGGATTTGCTATTCCAAGGGGTTCTTCAAGGAGAAATAAGTCTTCAGCGGTGGGTCCAGATATGTTCCACTACCCCAGCTCGCCTATTTGGCTTACAAGGGAAAAAAGGTGTCATTGCACCTGGGGCCGATGCCGACATTGTGATTTACGACCCCAATAAAGAGCACGTCCTTGGTGTTGAAACGCATCATATGGCTATTGACTACTCTGCCTGGGAAGGAGTCTCGGTTACGGGCCAAGCTATCAGCGTGCTGAGCCGTGGTAACTTTGTAGTCCAAAATCGGGAATTTACTGGAAGACAAGGGCATGGAAAATTTCTTAAACGAAATATTCCAGATGCCCTTCGATAAATTACAAAAGTCAGCTTCTCCGCCTTAAGCAATTTATTGAACAACCTCAAATGAAATAGCTACAACCCCAGTATCTTTATCCATGGAGTGAATTAAATCAGTAAGAGCGCTTACCTTTCGTTGATTCCCATCTTTAACTTTTGTAATCGCAACACAAAACTTGGCTTTCATGGGCTTAGCTTTCTTCTGCCCTTCAGAGTGAAGAATTACTTTTGCTGCTCTTTCAGGTGTCAGAAGCTCATGCGGCATACATTCTGCCAATTCCGCAACACGTTCGGGCCGGTGACAGTAGCTACTAATTACTTGACCAAGTGCATCTGCCCCAATAGTGGAAATCATAAGATTGCTGGAAGATGGAATAATGGGTTCGAATTCCGCAGGGGCCTTAAAGGGAAGCCTTCGAGACCCATCAGCTTCAACCACTACATTATCTACGCTCCGGAACCAGTGATCACATAATAAAGGATCAACTCCTATAGCCTTTTCACCTTGGACTTCCTTCCAAATCATAATTGGAGTTCCGTTTGAAATGTTCTGAATAATTTTATCCTCTGGTTCAAAATAGACGGGCAGAGAACGGTTCTGATCAAATCCCATCTTCGTAGTGGAAGTTAAGATCGTCTTACCTTGAAGCTGTTTACCAAGCGCGTGAAGGATAGTGGTCTTTCCTCCCCCTCCAACAATTGATATGTGATTTTTGGCTGGTGGCCCATCTAGGCCTAGATGATTAGCTAGCTTGGAAATTTGTAGCGGGTCGTCCATAGAAACTTAACCAAAGACTTTCAGAAATTCATTATTACGCAAGTGCAGCTCCATCGATCCTCACATTCTCCCCATTAATATGGCGGCCTTCGTCTGAAGCGAGATACGCGATAAGACTTGCGACAGCTTCTGGTTCGACAAATGGCGTAAGTGGATTCTGACGAAGAAGCAAATCCATATCGATGTCTTCAATAGGAGGCATTCTCGTCATTGCCGTCTTTATTCCTCCTGGATTCACACAATTAACCTGTAAACCCTTTTTCGCGTATTCAACGGCTAAAGACTTCGTAAGTGCGAGAACTCCGGCCTTACTTGCTGCATAGGCTACTGAATACGGTATGCCTGCAAGCGCCGTTGTGGAAGAAACATTAACTATTGAACCCCTAGTCTCTAGTAAATAAGGAATTAGTTCTCGGCAAACAAGAAAGACCCCTGTAAGGTTCACAGCTAAAGTTCTTTCAAAATCGCTTGTTGGATGATCAGATGTGTGATGCCACAACTGGATTCCTGCGACATTTGCAACCACATTAACTTTGCCAAATAACTCCAACATGTTCTTAACCGAACCAGTAACTTCATCCTCATCTGATACGTCACAGACCTCAGATTCAACATTCGCTCCAAGCCTGCGACAGTCTTGAGCTGTTTTTTCCAGTTCACTTTTGTCTACATCAACGATATATAGCGAAGCGCCTTCGCCCGCCATCCTTTTTGCTGTTGCTTCTCCTATACCTGTTGCAGCTCCAGTTAGGAAGACGACTTTATTCTCAAAACGTTCCATATAAGTTATTTACCTTTTTGCACTTGTTTACGGTTTTCTCCATTTGTTAAATTAATGATGCTACTAACGGTCTATGGATGTAAAGTATCACAGGCCATAATTCCCAGGGAGGCACTTACGATGCCAGACATTTCTTCCTTGAGCCTGTCGTTTGATAAAGTCACCATGACATTTCCAGATGGCACTGAAGCTTTGCTTGATGTCTCCTTCTCTGTTGGTCCCAATGAATTTGTTTCTGTGGTCGGCCCTTCTGGCTGCGGAAAATCAACCCTCTTGAATATTGCCTCAGGACTGCTGGAACCTACTTCCGGTTCGGTAGAGATTGCTGACACAAGCATGGGATATATCTTCCAAGACCCTACTCTTCTGCCGTGGAGAACAGTTTTGAGGAACGTCGAACTTCTCTGTGAACTTCATCAGATTCCTAAGGAAGAAAGACGAAAAAGGGCAAAGGAAGCGATAAATCTTGTTGGCTTAAAAGGTTTTGAGAAACATTTTCCCAAGGCTCTCTCTGGCGGGATGAAAATGCGAACTTCACTTGCGAGAACCTTGACTTTACACCCAAGGGTTTTTCTATTTGATGAACCTTTTGGCTCGCTTGATGAGATCACGAGAGAAAAATTAAACGACGAAACACAACTCCTATTTCAGAAAGAGGGCTTCTCTAGCCTCTTCATTACTCACTCTATTTCTGAAGCGGTTTTCCTCTCAACAAAGGTCTATGTCATGTCTGATCGACCTGGGAGAATAGTAGCCGAGTTTGATATTCCATTTGATTATCCTCGGGCTCCTCAGCAAAGATTTAACCCTAACTTTGCTGAAATATGCGGAGAAATCTCTAACACTCTTCGTGGAGTCGACCGTGACTGAAGATATTGACCAAGGATTTCACAAGAGTGAAAAAGGGGCGTTTAAAACCACAAGTCCTTTCCATCGCTTTCGGTTATTTATTTCAAATCTTTTCCCTCCGGCGATATTCGGGTCGTTGATTATTGGAGTTTGGTATCTGGTCTCTTACGGAATACTTGACGAAAGTAGAAGATTCTTGCTGCAACCCCCTCATAGAGTTCTGACCAATGGCTTTCTGGATTGGGGCGGACGAGATGGTATGGGCGAAATGCTCCAATCCTTATGGTCATCGACGAAGGTTGCCGGCATTGGACTATTTTTTGCGATCCTGGTCGGGTTTCTCCTTGCTGTAATTATGAGTCAAGCAGTGGCAGTGGAAAAGGCTCTATTCCCGTATTTAGTCACTTTGCAAGCGATACCGATTCTAGCTGTCGTGCCCCTGATCATGTTTTGGTGGGGATCTGGTCAAACATCGAGGGTTGTTGTATGTATTCTTATATCCCTCTTTCCTATTATCGTTAATACGCTTTTTGGTTTGCAGTCAGCGGAAAAGGATATGCATGCGCTGTTCACTCTTCACAACGCCAATAGGTTTACAAGGCTGAGAAAACTTATGCTACCTGCTGCACTGCCTGCTATCTTCGCTGGTTTGAGGATCTCTGCTGGGCTTTCTGTAATTGGCGCAATCGTTGGTGATTTCTTTTTTGGAAAGGGCGAAGTTGGCCTTGGGCAACTAATTAAGCGATTTTCGAGTGAGCTGCAAGGAGAGGAACTGCTTACTGCTGTAATTCTTTCTTCTGTTCTCGGTGTTGCGGTCTTTCTGCTATTTACCTGGATCCAGAACAAAGCAATCGGTAGGTGGTCAGATAGAGCTGATTTAATTTCCTAATTAAAAGTTTCAAATCATCTTTAGTATTTTACGTTTTGTTTACACTTTGGTCTTTAGCTTGGTTCCTTAGGAGAGAAAGCGGGATACTAGTCGGAAACCCCAACTGAAAATAAAACTATGCATAAAATTTTCCTTCCGAGGCTATTACTAACGGTAATACTATGTTTATCAATTAGCGGGCTTACCGCCTGTGGAAGAGATTCCCAAGTAGAGGAAAATGATGCGGTAGCGTCGGAAGGCCTAGACTCTTGTCCGGATCCAATAATTATTCAAACTGATTGGTTTCCTGAGTCAGAGTATGGGGCGACTTACGAACTTTTCGGAGGTGGCACATACTTGATTGATAATGAAAATCGGTCAGTTGCCGGAACTCTTCACGATGGAGAAGTTGATACTGGCATTGGACTTGAGGTCCGAACTGGTGGCCCTGCTATTGGTTTTACTCCAGTAGCAAGTCACATGTATACCGATACAAGTATTACCTTGGGGTATGCAAATACTGAGGGACAAATTACTCGGTTCAACAGTGCTCCTCTTCTATCAGTGGTTGCGCCACTTGAGAGAAACCCTCAAATGATCATGTGGGATCCGGATACGTACCCAGATGTTGAGTCCATTGCTGACTTAGGAGAGAGAGATATCACAATTAGCGTATTCGGGCCGGAAGTATTTTCAGAAGTCTTTATAGCACAAGGGATATGGTCTGCAGGTCAGATAGATCCCTCTTATGACGGCTCTCCAGCTAACTTTATTGCCAGTCAGGGGTCGATAGCCCAGCAAGGGTTCGCTTCCGCAGAGCCATTCAATTACAGAAATACCTACGAAGAGTGGGGTAAAGATGTTAAATACCAGCTTCTTCATGACGCTGGGTTCCCTGTTTATTCGCAGACCTTAGCGATTAGATCTGACGATAAAGTCTTTCTTGATGCCTGTTTGAGAGATTTGGTTCCGATAATCCAACGAGCTGTGGTCAACTTCAGTTCCAACCCTGATAGTACAAACGCCCTAATTGTCGATGTGGTTGAATCCTTTAATAGTTTTTGGGTTTACGGCGAGGAAATCGCTGATTATTCGGTGAAGACACAATCAGAGTTAGGTCTTGTAGGCAATGGAATAAATGACGTTGTTGGAGACATGGATCAAAATCGGGTCCAAGAGGTAATTGACCTAATGGACGAAGCTGGAATCGATACAAATGAAATAGCCCCTTCGGATATTTTTACAAATGAGTACATTGATCAGAGCATCGGGTTTGATTAAACACAAAACCAGAAATCTCTAGTGAATAGAAAGCCTAGGCCTATATATGGGTTCTTTAATATTTGATTTCATTTCAAAAATTCTTCCTTGGTGACTTACGATCGATAAGAATTTCCTCTACTATCAGCTAGTGCCGAATTCTTCCAATTTTCTTCGAGACAAAAAAAAAGCTCTTCTAGTTTGGTTTACGCTTCTCCTAACATTCACAGCTCTTCTGCTGTCAGCGTGCGGCGGGAATAGTAATCCTGTTGAAGAAGCCGCTGAAGAAGCGACCACCCCCGAGCCAACCCCAACAGCTCCACCGATACCAACACAAATACCTACAGAAACCCCTGACCCATCCCCCACTCCTACACCAACCCCTATTTTGTCCCAGTTTGAGCAAGACGAGAAAGATGGGATTATTCGATCTCCTCTAAATGGAACCGCAGTTTCTGAAGAAAGTCTGACTCAAAGAATTCTGGGAGTAAAGGTAGACAACCATCTGGAGGCCCGCCCCCAATCTGGTATCGAAAAAGCTGACCTTATCTTTGAGATATGGGTGGAGGGCCTGACACGCTATCTTGCGTTCTTTCAGGCTTCCGATGTTGATTACCTAGGACCGATACGTTCGATGCGCCCAACCGATATCGCCCTTCAAAATCCTTTCGGAGCAAGTTTTGTTAATTCGGGTGGGCAAGACTGGGTCTATGAATTAGCTTGGAATTCGTCAGTTCGCTACTTCTTAGAACCAGAAGGAACATTTCGAATCAATGGCCGTTACCCTCCTCATAATCTATATGGAGATACGGCTGCTTTACGAGCACTAGACGACAGGGGTGACTACGACGAACCACTAGAAGCTCTGTGGAATTTTGGGGAAATGCCACAAGATGCAACTCCAGCGACGCAAATATCGATGACCTACCCGTACGAGTTTTCTTCTAGCTGGTATTGGAATCCCGTACTGAATCATTACGAGAAGAACACAACAGGTAATCCCCATTACTATCTAGATTCTGAAGGCAACGCCCAGCGGATTTCTGCTGACACGCTTATAGTTTTTGAGATGGACGTGTATATGACATGTTATGGCTGCACATCTGGAAACGTCGTCCCTGTAACGACAACAACGGGAAGCGGGCCGGCATGGATACTAGCTGAAGGGAAAGTTGTCTCAGGAACATGGTCACGAGATACAGACACAGAATGGTTTTCTCTACAAGATGCAGATGGAAGCGATCTGAAGGTCCCCCCTGGACGTATTTGGGTCACGCTAGCTCGAAATGACCGAACAACAATTCAGTGACATACACCATTTCTAATTAACGAAGAACTCCAGTTAATAGAACCCCCACTCGATCTGATCGCTGAAGATAACCTGCTTTTAGTGCGGATATAACCCCAGCCACTCCGGCGGACCCAGTGGGCTCAGCATTTACACCCTGTCGATTCACTAAATCGTAAGCCATGGCTATTTCTTTTTCTGAAGCTACGATACTTTCTCCTCCTGTATAAGCGAGTGCCGTTACGACGCCAATCCAGTCATAGGTAATATCGTCGAGGATCCCAGTTGCAAGACTTTCTGGTTTCTCCCAAGGAGACATTAACGTTTCAGCATTAGAAATTGCATAATCGATCTTTTCTTGATCTGTCGTTTCCTGAGGAAGTCCTTTCCAGGCCTTATCGAACGGCGCACACCCTTCAGCTTGGACGGCACAGACCTTAGGAACGTTCTCGAGAATCCCGAACTCTTTAGCTTCTAATAGGCCTATAGTGCAGCTCGTAAGTAGAGCCCCACCTCCAACTTGTATAAAGAGGTGATCTATCGTATTAGATGCGATTACCTCTGCTAGTTCCCATCCCAAAGTTCTTCCACCATCTAAGGCGAGAATATTTTCAGAACCTTGAACGCTAAATGGAAGCGAACCTTTTTTGATAGCTTCCTGGAACCGATTCATACATGGATCCCCCAGTTCACCCACTTTTCGATCGCATACATGTATGGTCGCATCTAGGCCCTCAAGCTGGTCTACTATTTTTAGGCTTGCCCAAGTAGGTATAAAAACATCTATAGGCCTATTGACAGCCCGAGCAACTGTTGCTGCGCCTATTGCTGCATTCCCGCATGAAGATATAGCTAATCTTTGGCCTGTATCACTAGCATTAACGGCTAGATGAAGTAGAACTCCCATCAAGTGCCTTGCTTTATGTGATCCGGCAACATTGTTGGTTTCGTCCTTCCAGAGACAGAAGTTTGGAAGCGCATCTGAAGCGCCCATCCATATTCCTGTTGGTGTTGTTCGGAACCCAGAACCATCTATAGCTGAAATTGCTTTATCGATTTCAGCCACTAATGAAACATAATCCTCATCGGTCCAGCCTTTATCGATAGCATAATGCCATGACCACAAGAACTTTCTCCATTTGATGTAGGGGTTTGATGTAGGTTCTTCAGATGTGGGCCAAGTCGCCCTAGGAGGTGTAGGAAGCCAAGATTGGCTTGAGGCATTTGTTGGCTCAAGCACCTAGACCGTCACACCTGTCTGATCATTAAACTCTTCGACCATGGTGTCCCAAGCCGGCGTCATGGTGTGAAGATAGTCCCAGAATTTTTGATCCCGACGGGCGTCGAAATCTTCTACACTAACTCCTTGTTGCTCTACCCATGTGTAATAACCTAAGTTAAAGATTCTTTCCCGACCTATTTCATCCAATTGCAATAGATGCTCGGTATTAATTTCCTTAAGAAAAGTAGACGCTATCTCACTGGCATGGCCCATATTAAAACCACTATTAAATTTGCTTTGCAACAGTTGTTGTTTTTCGCTCTCGTAAAGCTCGGAACCGTCTGTTGCAACAGTTATAACAACATCGTTTTCGCCGAGGTTGAGAGCTTTCGCGGTCTTTATCGCAGCTGTCATATTGCAGATTGAAGAAAAACCAAAATGGCAGAGATCCATAACAATTTCTGCATCTACCCCCATTTCTTCAATAAGGAACTTTTTCCCCTCCTCAGTTGTAAAAGCGAGGTTCAAGTTATCAGTTGCTTGATCGCTAACTCCCACGACTATGTCCGTATTCATGACGTTGTGGATTAGAGGTATATGTTTATCTCCGATCCCCTGAATATTGTGCTCCCCGTACCCGTTGTAGAGCATGGTAGGACATTCTAATGCTTCAACGGCAACGATCTTTGCTCCGAAATCATCCTTTAACCTATCTCCTGCTCCTAAGGTGCCGGCAGAACCAGAAGCAGATACGAATGCTTTCAATTCAAGCTCAGGGTTAGCTATTCGCATTGTCTCGAAGACATGTCCTAGAGCTCGCCCAGTTACCTTGTAATGCCCTATGTGATTCGCGTACTCTGAGAATTGATTAAAGATGAAATTGGTTTCGTCCTTCTGTAGTTCATTGCAGGCATCATAAATCTCTTTGACATTGCTTTCTGAACCTGGTGTTCGTATCACGTCCTCTGGATCTAGAACCCACTTATCTAACCAGTCAAAGCGCTCTTTGCTCATGTTCTCTGGCAGTACCGCAACACCTCGACTTTGTAAGAGAGACGATATAGCTATTCCTCCGCGAGCATAATTCCCAGTGGATGGCCACACTGCACGATGCATATCAGGATTGAACTGCCCACTAACTACTCGTGGTAAAAAACACGAATATGCTGCAAGGACCTTATGTGCGGTAATCATTGGAAAACGATTTCCGAACATAAGAACAATTTTAGCATCGACTCCGGTTAGTTCTTTCGGAAGGACGATATGTTCTGGCAAAGTTGTTTGGCGAGCACTCTGAAACGAATTGTACCAATGCACTCGAAATAAATTAAGTGGATGAGCTTCGTTTGGGTCAATTTCTTCTAATTTAGTAAGGATTTCTTCAGGGATTGAGGAAGGGTCAGAAAGTTGTTCAAAGGTAGGTAATAGAATTTCTGCCTCTCGAAATCTGCTGATAGACCTCTCATAGTTTTTCTGATCCACAACTGACTGCAAGAGCCCATATTTCGCTATATCGATATCTAAAGTCATATATTCACGGTATCGCGTTCTAGTTCTTCGGAGACCTCACTAATGCTGTTTATTGAACTATCTGTTAACACCCTATGAATATCACTGACCGAGGAGCATAGCCCTCTTATAAAAGCTACGGTGAGAAATATGGCTGATACGAGAATTGACCTGTTAGATGGCGATTTCTACGTAAACGATCCTTATACGGCATATCAGTGGATGAGATCTGAGTGCCCAGTGTATTGGGATGCAACAAATGAGCTTTGGGGAATTTCTAGATATGACGACATAGTTGAAATTGAGAAGAATAAGACGGTATTCATTAATTCGGATAGAGACAAGGGGGGGTACCGACCAAACATGCCCGCTGATCAATCGATTATCGGTCTTGATGACCCAGGACATAGTGTGCGGAGATTACTTGTTTCGCGACGGTTCACCCCTAGATCAGTTGATTCTTGGACTCCACATATTGAAGGTGCAGTCCACCGATTATTAGAAGATGCTACTTCAGAAGATCGACCTGTCGACATTGTCGGGGAGTTGGCTGCCCCGCTGCCAGCCATGATGATAGGCCATCTACTTGGCTTCCCGGATGCACTTTGGCCTGCGCTTCAACGGTGGTCGGAAGAAACGATAGCTCTTGGTGGTGGCCCGAGGTATGCCAATGAAGCTGGGACAACCGCTGTGTTTGAATTCGTTCAAGCTTGTTCTGATTTGTATGAAGAAAAAAGCAAATCCCCTAGCGATGACATCATGAGTACTTGGATCGAAGCTGAAAGAAATGGCTTGAGAGACAAGGCAGACTTTGGCCTAGACCAAATCATAAGCGATTGCCTTCTATTACTTGATGGCGGTGCAGAAACGACAAGGACAGTTATAGCTCGAACTCTTTTAGAACTAACTAAAAACCCTGTTCAATGGGACCTTCTAAAGAATGGGGCAAATCTAGATTTAGCAGTAGAAGAGTTTATTCGATTTGTTACCCCTATCCACAATATGTGCCGCGTCGCCACAGAAGACTATGAAATTGGTGGAGAGACAATTCGAAAAGGGCAACAGATTGTCCTTATGTATTCTTCGGCAAACCGAGACACATCTCACTTTGATAATCCTGAAAGATTAAATATCGCTAGAGACCCTAATCACCATATTGCTTTTGGGTTTGGAACCCATTTTTGCTTAGGGGCATCATTAGCGCGATTGGAAATAAAGCTTTTCTTTGAAATTTTCCTCCAACGAATAGCCAGCATTAAATTACTCTCTGATCCTGTCGAAATGCCGAATTCATTTGTTTACGGGCTGGCTTCATGCCTTATGCAGCTCGAAAAGGAAATTTGAGAAGTTTCTTCACTAATAGATCGATAGATAAATTAACTGCGATGAGATAGGTCTGAAATTTAAAAACTAATTGTTAGTCTTTACCTTTTAGATCTCCGCGGATTTCCTCGTCTGTTAGACCGATTAAGAATTCAGTGAATTGAGGGCCTCTACGAAGCGAATGCCCTCCATCAACATTAATGCATTGACCGGTGATCCAACGTGAATCTGAACTAATCAAGAATTGCACCAAGGAGGCAACATCTTCAGGAGTTCCAATATCTCCCAAGGGCGTATTATCTATATAGGACTTAAAGGTTTTGCTGTCTCTAGGCACTCCCTGCATTATTTCGGTAGCGATAAAGCCCGGCCGAACCGCGTTGAAACGGATGCTCGCCTGCCCAAATTCATCTGCAGCATTCCTAATCATCGCTTCTATCCCAGCTTTTGCTGCAGGGTACGCTCCGAACCAAAGATGAGTCAAATGCCCAGCAATTGACGACATCCCTACGAATGAACCTCCTCCGGATTCTTTTAAGTAGGGAACCGAATGTTTTATGCATAGCATCGTCCCTAAAACATTGAGGTGAAGAACCCTAGTGAACTCCTCAAGACTTTGAAGGTGATATGGGGCTAGTGCTCCACCTCCTCCAGCATTAGCGACAACTCCTTTAAGTCCGCTTCCAAAACGGGAAGCTGCCGCCATAGCTTCCTCTACCTGCACTTCTTCAGTCACATCACAAAGCCAATATTGAATCTTGCCTTCCCCGCCAGTGACTTTTGCGATTTCTTCTTGTGCTTGTTGAAGTCGCCCCTCGGTCCGTCCGCAGATAGTAACTGAAGCACCATTGCGCACTAAGGAAGTAGCACACGCTTTACCTATCCCAGTACCCCCACCAGTTACCAGAACCCCATATCCGCTTAAATCATCCCCAACCATCTAGTTTCTCCTCAAGTCTCATTCGTGTTTCGTTTTCGCTTTTTACCTGGCTCATCATTCGCTAGTCTTTCTTCCATAATGCTTGCTATACCAGGAAAGCCTTGGATCTGGCTCAAACGTCGATTCAAGTAAAAGAACGATCCAAGTATCACAAGTGTGGTGAAGGGCCAATTCACAAAAAACCGGATGATCAAATACCCATCAACCGAAGCATTATTGAATAACCATATGTCGAATGCAGAGCTCGCAAATTGTGCGAAAGCTATAAACACTGATATGTGGTTCATAGCCTTTTTATAGACCGGTTGAGACGTAATACTTCTCTTAAAGCCCAGAATAAGAGGTGCATATTTCGTCAGTAGATTTTTTTTCAGAAAAACAGAAATAATGAGTACGAAGCCGACCGATGCCTTTATCCCGATACCGATTCCAAAATACACCGCTTCACTGTCTGTAATGATTCCAACGACTCCCCTTGCGATAATCCCAATAGTTACTATTGGCAAAAATCGCCCGATAGGGTGCCCCTGTCGATATCTCTGGAATGTAATTTTTAGCGACCAAACTGTGGCTACAACAATCGCCCATAGCAAACTGAACAAGCGATTAACGACAATAAAAGCGAACAAGGGGAACAAGGCTTCCCATATATTTCTATCCCCTGTCGGAGTGATTGGGTTATTTGGGAATTCTGATGAAGATCCCTGTACTTTGTCTTCAGCCACTTTCCCAGTTTGGCCTGCTTGAGACAAAAATCCTCTTTCCACCGTATTTGTTTATTCAGTGACGAATCGTCTAAAACCTTTATATGTCTTCCAACAAAGAAATAACGATCGCCATTACTGGAAGTGCATCTGGCATTGGAGCATCCTTAAGAAATTCTTTAGAGCTGGATGGCGCCAATGTTATAGGGATCGACCTTAATAACGCGGACGTCATAGCGGATTTGAGCAACATTGATGGCAGGAATCAAGCTATATCAGAAACGCTTAATAGAACGGGGGGTGCTTTAGATGGCCTTGTTACTTCCGCAGGGGTGGGCCCGCCCTATGACCCTGAAAAAATTATTTCTATCAACTGGTTGGGGACAGTCGAAATAATAAATGGACTACGCGAAGCTTTAGTTCTTTCGAATTCCACTTCGAAAGTGGTAGCTATTTCATCAAACTCAACGACTATTACACCAAATGTCCCTGAAAGCCTTATAGAAGCGTGCCTCGCTTTCGACGAAGAGAAATGTAATCAAATTCTTGGAGACTATTCCGGCATGGCCTCAATGGCTATAGCTTATGCCGCTTCGAAGACGGCGGTTGCTCGTTTCGTCCGAAGATCTGCCCCTTCTGAACAATGGGCTGGATCTGGAATTAGATTAAACGCTATAGCCCCTGGAGCGATACTTACCCCTCTTCTTCAAGGAGGACTGGATGACGAAGAGTTCAGGGATGCCATCAAGACATTGCCGATTCCTACTGGGGGTTTCGGGTCTCCTGAAACTATTGCTAAGTGGATAAAAATGATGCTCTCTGACGCAGCAGATTTTATGTGTGGTTCAGTCGTCGTCGTTGATGGCGGATCAGATGCCCTGATCCGCCCTGATGATTGGCCAAAATCTTTCACGATCTAAATGATCTAATTGGGCGGGGCTGAGTCTTAGAGGTATGTTGGTATTTACTTCGAAGAACCTAGAGAATGTTTAGTTAAGGAAAGTTATGTATCCCGGCATTCATGCAAAAAGTCATCCAGATAAACCTGCTCTCATAATGTCAGACACTGGTGAAAGTATGACATATGAGGAGCTTCACTCTTACGCAGAAAAAGTAGCAAACCTACTACAAAATGCTGGTTTCAAAACCGGAGATCATATTGCCTTATGTCTAGAGAATCGACTTGAATTCTTACCTATCTGTTGGGGCGCTCATTATGCCGGCCTTTACTACACCGCTATCAGTTCACGCCTGACCGCACCAGAGATTGAGTACATCATCAAGGACTGTGGGGCAAGAGCATTTATCACTTCACCTCATAAAGGGGCTGAAGCTCGAGAAGTAGCCCCAGAAATACCAGATGTTTCGCTCCGGTTATGTGTCGGGGGGAATATTGATGGATTTGACTCTTTGGAAGACCTCTTAGACCAACAGCCTCTTAGCCCAGTCGGCCCAAGAGTTGAAGGCGCTGACATGCTTTACTCTTCTGGAACCACTGGACGTCCGAAAGGGGTGAAAGTCCCCCTCCCTGGTACCTCTCTGGGAGAAACTGACGGAGTTACAGCTCTAATGAGCGCACTATTCGGTGCTAATCAAGAAACAAACTACCTTTCTCCTGCCCCGCTCTACCACGCAGCCCCGCTTAGATTCTGTAGAGGAATCCATAAGATCGGTGGAACGGTAGTTGTAATGCCTAGATTCAGCCCCGAGGAAATGTTGGAAAGTATAGAAAAGTATGAGATTTCCTTCCTCCAAGTAGTTCCTACGATGTTTGTACGCCTGTTGAAACTTGACCAAAGCGTTCGTGATGAAGCTGATGTCAGCTCTCTTCAAGGAGTTGTCCATGCTGCAGCTCCATGTCCTATTCCTGTGAAGAAGCAAATGATTGAGTGGTGGGGACCGATCATCCATGAATACTATGCAGGAACGGAGGGAAACGGTTTCTGCTATTGCAATAGCCAACAATGGCTTGAGCATGAAGGGACCGTTGGAAGTGCGATACAGGGAACCTTGCACATCGTCGATGACAATGGGGAAGAATTACCAGTTGGGGAAGTCGGAGCAGTTTATTTTGAAAGCGACTCTACCTTTGAGTACCACAACGATCCAGAGAAAACGAAGGGAGCGCGACTTGCAAATGGCTGGTCGACTCTTGGCGATATCGGTCGACTTGATGAAGATGGGTACCTCTATCTCACAGATCGAAAGGCCTTCATGATTATCTCTGGAGGAGTAAACATTTACCCCCAAGAAGCTGAGAACGTGCTCACTATGCATCCCAAGGTTTTAGACGTAGCAGTCTTCGGAGTACCTAACGATGACTTAGGTGAAGAAGTGAAGGCAGTAGTCCAGTTGATTGACCCTGCGTCAGCAAGTGCGGATGTGGAGAGAGAGTTACTAGCTTTTTGCCATGAGCAGCTAGCAAAGGTTAAGTGCCCAAGAACCGTCGATTTCAGAGATGAACTCCCAAGACATCCAACTGGGAAACTATATAAACGGCTTCTCCGAGATGAATATTGGGGAGATAGGAATAGCCGAATCGTTTAGGAAACAAATATGGATACAACAGAAATAAGTGACCGGCTTGAGATAGAGCAATTAATGGTTCGTTACATTGAAGCAATCGACTCTAAGGACTGGGATCTGCTAGATAGCGTTTTTACTGAAGATGCCCACTTAGACTATGAAAGTTCTGGCGGCCCTGAAGGGAAAGGAGAATATCCCGCTATTAAGCTATGGCTGCAGAATAGTTTGGCGATTTTCCCCATGACCCAACACTTAATTGGCAAATCTTTAATCGAAATCGATGGTGATTCTGCAACATGTCGGACAATATTTTCTAATCCGATGGGGGTTCCTACTAACCAAGATGGAATCTATGACCCCGATGGTAAACAACTTCACATATTTACAGTTGGGGGATGGTATAACGACACGTGTGTCCGAACAGAATTGGGTTGGAAAATTAGCGAAAAAGTTGAGGAGCAAGCTTATATGGAAGGATCATTTCCTCCATTCGAATAGAAATGCAAAGACCTCTAGCCGTTTTGAGATAACCATTCGTACATAGCTATACCACTAGCCACCCCGGCATTGATCGACCTTGTAGACCCATATTGGGTTATCTCTAATATCATTTGACATTCACTAATCATCTCAGCACTTAGACCTGGCCCCTCTTGACCAAAAACCAGAACACAATCTTCTGGAAGTTTCGCGGTTTCAATAGGAACTGAGTTTTTAATATTATCAACCCCGAGTACCGCTATGCTCTCAGCTTTAGCCCATAAGGCAAATTCCTCTACCGTCTTGTGGTGTTGAACATGTTGATATCTATCTGTAACCATCGCTCCTCGCCTATTCCAACGACGTTTACCAACAATGTGAACAGCTTTTGCCATGAAAGCATTCGCGTTTCGAACGACGGTACCTATATTAAAATCATGCTCCCAATTTTCTATTGCTACATGGAATGGATGACGGACAGCATCAAGGTCCTCAATTATTGCTTCCCGTGTCCAATATCTATACCGATCAACAACATTTCTACTATCTCCATTTAAGAGAAGTTCGGGGTCTAGTCGAGAGTCATCAGGCCATGGTTTTGGATGGGGGCCTACAGACATCGAAAATCCTTATCGAACAGATTTAAATCTACATACGAATAGCTATTTGTCATGTTCTTAGCTTCCAGGAAAGATTTCTCCTACTCCCCTAACGGTAGCACTCCGAACGCCATAACTACGTAATGGAGAGTTGCTGCCGCTACAACCATAAGGTGCCAAATTTCGTGATATCCAAAAGTCGAAGGCCAAGGATCTGGTTTTCGCAGTCCTACGATAAAAGCACCGAAGGTATAGAGAAGTCCGCCTACTCCCAGCAGTATCATCCATGAGAGATCTAGGGTGTCCCACAGTTGGGGTAATGCTAAAACTGATACCCATCCCAGAGTAAGGAACAATGCATTCATTAATCCATATGGAGGTTCAAAAGGTAAAAAGCGTAACAAGCACCCAACACCAACTCCGGCCCAGGCAGATATCAGAAGGGTCAATTGGAGCCATCCATCCACAACAAGCATTCCGATGGGTGTATACCCTCCAGCGATACAAAAATAGATTCCGACATGGTCTAATCTTCGGAATCTCAACCATTGCCTATCATTAAAATTAGTCCTATGAAATAGGGCACTTATGCCCAACATCGCAGAAACTCCAAAGGAAAATGCAAACGCAGCGAAGGCCGTTCTAGCTGATGGGGCCGTGCAAATAAGCACAATCGCCATCGGAATAGAAAGAAAAAAACACCAAGTATGAAGAATTCCACGGAATCGGGGACGTTCTACAGCTCGTTGGCGAACCACCAACAGCGAATTTGGGATTTCATTGTCCATTCAAGTTCTCCTGAAGTGAAGAGATATACCCGTTTATCTCTTCAGCGCATGCATCAAAAATACCCTGATCACCGCCAGCTGGATCTTGTACTTCTTCCCAGGGTTCTGGGATGACATCATCCAATTGCATTGCGGAGACCCTATGGCCAAAATCTGCTTGTGAAGCCTTGAGAAACTTTGCTATGCGAGGGAGAGTGCCTGTAATGGAACTCACTTCAGGGTGCTTACGTCGAATGTATTGCACATGCTCCGCCTCGAATACAATTATCAGGTCAGCCCAATGGCAATCTTCGCTTTCTAGTTGCTGGCTTCGGTGATGGGGGTCCGAAAGGTTCATCTTGGCGAGCGCTTCTCTGGTCCTCTGGCTCATTGGCAATCCAGAAATAGAAAAAGTCCCTGCGCCCCTAATTTCCATTTTCGAAGTCATATCTCGCATCATGGTAACCGCCATCACCGAACGTGCAGCATTCCCTGTGCATACGAACAATAGGTTTGCCATCTCTACAGTTCGTCTTCTTGCTCTAATCGAAGAAAGAGCGCTTCGGCTTCTGAGCACAAGCTCTGCCCATCGTGGCAACTCGCCTTTACGTTGATTCGCCTACCACTATTTTGGGTAACCCATCCTCGAAATATCAGTTTCTTATTTGTAGGAGTAAATGACCTGTATCTGATAGTTAATTTACCGGTATAACCTGTTTTCCCTTCGGCTAAGCTTTGAACAGCCCCAAATAGTTCGTCATAGAGTCCGGCTATGTATCCTCCATGAACTGACTTCGGCGCCCCTTCATATAGCGAAGACAGGGTTGTTTCAAACATGTAGCCTGGCTGACCATCTGGCCCAGAGTGCAAATCCCAGTTCACCGGCGGTGAGAACGGGTGTAACTCTCCTTGGAACAATGATCTACTCCGGTAACTTTTCGAAGTTTGTTTTCTAGAGCCCGGTGGTTTCTCGGACCAGTGAGGAATGGATTTTCCTTGTAATTGCTCACTGGCTGTCTCGACTAGCAGCTTGGCTGCTAGTAGCTGTTCTGAGCCTAGTTCTACCTCTCTTGTTATTTGTGCCAGGTCATGTATCGCATCCCGCAATTCGCTTGCAGCAGATAGAACATCTTCTTCCATACATCCTCCGTTAGGTAGAGAACTCTTGGTAGCTCCAAATGAGCTTATAGCCACCCATAGGATTGTATGGGATCTTATTGATAAGGTCAGTTTAAAGACCTAAACAGTCAGCGATTCTTTCTCGTTGCCTATAGATGTCTCCCCACGAGGAAGACAGAGTTAGTCCTCTTTTCAACCATATTTGCAAGTCATACTCCAGAGTATATGCAATAGCCCCGTGACACTGAAGAGAAGTTTCACAGGCTAAATCAACGGCCTTTGACGCAAGTAACTTTGCCATGTGAGCCGCAAGTTCTATTTCAGTATCGTCCTTATCAAGTGACCAGGCTGCCCTGTACACCATAGGTCGAGCGAATTCTATTGCCTTCCCTGTGTCAGCTAGNTGATGCTTTATCGCCTGGTTANCTCCAACTGGTTTCCCAAATTGTTTGCGTTCTTGTACATACTGGACAGTCATATCCAANAACTGCTGTGCTACTCCTACACATTGTGCAGCAGTGGCGACTTCAGCTCTTAACTTTGTNTTTTCAATTAGCGACCGAACNTTATCAGAATCGCCTTCAATGACTGTGNTAGCGCTTGTNTTCCAATTCACAGAAAAGAGTCTGCGGGAAGNATCGACGGATGTNTGTCGATTAAGGTCGACAGACTCTTTGTCTACTANGTGCAAAAGGNTATCNCGAAATAAGAGGAGGTAGTCNGCCGAGTCAGCTCCGACAACATATTGNCCCTCAAGGGCGACCGAAAGGCGTTGTTNCCCGTTAATGGCAGATTCGAGGATACTCGTATACTGATTTTCATTATTACATTCCTCCATCAAAGGAATAGATAGAGCGGCGTGTTCCATAACTGGTTCAGGACAAGCAGCACGGCCTAATTCTTCCATAATCAAGACAAAGTCCTGATCGGACATTTCTAAACCACCTACGGCTTCGGAAGCTGCCATTCCTAGAATCCCCATAGACGAGAATGAGCTCCATAGATCAGGCATGGTAGCGGAATCAGACTCAGCATAGTCATTAATCGCCTCAGCAGAGCAGTCCTTCTTTAACATCTCTCGGGTAGCCTCAGCAAAAAGCAGCTGGTCCTCTTCGAAGGAAAATTTCATTCAAGCCCCCCTCATAAGCGTTAGCTTTCTGAAACTAAATAACAGCACGATCACTTCCTTGGCAGTCCAAGCACACGTTCTGCAACAATGTTTCTCTGAATCTCATTTGTGCCCGCATAAATCGGGCCGGCAAGCGCGAACAAGTATCCCGACATCCAACTTCCGTTATCCTCAGCATCTGGCGCACCCTCAACAAGTTCTCCTTGTTCAGAGAGCATGCGAAGAGCTGAGGCATGAATCTCAATATCGAGTTCTGACCAGAAAAGCTTCATGTAACTGGCTTCAGCTCCTAACGTTCCACCTTCCATCAGCATTGTTGCTTTTTGAAACACCTGAAACCGGTACGCGTGCGCATTAACATAGGCATCGACCACCTGATCGCGGATAGCAGACGGAAGAAGTGGATTTCGTTCTATTGCTTTCTTATATAACTGTACTAATCGATGAGATGCTGCTAAAAACCTTCCGGGTGCTCGTAAATTTAAACCGCGCTCACTGCTCGCCGTCGCCATAGCTACGCTCCAACCAGCTCCCTCATCTCCAAGTAAGTTCTCAGCGTGAACCCTACAATCATCAAAGAAAATTTCAGCGAACGCAGGTTCCCCGTCAAGGCGAGAGACGGGCCTCCTAATCAAACCAGGAGAATCTCCAGGTACTAAAAGATAGCTCAACCCTGCGTGGCGCTCACTAGTAGGGTCCGTCCGAACGATACAGAAAATCCAATCAGCCCACGCCCCTCTTGAGCACCATGTTTTCTGGCCATTGACGACATAGTGATCTCCATCACGTACGGCAACCGTTTTTAAACTAGCTAGATCACTACCGGAATCTGGCTCTGACCAACCTTGAGCCCAAATCTCATCGCCGTTTGCCATTTTTGGGAGAAATCGATCTTTCTGTTCTTCTGTCCCCCAACTAAAAAGGGTGGGGCCAAGGAGACTTATGCCGTTTGTATTCACTCTGCCTGGCGCTCCGGAGAGATAATATTCCTCTTCATACAAAAGCCATTCAATTAGGGAACAGTCGCGCCCACCATATTTTTTGGGCCAATTCGGAACTGACCAACCTGCTTCAAATAACGTTCGTTCCCATGCCCTATGTTGTTCAAATCCCAGCTGGGTATCCATAGGCGCCCACCGGTCATCAGGCTTATTCTCATTAATCCAGTTTCGGATCTCATCACGAAAAGCTGTCTCTTTTGAGTCGAAAAATAAGTCCATAACTTCCCAACTAGCTAGGTTTTTGTTGATTTAATTCGCTTAGGATGTCAGATGCCTCAGCGATGATGCCTTGGATGATCATTTCAACTGGCGGCGCCGAATTTATTACACCCAAACCAACTCCGGTTGGCATAATCCCTATCTCATGGTTGCCTTCAACCATTGTTGCCTTTGTGAGCATGGGAGCATTGGCCGCAAGCATGAGTTGAGACCATGTGAGGTCCTGATTTTTCTTCATTGAGATTGCCTCGCTAATTAAATCGGGGAATGTTGTTTGCGTTAGGCGACGAAACTTGAGCGCATTAACCATCGCCCGAGGGAACCGAAGCAATTTTGCTGATTCTAGACCTCGAACCATCGTGGTATTAATAACTCGTTGCGGAACACCATCAATTGCTCGAGTGCGGACCGTATCCGTGACTGCCGATTCGAAGTATGCTTCCTTTACGCTTTGTGGTACCCCGCTTTCTTCGGAAAGCAGGAATCGAGTACCCATAGCTATACCCTCAGCCCCCCAGGCGAGTGAGGCAACAAGCCCTTTCCCATCTGTAATTCCTCCCGCAGCTAGTACAGGAATATCGACAGCCGACGTCACTTGAGGGACTAGAACCGCGGTAGGAACCTCTCCAGTATGTCCACCCCCTTCACTTCCTTGAGCGATCACCGCATCAACTCCCCACTCTGCGACCTTTTCAGCGTGTCTTCGCGCTGCGATCGTTGGGATCGTTACGACTCCACTATCTTTGAGTTTCTTTACCATGTCCGGCTTGGGGGCTTGTGCAAAAGATACGACCTTAACTCCGGACTTAATGCTCCAATCCAACCGATCTTCAATGTCAGGAGCATCTGTTCTAACATTAATTCCAAACGGCTTATCAGTTGCCTCTTGGATTTCCGCAACAGACTCTTTCATCTCATCGAAAGTCTGAGTTGCAGTTGCGAGGAAACCAATCCCTCCAGCTGCACTAGTTGCAGCAGTTAACCTAGCTGTCGAAACCCATCCCATCCCAGTTTGAACAATAGGATACTCAATCTTAAAAAGGTCACAGATACGGGTATTCAATCTTGGATGACTAGCACTCATTCAGGCACCTTTTACCTCTTGATACCTCATCCCCGTAGGGTCAATAATATCCATGATGCGAAGCTCTTCTTCATCAGGTACACGCGTCTGATCTACATTTACTGGAATAACTAGCTCAAAAGACGTATTTTCTATAACCTCACTTACCTCGACTCCCGGATGAATAGATCGAATTCGCATTCGATTTTCTGGCGTCTCGAAATCAAACACGCCGAGATTCGAGACTACCCGATGAACATCGTGAAATCGATTTTCAGGCCCCCCAAGAGCTCGCATTCGGTCATAACCAGGGCCAGAAACGATATCAACTTCGGAGACAAAGCTCCTTTGAGAGTGATTAGGCACCCAATAGCTCGTCCGGTGGTTAATTAAATTTCCGGGAGATCCTCGTAAACCCAATAGTTGCNCTTTTGGTTTTTTGTAATCACCTATAGCCGCAATATTTTGATTTCCGTATTGATCAATCTGTGTAGCTCCCATCATCACGTGCCTTCTCCCCGACCAAACAATGTCAAAAATNGTTCTATANGGTACGTATGCTTCAACTGTTCGTTNCGCAGAGGGATCGTTAAGAGGCAAAGGATTCGTTGCTAAAACCGAAACGGCATCAGTCATAACNACATCAGGTGAAAACGTTGCCTTCGCTAAACGNCCTCCAATAATNGGACTAANTCCTATCGGATTACACANAATGTCTNCCTCATCTCTGAAACAGTCAGCAATCGCTGCAACGCAGATATCAGCNCGCTTCATGACCCCTGNTCCCAACTNTCGACAGCGGCCAANTACTCTTCGTGTGAACCAGCTTGAAGATACTTCTCATTGAACACATCCCACAACTCTTTATCCGATGCGGTTGCGCCATACATTTTTTGGAAGGCTTCATCTCTACTGTAGTCAGGTAGGCATTCTGTAAAATGAGCTCCCATAGGAGCTTCAATTACGCCATCTACAAAGATCCGGGGAATCTTTAAGGTATGTACGCTCCCCTCATTTAGAAAATTTTCAGTAGGAATAACTTGCTCGCAACTCATGAATGTTCGCTTCGCCGCCATCGCAAATAGGTCATCAAAATACAGGTCTGGGCCAAGAAACTGTCCATTACCTCCCGCATCAGCTCTATTCATGTGAATAATCGAAAGATCTATATCAAATGCAGGGATAGCTACTAGAGTTTCTCCTTCTCCCCCATCCGGTCCCGAATACGGTGAAACGATAGTTCGGAGTTCTGGATTCATAGCTAACATATCAGATCCGAGGCCTGCCCTCGTGGGGTAAAACGGAACTCTATGTGATGCAGCTAGAAGCCCAAGATAGAAAGCCCCCTCATCAAATTCGACAGCCTCAATAGCTCCAGTTTGGCGAGCAACACGAAAATGGGGCTCTAAAGGTATCGAGTCGAGAGAAACAAAGCCATACACTGCTTTCTTCAATTGTCCGGTTGCAGATAGAATTCCGATTTCGGGCCCGCCATAACTAACTAGAGTTAAATCAGTTACACCTGATCGGATTATCGCTCGAACGAGCGACATCGGTTTCCGGCGTGACCCCCAACCACCAACACCAATAGTCATACCATTTTCCAACTCGGCTATGAACTCCTCTTCAGTTATGACCTTGTCAGCCATTGGTTCTCCCATAATCGCGGAAAGTCTATATTTCCCAGATAACTAAAAAGGTTATCTCAATTCTTCCCTCGATCTGCCACAATAAGGAAAGCAACATTTTTAATACTTTGATCAACTAGGAGGCCATATGGCAAATCCTGATAGTGGTATTGCAGATAAGGTCGTCATTGTTACAGGTGGGACCAAAGGAATAGGGAAACAAATTGCTCAAAGTTTCCTCAAAGAAAAAGCCAAAGTAATCATCTGTGCTCGAAACCGACCTCAGGAAACCATCCAGGATGGAGAGAGTATTGCTGACTACTTCCAGTGCGATGTTAGAGAAAGCACTCAAATCATGGCGCTGATCGATTACTGCATAGCTACTTATGGCCGTTTAGACATATTGGTAAATAACGCAGGCGGAGCGCCTCCAGCAGACTCGAGCTCAGCCTCAGAACGCTTTACAAAAAGTATCATTGATCTGAATCTGGTAGCTCCTTTGATTTTCGCACAAATGGCAAAGAAAGCAATGATTGACAGTGGCGGTGGCGGATTGATAATTAACATCTCAAGTATCAGTGGAATGCGGGCGAACCCCATGGGAGTGGCTTATGGCGCTGCCAAAGCCGGCTTACTGAATGCCACTGAGACATTAGCTCTAGAATGGGGTCCAGAAATTCGAGTTGTCTCAGTTACTGCAGGATTAATTCTCACAGAGGACAGCCGAGCTTTTTATGGAGATGATGAAAGTGTTTCTGAAATAGAAAAAACTATCCCAATGAGACGTTTGGGAGGCCCAGAAGATGTTGCTAATGCATGCCTATTCGTAGCCTCAGAAGCGTCTAATTGGATATCAGGATCAAATCTTGTTATCCATGGTGGAGGAGAAAATCCTTCCTACCTATCTGCTACGACCGCCTTTGAAAGCAATCAACCGTGACGATCCCATATGTTACTGACATTGACCCAGAATATGGAAAGGTCGTAGAAGTATCTCCATCAGTTCGACGTGTCATCGCCAACAATCCTGGACGGTTCACATTTACCGGGACGGGAACCTACATCATTGGAAGAGGCCAAGTCGCCGTTATCGACCCAGGCCCTGAGAACGACGACCACGTGGCTGCCATACTCGCAGGTTTACCAGGAGAGGAAATATCCCACATTGTAATTACTCATACGCATAAGGATCATTCTCCAGCAAGCCGAGCACTGCAGACTGCAACTGGAGCTCCTATCTATGGGTTTGGCCGCCACCCTGTGTTGCCAGAGGAAGACGTTCTTCGATCAAAACCGACCACTTGGGACATCTTATTACCTACTCCCGAAGAGTTAGAAGAACTCAAAAAAAGTATGGCATTCCCAAGCGATGATGAGAATGAACACGAACAAGATGAACCTGGCGATATGGCCTTCAATCCAGATGTAGAAATTGGACATGGCGACCTTATCAAAGGAGGAACCTGGACTCTTGAAGCTGTTCACACTCCTGGACATATTTCGAATCACCTGTGTTTTGGCTTCAAAGAAGAGAAAAGTCTCTTCTCTGGCGATCATGTTATGGGCTGGAGTACTTCAGTTATCCCATCTCCAGAAGGAGCAATGGGAGAATACATGGACAGTCTCTATCTTCTTCTAGACAGAAACGATGAATTTTTCTACCCAACTCATGGGCCGAGGATCCCTGAACCCATTAGCTTCACTCGATCCCTAATCTCTCATCGTCAAGATAGAGAACAGCAGATACTTAACTGCCTCTCTGAAGGGCCCATGGCAATTCCCGATCTTGTCATGAAAATGTACGTCGACACTCCGCATATTCTTTATATGGCCGCTGGACAATCGGTATACAGCCACCTTGTCCACATGGTTCAAAAGGGTATGGTAGAAACTGAAGGAGCACCAAGTGCTGATGGTATCTATCGCTTAGGTTCAACGAAGTGAAACTCGGAGCCCAATATGGCTATTGGACCAAAAAGCCCCAATTAGATATTGTCCCAACCGCAATCGAAGCTGAAAGCCTCGGATACGACTCACTATGGACCGGGGAAAGCTACAGTAGCGATGCCTTTACACCTCTTTCTTGGGTTGGCGCCCACACACAAAAAATAAAGTTAATTACAGGCATCGCACAACTCGGAGCTAGAACACCCGCCTCTTTGGCAATGCAAGCTATGACTCTTGATGGACTATCTGGAGGAAGGTTTTGTTTAGGGATTGGTGTATCTGGGCCTCAGGTCATTGAAGGCTGGTATGGGCAACCGTTTGGGAAACCACTTACGAGAACGCGTGAAACAATTCGGATTCTGAGAGAGATTTGGGAACGTGAGCGCCCCTTAGTCTCTGATGGGCCGATATTTCCACTCCCCTATCCTCATGACGCTCCTAATTCTTGGGGTTTAGGGAAGCCATTAAAACTTATTACAGAACCGCTTCGTTCAGATATCCCGATTCTGTTGGGAGCTGAGGGACCAAAAAATATTGCTCTCGCATTTGAAACGTGTCAAGGATGGATTCCGCTCTATTACTCGCCAGAAAGACCAGACATCTTCGATCTTTCAGATTTTACAATCCCTCCAAATTTCGAAATTGCTGTCAACGTTACTGTGAATATCTGCGAGAACATCGAAGAGGGCCTCCTACCCCAGAAAGCGATTATTGCGTTTTACATAGGTGGAATGGGTGCTCAGGAACGAAATTTTCATACTGAATTGATGGGGCGAATGGGCTACGAAGAGGAAGCAAAAAATATTCAGGACCTTTTCCTCAATGGGAAAAGGAATGAAGCTATTATGGCTGTGCCTAGTGCTTTTGCTGATGAAATATCTCTTGTTGGGCCTAAAGAACGCATCGATGAAAGGCTAGGTCTCTGGAGAGATTCTCCCGTGACAACATTAATTGTGGGAGCAAATAATACAACTACTTTGCGGACAATGGCAGAACTCGCACTCTAAAAATATTACGTTTTGTAAATCTTTATTTGATTAAGCCCGTTGGGAGCTTACGCTAAGACTTTCTCCAGTCATATACCCGCTCAGGTCACTTGCCAAAAAGACAATAACATTGGCTACTTCCCATGGTTCGGCCCCCCTACCAAACGCCTCTTGGGACTCTAAGGCTTTCAACAGCTCAGGATCACTTACTTTCTCAAGAAAAGGGTGGCTAGCAAAACTCGGTGAGACAGAATTCACGCGCACCCCAAATTCAGCAGCTTCGATAGCTGCGCAGCGCGTTAAAGCCATAACGCCCGCCTTAGCTGCAGCATAATGACTTTGACCTGCCTGAGCTCGCCAACCTAATACGCTTGCGTTATTGACAATTACACCTGCTTCATTTCCAATCATATGACGAAGTGCAGCCCGAGTACATCGCATAGTGCCATTTAAGGTGACGTCTAAAACACGATTCCATTGCTCATCTTCCATCTCAACAAGATTGTCTTCTCCCCCTAGACCTGCGTTGTTGACCATGACATCGATTGAGCCGAATTCTTCCTCTGCTGAACTTATCAACCCCTGAATATCCTCCTCTACAGTTACATCACAAACAACGCCAAGAGTTTTGTACCCATCGGTATTAAGTTGATTTACAGCTTCATTAAGCCGACGATCGTGCCAGTCGGAAAGCATAACCCTTGCGCCTTCCTCTAAACATCTCTTTGCGGTGGCAAAACCAATACCTGTTCCTGCTGCTGCTGTAATGACAACTGACTTATCTTTCAAAAGATCACGACTTGGAGGGTATGAAGGCACAGAGGAAGTCATTTATTTCCCTTCCTCACTGGCCATTTCTTTCATACGGCGTTCAAGATCCTCTATGAAAGGGTTAGCCTCCTGTTGAATTGTCCTAGGAAGTACTTCTTCAATTTCTTCTGGTGTCCATGATTGGCCAGAAGCAAACATTGATCGAACTTCTCGTGGCTGATTCCAAACCGAAATTCTCCGACCAACAACGCTATAGATTTGTGCATTCACTTCACGACCAGCATCAGAAAGAAGGTATGTAGCCATTGGAGCTATATCGTCTGGATCACCCGTCTCAAATTCGAATGGAACTTTTTCGCTCATCCTCGTTCGGGCTGTGGGAGCGATACAGTTTGCATTAATCTGTGGACCTCCTCGAAGGCTGATGCTAGCTGCAGTCATTGCTGCTGACCGCGTTAAGCTAACAATCCCACCTTTTGCAGCGGAATAATTAGGCTGGGCAGTAGAAGCAGTAAATGCCCCACTTGTGATTCCAACGATACTTCCCCCAGTCTCCTGTTTTCTCATGGCGGCCATAGCGTGACGGTAAATTGTAAAATGGCCCTTGAGATGGACAGCTATGACTGCGTCCCATTCTTCTTCAGACATATTGAACAGCATTCTTTCTCTAAGGATTCCGGCCACGCATACGACTCCGTCAATTGAACCCCACCGTTTGATAGATGCTTCGACCACTTCCTCTCCTGTTGCCATCTCAGAAACATCGCCAGCTATTGCTTCAGCCTCAACTCCTAAACTTTCTATCTCTTGAGCAACTGCGTCTGAAATTTCACTAGTTGGTTCAGAGCCATCAAGCGCAACCCCGTAGTCGGCGACGACAATATTTGCTCCTTCTGCGGCTACAGCAAGAGCTATGGCCTTCCCTATACCTGATCCAGCTCCTGTGATGGCAATGTTTTTCCCTTCAAGGTACTTGGCCATATTGTCTCTCTTTCTAGTTTTACTTAGGTTTCAAATTCTCTCAATAACAATAGCTATCCCCAACGCTCCACCTTGGCACATCGTTACAAACCCCAATTCTTTATCCTGTCGCTCTAGCTCATGAAGAAGTGTCGTGATGAGCCTACTTCCAGTGCAACCAACAGGATGACCAAGAGCGATTGCTCCTCCATTAACATTGACTTTATCCATTGGTACGTCATGGACTTGCGCCCATGATAAAAGAACAGAAGCAAATGCTTCGTTACATTCAAAGAGATCAAAGTCACTAATGGAATATTTGCTTTGGTCCAGCATTTTTTGTGTTGCCGCTACAGGTCCGTCTAGCAAATAGTAAGGATCAGCACCAACCATCGTGTGATATGAAATTTTCGCTCTTGGTTCCACACCCATTTTCTCAGCGAAATCAATATCCATCCATAGGACTGCAGCGGCCCCATCAGAAATTTGCGACGACGTGCCTGCAGTATGTAATTCCCCTTCTATAACAGGTCGAAGTTTGGATAGGCTTTCGGTTGTTGTCACCCGCAATCCTTGGTCTTTAGTTACAGTTAGCGCCTCACCCGTTTGCGTTCCGTCGCCATCGACTTGAGGAGCGTCCGGAACGGGGACTACCTCTAAATCAAATCTCCCTTCATCCCAAGCTTGGGCAGCTTTCCTTTGTGATTCAGATCCAAGGTGATCTAGCTGCGATCTTGTGATACCCCTATTCTCTGCTATGCGTTGTGCCGCTCCGAATTGCCCATTTGGTGGGTCATCCCACGGCCAAGTTTGTGCATCTTTGTAATATCCCCCTCCACCTCGCGCAGCAGTCCCCAGAGGAACTTGGGACATTTGCTCAACTCCACAACCAATAGCTACTTCAGCCCCACCAGTAGCTATAAGGCCCTGCGCAAAGATATTAGCTTGTGCACCAGATCCACATTGACAATCGACAGTTGTAGCCGCGGGGGTGTAACCGATATCTGCACTTAACCAAGCATTTCTAGTTACATTTGAGGCTTGTTGGCCTGCTTGTGTAACGCATCCTCCTACTAACTGATCTACAGACTCAGGAGGGACACCAGCACGATTTATAACCTCTTGCTGGACAATCGAAAGGAGATTTGGAGCAATGATCCCTGCAAGCCAGCCTCCCCTCTTTCCAATTGGGGTTCGTACCGCTTCAACTATGACGGGATCTCCCACTTATTCCTCCAATCCTAGATCTTTTTAGGGTAATAGGCATTAGGCCGCCTTGCGCTGGCATGGAGAATCTTTTCACCTTCTCCCAACCAACATTAAATGGGTGATTCAGTTTGCGTAAACCTCTTCATCGCTTTATCTTTTAGGAATGTCGATTTGGGTACCCATTGCTTGCAGCGCAGCAATTCTCATATTCAGCGTTTCTCTGCTTCGAGTGTCGGGGGTTTGGAGTCAAATTTTCGCCCCGCGCAATCTAAAACCTAAAGATACTTTCGATCCTCTTGTCGCAGCTCCTTTGGGGTGGATAGAAAATCACGTTTTCTGGGACAATGCTGATAGCCGAAATAGGGAAGAAGCAGATATATCACTTGATTTTTGGAACGAAGAATCCGAAAGTTTTGCCAGCTAAAATAAACCAGCCCTAGATCTTCCCTTATGTAACGCCCTGACCCCAACGGGTGTTACAGCGATAGTAATATAGGCCTAGATCACCCATGACGTCCCCAGAAACTTTTATTGCTTTCGCTGCAATTATGATTGTTATTGCTCTTATTGGAGCGGCAATTGACTGGGTTGGAGCTCCACTTAGACATAGAAGGTTTGTGCCGAAAGCATACAGATTCCCTGACGAGAGACTATTTCGTAATGAGAGTCTAAATAATCCAGATATCCACGCCTCTACTTCGTCCTCAGGATCCATCTATTTCAAAGAAGAAACATTGCCTGTTGAGAGCGAAGAGAATTTTCAGACAGGAAGTGGCGTCGAGGCATTAACTTTGGAAGCCCCGATCAAAGAAGGCACCACTCAGGGTACAACTGCCGAATTAGGTGTTGACCCGTTGCAACATCGCATAGACATAGCATCTGCTGAGCTTGAGCAGGAGAAAAGCTCAACAATAGTTCAAGATGAAATTAAACTACCTCCGCAGGAAGACCCTACTCCTCCAAAGAGGCATGAGGGAACGCTTCGCTTGAGAGGGTGGAAGCCTGGCGGCTACATCTACAATCTCACTCAAGACGGGAGAGAGCCTTCTCCGACTACCGTCAAGACACGCTATTGGAAAAACGTAGGAGCAGCATCTGGATCAGCGATATTTGGAGTTCATAACATTGAACGGATGAAAGATGGGAAACCTCCACAGAGACGCAATTTCAGAAGCGGGAAAATGGAGACCATGCGGATATCGCCAAAAAGCTTTGAGGAATCTGGAGGAGAAATCCCTATCCCTTACTGGCCATCAAATGCCGTCGATCCATTTGGCAATCCATCATGACAAAGCAAACGATCTCAGAGCTACTTGAAGAATCTGGCAGCGACACTATCAGTTATCGGGGAAGAGTAGTAAGAGCGCTTGTACGGATCCCAGTGAAAGATGGCTCTTTGGTAAAAGTTAAACGAGAGAGCGTAAATTCTCCTCGTCTTCAAGCACTAAAGATATCCGTAAACAAAGGGGCATTAGATATTAATGGCCATCGTGAGCCGGTGATTTCCTTATGGAGCCATACAAGCCCCGACGAAGTTGAATTTACTGTTCGAGGAAGGGAAGTTTCAGTGCTGGAAGTTTGGAATGCTTGGTCTATGGGAGGCGTGGATACATCATGGATTGGTAATAGCGGGATAGTCACAAAAACATCTGCAAAAGGTCAACAGCTTCAATGCAGCGACGGGATAGGTCAAGCTACCTTCTCGGATCTGGTAGCTAATATTGAAGTAATAGACTAAGTCTCAAAACAACCCCAGGTCTAAATTGTTACTGAGGCTACATAGTTACTATCGAAATCGAATGGGCTTAAAATCTGCAGCATGCGAACTGCAAAGCTAACTACTTCATCTTGCGAGTACACCTCTGGTAGTGATAGCACAATTCCGCGTTTTGGATGGTCTTGATGCAAGACCCAGCCCTCTGGAATTTGCATCTCAAAGTCTTTAATCCTTTCGATGGCTTTTGTTCCAACCGGATGAGTAATACCGATCTGTGCTGGGACAACTTGACCCTTTCTTTCGTAGGATGGTACCCATGTAAATTTCGGAACTATGGGACCCCGACTGGAAAATATTCGCCAAAAGATTGAGCTTTGGTGGACCTCCCCCTCTTCTACCATTGGCTGGATATGGACCCAGAAATTTTGTTCATTGACATGATGGTTAGCGCGCATCAGCGTAGTAACTTCATCGAAGTCAGTAGCAGAAAAAAGGAAAGTTCGATAACGAATAGCCATAGAGATCAACTTTACGACGAGAGAAGAAACTGGGCCACAATAGCCCTGATTTGTTTCTAATTCTCCCAATATCGATCTGGGCAGTCGAAATCAACTACAGGTCGGAAGACCCCTCCTCTAACTTGTAATAATGCTAGCCCACCACTTGGGTCCTGATGCACAAGCGCTGTCATCAAAGCACAGGGACCACCTGAGATATCAGGGGAATAAACTGTCCCTTGGATATTCGCCACATTAAAGAATGTCCGAGTATTCAACTCCTCGCCGACCTGATCAAGCAGATACGTAAGAAAATCAGCGCTCCAATACCCTAGTGAAATTGCTTGACTGTAGATCAAGGGGCCATTGATATTTTCTAGATCTGTTGCGATAAGAGTCGCAGCCTCTCGGTACTCTTCTTGAGGAGGGAATTGTGTGAAGACGTATCCTCCTTCAAGTTCTTTGGAAGTTTCATACTCTCTAAGAATGCCTGGGAGGTAAGTGACGTCATCAACGACCATTCCAGGGAATGCACTAATTAATTGCGCTTTTGCCTGAAGGGTTTTTCCCAACCCGATTGATAGCCAAAGCATGTCTGAATCTACGTTACCTATTTCTTCAAGAATGCTCTCCGCTATACCCGAATCTTGGGTTTGCGGGATCCTTACTACAGCCACAAGATTCTCCCCCCATACTTTACTTACTGTTGCTTCCATGGCATCCCCAGCTATATCTGACGTAGTTACAAGAATTACCGTTGGTTGCCGTCCATAGAAGATCTTTGAGACGCGCAATGAACCCTCATCAACTGATGCGCCAGAAATATCTAATGCATGGCCATTTAGGCAACCATTGAAACCAAATCCCCATTGGTTTGGATAGCAGTACCCCTCAAGAAACCCCCAACCGAAAAATGGAATATTCTGTTCAGCTAGATAGTCCGTGACTGTTCTATCAGCGGCAATTGAAGCCAAAACTATGGCAAATACATCTTGGTTAGCCATCGATTGAGCTGCCTCTAATGCCATCTGTGGATCTCCGCCATCATCGATAACTTGAACAATTTCAATCTCTCTTGCATTAGTTTCATCTTCAGCCTCAATGCGACTAATTCTGGCTTCTACTCCAAGCTCTATGTCACTGAATACGTCACCGGTCTTTATTATTCCGATACGCACTGTAGTATCGCTAATTCCACGTGAGGAAGGGACTACTTCTTCAACTACGATTTGTTCTTGCTCAACCTCTGCGTCGTTGTTTGATTCTTGCATTGAAATATCTTGCTCTTCCGGAATTTGCTGATCTTTTTCAAGTGGTGTTGCAGTAGCTTCACCTTGGGTCGGAGCAGCGGACAAAGAAGGAGTATCTGCGTTTGCGCAGGAGGCTATAACAAATAAAGTCATGCAACCCAATAACAGTATTACGGGGTTATTGAATTCTAGTTTCTCTCTTCCCATTCAATTGGTTACGATAGGTCTAAATTTAGCTATTGGAGCATTTCCGCGGAGATTTGTTGATGCCCATGAAAAATAAAATGCCTTTTGAAGAATGGTTAGACCAGCATGGAGCCGCGAGCAACTCTTTAATCCCTGCCGCAACAGTAATTTTGCTTCGAGACTCTAATAGGGGTATTGAAACATTGATGATGAGACGTAATTCAAATCTCTCCTTTGCTGAAGGTATGTGGGTTTTCCCCGGTGGAAAAGTTGAAGCGGAAGATATGGCAATTGGACAAAACCAGCATGATGCAGCTTTGTCCGCTGCTGTTCGTGAGTGTGAGGAAGAGTCTGGACTGATATTGAATCCTGCTGACTTAATTTACTACAGCCATTGGATTCCCCCTGTAGAAGCTCCTCGGAGATTCTCGACATGGTTTTTTATCGCTTCCTCCCCCAAGGGGCAAGTAGTGATTGATGACGGAGAAATAATCGATCATGAATGGTGGAGGCCCGAAGATGCCCTCACACGAGCTCATGACAGAAAAATTCAAATTCTCCCACCTACTTGGATTACCTTGTTTGACCTACAGGAATTTACATCTGCTAAGATTGCGCTACAAACCATCTCAGCTAGAGGCCCAAGAGCTTACGCTACGAAAATTATTCGAACAGAGAATGGAATGGCCGCAATATGGGAAGGTGATAGTGCGTATATTAACGGAGAAGTATCGAGCAAAGGACACCGGCATAGACTTGTAATGGAGGACCCTGTTTGGAAGTTTGAACTTGGGGAAAGTACGACGCTTCAAGGTTAACCCGATAGAGTTTGGTAGCGTGATCGATGCATTTAAAGGGAGAACAATGTGACCTCAGAAACTTTTGATGGATTGAGTTCTGGTGAAGTTACAACACGTAAAAACAACGGGCAAACCAATAAAGCCCCAGAAACGACATCTCGATCTCTATCGGAAATAATCTACGCAAATGTGTTCAATCCTGTGAACGCCATAATGTTAGCGCTCTTTGTATTAATCCTCATAGCTGGCTTTCCTGCTGATGGCCTTTTTGTGGGAGTGGTAATCGGAAATAGCGTAATTGGCGTTGCCCAAGAAGTATACGCTCGGCGTGAACTGATGAAACTACAGCTGCTGAATGCCCCAAATGTCTTTGTCAGACGAGATGGAGAAGAAAAGGAAATCGACTCTGAAGAGATTGTTTTGGATGATCTACTTGTCATAAGCGCCGGAGACCAGGTTGTTGTTGACGGAGATGTGGTCCAGTCAAACAGCTTAGAAATAGATGAATCCCTCCTGACTGGTGAATCAGACGCGATAGTAAAAGAGACGAACGATGAGCTTCTTTCGGGGAGTTTTGTCAATGCTGGATCGGGAACGTATCGAGCTAGGCGTATTGGAGCAGATTCATACGCCAATACCCTAGCGATGGAAGCAAAACAGTTTGAATTAGTCGATAGTGAATTACGAAACGGTATCAACATTATTTTACGTGTCTTAATGTTTCTTATACCTCCAGCCGGAGCCTTACTGCTCGTTTCGTTATTCGACGCGGAAGACAGGTGGCAGGATGCGCTGCAAGGCTCGGTTGCTGCTGCTGTCGCCATGGTCCCAGATGGTTTAGTTCTGTTAACCAGCCTCTCCTTTGTCGCCGGTGTAGTCACCATTGCAAAACGTCAAGCATTAGCTAAGGAGCTGGCTACAGTCGAACTTCTAGCCCGAGTTGATACTCTTTGCCTTGACAAGACGGGAACTATCACAACCGGAGAGATAGGGTATGGCGGTTTAGAGATCTTCGATGGGGTTGAAGAAAGTTTCGTCCTTTCAGCAGTCGGCGCAGTTGCCCACAGTGATCCAAATCCGAACCCGACAATGGCCGCAGTAGCCCAGAGCCATGACTCCCCTAAAGGCTGGAAGGCCGTCAATATAGAACCCTTTAGTTCATCACGAAAATGGTCATCTGCTGAATTTGAAGGGCGCGGAACTTTCTTCGTTGGTGCACCGGACATATTAATCGACCAGTCATTTGAAGAAGCCGCAGGAGCAGCTCAAAAACATGCGGAAACTGGTCGAAGAGTACTCGCCCTTTGCCATAGCGCCCAACCCTACAAGTCAGAATTACCTGATGATCTAGAACCTCTCTCACTCATCCTCCTTGACGATACAGTTCGGGACGATGCCCCAGAGATATTGAAATTCTTCTCGGATCAGGGCGTTGATTTGAAGGTCATCTCAGGTGACAACACGGCTACTGTAGCTACAGTGGCTGATCGGGCAGGAGTACCAAATGCTCACCTTAACGTTGACGCTCGAACTTTAAGTAACGATTCCGAATTAGCGGAAGCAATTAACCAATCGACTGTCTTTGGACGAGTAACTCCATATCAGAAAAGATCAATGGTAGCCGCTCTTCAGAACGAAGGCCATGTGGTTGCGATGACAGGCGATGGCGTTAACGATGTGCTTGCCCTAAAGGATGCAGATATGGGGATAGCAATGGGAAGTGGAAGCTCAGCTTCACGTGGTGTTGCTCAGCTAGTTCTTTTGGATAATAGATTCTCAACTCTCCCTGAAGTACTTGCCCAAGGACGCAAAGTTATTAACAATATTGAGAGGGTCGCAAATCTCTTTGTGACGAAAGCTGTGTACGCACTTCTCCTAACAGCAATTATTGGAATACAAGGTGTTGAATTTCCGTTCCTGCCGCGACAATTGACATTAATTGGATCCTTTAGCATTGGACTACCTGGTCTAGTTCTAGCTCTTGCCCCAAATACGAACCTAGTTCGCCCAGGGTTTCTAAAAAGAGTGATCCGTTTCTCTCTTCCTGCTGGAGCTGTAGCTGCATTTGCTGCTTGGATTGTCTATATTCAATCGCGTGAATGGGCTGGATCGGATATCAGTGTTCGGGAACTGGCCGAGGCCCGAACAGCCGCAACCATAACTCTTCTTTTGATCGGACTGGTAGTTCTAGTAGTGGTATCGCGTCCTCTCCGCATGTGGAAAATTGGCTTAGCTTTTGCCATGGCAGGATTACAATCCTGTATTATTGCTCTGCCATTTACACGAAATTACTTCGCCTTGGAGTGGGTTGACGGAAGAACATGGGGCTGTATTGCCATCGTCGTAGCGATAGCTACATTGCTCGTTACAGTGATTCCGTACCTCGTCCCAGGTATTTTGCCACCAAAAGAAAGCGAAGAGACTGACAAAACTGAGGGTGTTGCATCTCCAAGCTGACCTATCATACCTATACGTATCGAAGACAAAGGATATCTAATGACATCAGATCTTAACGCTGAGAAACTATCTGCGTTCGGGAAAAAAATCAGTGGCATCTTAAATGGAGCTTCAGCAGCGCTAATGATAAGCATCGGCCACAAGGTACGCCTGTTCGACGCTATGTCAGAAATTGGACCTTGTTCAAGCGAGAAATTAGCTGAATTTTCAAAGCTTAACGAACGGTATGTCCGCGAATGGCTCGCAGCCATGACTACTGCAGAAGTTATCTCATACGACGCTTTTAGAGATCTCTACGTTCTTCCCAATGAACACGCTGCCATGCTTACAAGAGCTGCAGGGCCGAGAAACCAATCTCTCTATATGCAATACATCCCATTACTTGCCAAAGTAGAAGACCAGATCGTGGAGTGCTTTCAATCTGGGGGCGGAGTTCCATACAGCGAATACGCCACATTTCATGCGGTGATGGCAGAGGCTAGCGCAGCCCGCTTTGATAGCCTCCTAGTTCAATCCGTACTCCCAATAGTTCCAAACATTGAGGAACGACTAGAGAGCGGTATCAGCGTTGCCGACATCGGGTGTGGGTCGGGGCATGCAATAAATGTGATGGCACAGGCTTTTCCTAAAAGCACCTTTACAGGAATAGATTTTTCGTCAGAAGCAATTAGCGTTGCGCGAGAAGAAGCACAGCATCTCAATTTGGACAATGTTGAATTCCTAGAACAAGATGCAGCTGATCTGCAATTGAATGAAGCCTTCGATTTCATAACGACTTTCGATGCTGTTCATGACCAAGCACATCCTCGAAAGATGGTCAGCGGGATTTATGCAAGTTTAAAACCAGGAGGCTACTGGTTATGTGCTGATCTTTGCGCCTCTAGTCACTTAGGTGAGAATCTTGATCACCCGATTGGAACTTTTGGGTACACCGTCTCCTGCATGCATTGCATGTCAGTGTCATTGGCATACGAGGGAGAAGGCCTTGGAGCAATGTGGGGAGCACAAAAAGCTCGGGAAATATTTACCGATGCAGGCTTCAGAGTTGAAGAAGTTGCGCGTGTAGATGGAGATGCAGGAAATAACTACTACCTCTGCAGCCGCCAGAATTAACAAAAATACCGGCGTCTTCAGCTTTTACAATCATCTCGAAATTCGACTGCAAAGGACCACGAACGATTTTTTAACTTGGCCAGTTTATTGCCTGTATTTCGCTATATGCTTCCAGTCCCCACCTGCCCCTATCGCGGCCAACTCCGGACATTTTGAACCCACCAAAAGGGGCATACATATGTGGAGCAATACTGTTAAGGGCTACATTCCCGCTTTCTAATTGCTCACCTATCTCATAAGCTCGTGTCGTATTACCTGCATAGACGTAGCTAAACAAACCGTAATCACTTCCATTAGCTAATTCAATTGCATGATCATCTCCGTCATGGGGCATAATCACAACAATCGGCCCAAATGCTTCTTCCTGCACTACATGCATTTCAGGGGTACACCCCGCAAGCAAAGTCGGCGCAATAAAGAACCCATCTCTTTCAGGTCGGTCGCCCCCCACTACGACCTCAGCCCCGTCATCTATACCAGATTGGATAAAGGCTTCAACACGATCGCGATGAGACTCTGTTATTACCGGCCCAACGAGGGTGCTTTCCTCACGTGCATCACCCAAAGTCATGAATTCAGAAACTGCGCTTAGTGCTTCTATGGTCGGCTCGTATATTTCTCTATGACAAATCACTCGCGTAGGAGCGGTACAAATTTGTCCACTGTGAAAGCCCCACACACTCGCTATTCCACCGACTGCTGCTTGCACATCGCAGTCTTCAGTCATGATCAAAGCACCCTTTCCTCCCAGCTCCATAAGAAGCCTTTTCATCGTCTTCCCTCCAGCCTCCATAATCTTGGCTCCAACCTGAGAGCTTCCAGTAAAGGAGATCATGTTTACATCCTTTGAATCAACAAGTGCGGCCCCGACTTCTGGACTTGAACCAACAATTACGTTCACGACACCAGGGGGAAAAACTTCATTTAGAACTTCACCTAATTTGATAACCGCCAAGGGGTCTTGTGGCGCAGGTTTTATGATGACTGTATTTCCCATAGCTAATGCTGGAGCAATTTTTCCAGCCACATTCACAAGTGGAAAGTTATAAGGAGTGATACACGCAACGACACCCGCTGGTTGGCGAAGAACATTTCCAGTGATAAGAGACTCCGGGGCCAAAGCACTAGCAGCAGAATAGAGAGGAGGAAGCGGTTGATTCATTTCAAATGGTTTGGAGTAATAACGAAACCGATCTACAAAAGCACCTGCGACCTGCATTGTTCGAGCGACTTTTATAGTTGCCCCTGTTTCAGCTTGAACAAGATCAACCCAACCTTCACATTGTGACTCAATCGCATCCGCTGCTCTTCCAATATAGTCACACCGCTGATCCATAGAGAGTGCCCTCCATGAGCTAAGAGCTTCTTTCGCCGCAGCCGCAGCTGCTAATGCATGCTCAACGGTTGCTTCAGGAGCACGTCCTATAATTTCAGTCGTATTAGGATCAACAATGTCATAATGGTCCGTTGTAGAGATACGCTCTCCACCGATAAGAATTCTCCAGTCTTCGTCAACATGAACTTTGTTCACTGTGTTCTCCTATCTTTAAGCTAATTAACCTTAGCGGTCTCATTGAGAATACAACCTTAGATGAACTAACGTATCGTTATGAAGGGGAGGTAGCAATGTTTGATCTACTTATCAGAGGCGCTCAAGTTATTGATGGCACTGGGAATAACCGATTCACCGGTGATGTTGGAGTCGTTGGAGATCGAATTCAAGATATAGGAAGCTTAAATGGTGCAACAGCGGCCGAAACTATTGAAGCCGAGGGGAAAGTACTTACACCAGGATTTGTGGACGTTCATACTCATCTTGATGCTCAAATTTTTTGGGATGAAACTCTTTCCCCATCACCTCTTCATGGCGTTACTACGGTTATAGGAGGAAATTGCGGATTTACAATCGCCCCATTGGGAGACGACCCTGAAGTGGGCGAATACCTAATGCGCATGCTTTCGCGTGTTGAAGGGATGCCTCTCCAATGCCTTCAAGAAGGGGTTCCATGGAATTGGAAATCGACGAGTGAATACTTCGATGCGATCGGTGATAATTTGTCCATCAACGCTGGATTCAAGGTCGGCCATAGCGCCTTACGGCGAGTAGTTATGGGAACTGCATCAACTGACCGGGAAAGCTCACCGGAGGAGCTAATAGCGATGCAGGAACTACTTAGAGAAGGTCTCGAAGCTGGGGGTATTGGTTTTTCGTCATCATGGTCCAGAACGCATAATGACCCATTCGGAAAGAAAGTTCCGAGTCGCTATGCCAATCGTGAAGAAATGATCGCTCTTTGCAGCGTTCTTTCTGAATTTGAAGGAACCTCATTGGAGTTCATACCCTCACTTGGCCCATTTGAACCTTGGGCGATGGAACTAATGAGCGACATGTCTGTTGCAGCGAATAGTCC
>PBMJ01000021.1 GCA_002722525.1 Acidimicrobiaceae bacterium | reverse complement strand
CCATAGTTCTCACGGAGTAGAGACTCAAGAGCAGCATGGTCTCCCGACTGTGCTAAGTGGACTAATCGTAACTCTTCAGACTTTTCGATAGTAAAACTGTACAGCTTTCAACAAAGAGAGGAAGGTGCAAGGCTCAGCTAATTCGAATTTCTGTAATCTCGATCTTTAAAGAAGGTGGAGCATCTCCTAGATCAGTTATCCATAGAAGGACCATTTGTCCATTATTTCCGCTTAAATCAATATCAGCTGTACCTGAACTTGCTTCAATGAGAGCTACAGGACTACCCCATGCTTCAAGAGAAGCGCCAATGGTATTAGAGACGTAAATTTCCCCAGACCACCCAATGGCGGCGGTTTCAATTTCAATGCTTCGAAGAGCTATTGATTTTTCTAGTTGAACAACTACTCCAACACCCGGCTTGAGGAATCCAAGAGATCTGTGGCCGTATGTTTCAGTTTTCCAAGCAGTTGATGAGTCATTATCAAATAAATTTGTAAGCAGTTCAGGATGCTCAACTCCATCACCCAGCGGGTCGAAGTCCTCTGCTGCGACTATTGGTGTTTCTTCAAAGATAGGGGAGGGTACAACCTCACGTGCTGTCGGATTCGGAACTTCTTCGGTTGTACCTTCTTCGTTGTTGCTTGTTTCTTCACTTATAACATTTTCGGAGTTTTCTTCCACGCCGGAATTTACTTCTTCATTATTTTCTGAAGAGTCCGTTGTTCCGGAAGAGCTATTTCCGAATAGGTCATCATCTAGGCCAGCTGCATAAATAATTCCAAAAATAAAGGTAAAGACAATTCCTATTGTTAATAAAGCTGTAACGACTTGGTTAAAGTCTCTTTGCTTTGTTTTTGGGTTAAAGTCCATACTTTTATTTTTACCATTCTCTTGAGGCGTTTCGGGGTTCATCGCTGAACGAAAAGCTATAGGAGTTGTAAATCTGTTTTTCGGCTCGGCATTAATCGCTTTTCTTAGAGCTTCAAGAAATACGATCGGTAGTTCTATTTGTAGTTGTTTAAGCGTATCTTCCAACGAATTTAAAGAGCTCTGATTTATCTTTTCGGGAGGGATTCCAGTAACTAATTCTAAGATAATACGGCCGAGTGCATATATATCGCTTTGTTCATTTGGATTTTTACCAACGAGCTGTTCAGGGGAAAGGTAATTGCTCTGGGCTTCCCGAAAATCGGCACTTGCTGCTCGAAGTATATTTTCAGCAGTAGACAGTCCAAACCCCGAAACTTTCACTTTTTGTTCGGAACATAGAAAAATATTCTCTGGGTTTAGATCACCATGAATGATTCCTTGTTGGTGTGCATGTTGTAACGCATCTACAACTTGTGTGAGGACGTTTAGCACTTTCGCTGGAGACATGGTTCCTATTTCATCGAGGTATGACCTCAATGTCATACCCTCGATCAACTCCATAACGATTGCTTCCATTTCTTCATCACCTGTTGTGTCATAAATCGTCACAATAGAGGGATGATTTAATTGAGCAGTTGTTCGTGCTCTTGTTCTAAATTCACGAATAAATGCTGATTCAGAGATGAGATGTGGGTGCGTTAGTTTGATAGCAACTTTTCTAGACAAAACTAGATCATCAGCTTCCCATACCTGGATTGTTTTACCCAGAAAAATTGGGGTTTTCAATACATAACGACCGGATAATTTTCTTCCAGTTAAAATTGGTGTATCGGGGTGTAATGGATAGTCAGGCATAGATTTCCCAAAGGCAAATTGTCCTTCGGTCTATCTTAAATTATTTGACGAGAAAGGTCAGGCCAAGAACCCTTGGACCTCCGTGTGTGCCTATTACTGAACCAAGTTGTGTAACTCGAATCTGGTCAAGTGGGACAATATCCGCCAAGGAGGCATGAAACTCCTCAACGTCTGGGGCATTCCCATGAATAATTGAGACTGATTCGACTTCACCAGCTTGAGAAAGTTCTTCGCGTAACCATTGACAAGCCTTTTTTCGTGTCCTCTGTCTTCCAGCCTCTACCACTTCACCAGAACTTAAATCAAGGCAGGGTTTTATTTGAACCATCGTCCCCAACATTGCTGCCGCGCCCCCGATACGCCCACCCTTTTTTAAATTTTCTAACGTATCGAGTGTGGCGATAATACGGGTTCTAGAACGTAAATTCTCTACCAGTGACACTATTTCGTTTATTGATGCCCCCTCATTAGCAGCTTTAGCCGCTTTTCGAATAATTGTTCCCAATCCTGCGGTAATTGATTCCGAATCAACACAAGCTACATCTATAAGTTCATTGACCCCTTCCGCAGCTAATTGAGCAGCTTGACCAGTTGCTGAGAGTGCTATTGAAAGATTTATACAAACTACCCCTGTCGCACCTTCTTCATGACATTTGCGGAAAGCACTTTCAAATGCACCAGGTGATGGAGCGGCCGTCGCAGGTAGAAGATCGCTAGCCTCCATCTTTTGATAAAACTCAGTGACAGAAATATCTGCAAGATCGGTAAATTCTTCTTCCCCGAATCGTATGGACAAAGGAACGATCTTAATATTTAGCTGCGCAGCTTCGTCTAATGAAATATCGCAAGCGCTATCGGTTACTATTCGAACAGTCATAATATCCCCTAGGATTTCAAAGCATTAGGCAAAGCATGAGGGTAGTAGCTAAGTTCAGAACTTCCCATAATTAATAGTATTTTTCTATAGAAATGCCTGTGAACAGGTAATTTAAAGAGTGAATATATATTCTGTTCACTAATTTCATGGTTTTTAGGATATTTTTCTAATCTAAGTAGAAGCATTGATTTTCTGCATTATCTGCAGTTGGTCGCTAGGGGAGCAATAGAGCAGTACTGTTTTGATGTGCCTATTCTTTTTTTATCGAATGATCTATGTTTTGATCATCATCCAGGGAAGCAGCACCCTGAACGACCTGAGCGACTAACGGCTGTTCAGGAAGGAGCTGTACTGAGTGATCTAGGAAGCTCACTTATTCATATAGAAGCAGAACCAATCAAACGGAAAGAGATTTTGCAAGTCCATGATGCTGGTTTTATTGAGGAGCTCGAAAAAGTTAATGCGCAGGGAGGGGGCCGTATAGATCCAGATACCAAAATGAGTGAACATTCTTGGGAGGCAGCTCAAATATCTGCAGGCGCAGGCATACAAGCAGTCCGTGAATTGACTCAAGGTTCCTATGATGCATCATTTTGTGCAGTACGTCCCCCAGGACATCACGCAACCTCAAACCAATCGATGGGGTTTTGTTTCCTCAATAATGTTGCGATTGCTGCCAAATATCTGGTGGATGCCGGCCAAAGAGTTTTGATAGTCGATTACGACGCCCACCATGGGAACGGCACGCAGGCGATATTTTATGAAGAACCAAATGTTTTCTTTGTTTCTTTTCATGAGTGGCCCTTATATCCCGGTACAGGGAAAGTAGAAGAGGCCGGAACCGGACAAGGAGTAGGAACCACAATGAATTTTCCGTTTCCTTCTCGGACGACAGGTGATCACTATCGGAAAGCGTGGGAGCAAATTATTCAACCGAAGATAGCTCTTTTCAATCCTTCATGGCTGATCATTTCTGCAGGTTTCGATTCACATCGAAATGACCCAGTTGCAAGCCTTGGTTTGACCTCCGGAGACTACGCTGACCTCACTTCCGAAATAATAAAAGCTGTTCCTCCAGGCAGGCGCTTAGTATTTCTTGAAGGAGGATATGACCTTGAAGCCTTACGACTATCAACGGCAGCAGTGCTTCGAACACTTGCGGGAGACCCTCTCTATCCTGAGAAACCCACTCAGAATGGCCCAGGAAAAGAAGCTGTTGAATCCATCGCTAAATTTCACGCTAGAAACTCGTAACTATGGATAATCTACCTAACCTCATTCAAGAAACTGAAGAACTCACAAACCAATTCCTTCTAGCGAATAAATCACTTTATTTAGTTGGTGGAATTGTCCGCGATCTCTTTCTTAAAAGTGAAATCACCTCAGAAGTAGACCTTGATCTCACGACTGATGCCCTACCTGAAGAAATTAAACAGATTGTTGCCCCTATCGCAACGAATCTCTGGCTTCCAGGCGAAAAGTTCGGCACGATAGGCATTCATTACAACGACCGAATCTATGAAATAACGACGCATCGGGCGGAAAGTTACGATCCCGACTCTCGCAAACCCGAAGTTACATATTCCACCAACATTGATGAAGATTTATCTCGCCGAGACTTCACAATTAATGCTATGGCGATTTCGCTTCCCGAAGGCACTTTGATCGACCCATTTAATGGGGAAAGTGACCTTTTGGAAGGATTGCTGCGAACTCCTTTAACACCGGAAGAATCATTTTCTGATGACCCCTTAAGAATGCTCCGAGCAGCCCGGTTCACTGCAGCCTACAACCTCACCCCTGTCCCAGAGTTAGTTAGCGCCATTCATGCTCTCATCGATAGGTTTGATATTGTCTCAGCTGAGCGGATCATCGGTGAGTTAGACAAACTCCTTCAAGCTCCAAATCCCGATAGGGGACTTCACCTCCTACATGCAACTGGGCTTCTTAAAACCTTTCTGCCCGAAGTTGCTCCGCAGCGATTTCAGTACCTTTTGAACCTTCCCACAGATCCGAACATACGTGTAGCCGCTCTCCTAGCGACGACTCAGTCACATGAGTGTGTGAAACGATTACAGAACTTAAGGTATTCGAAGGAGCGAATTTCAACTATTCAACAAGTTATAGCTGGAGCGAACGGCATCCTTGATGACCCAAGTAGCGAATCTGACTATCGACGTTGGTATCAGCAGGTAGGGGATAAACGTGCGGTGAGCTATCTCATTGCCCTAACACTTGGTGACAACGTTGAAGATATCTGGGAAAAAATGGAAGATACAAGAATTCGACTTGGTGATGATCTAAATGATTTCTCACTTCCGATTAGTGGTAATGAAATTATTCAACTTCTGGAGATTGAAGAAGGACGAATTATCGGTGAAGCCCTTCAACACCTACAAAAATTACGTTTTGATAATGGTCCTTTTTCAAGTGAAGACGCTCAGGAGATACTTCAAGATTGGTGGAACACAAGATCAAGTACATCAGAGGAAAAGAATCGGAACTAAACGAGACGATAATTACACTATCGGCACCAACACTTTTCCATTTGACTACTAGTGTTACGCCATGGGGTTTATTCCGTCAAAGCTTGCAGAAGCTCACTCTGCTGGTGATATTAGTTTCCTTCTGGAACGTAACCGAGTTCTTCGACAATACGAACGAGGCGAACTCACCCGTCATGATATTTGTGATGCGCATTCCGAACTTCTTCGTGCTGCACATCACTATTCCGAACACACCACAGATACATGTCCTGTATGCGACAAGGAGGCGATTCGAATAGTGTCGTATGTTTTCGGGCCCCGTTTACCTTCTCATGGAAGATGTGTAAATTCTTCGGGTGATCTAGATCGGATCCGAAAAAGAAAAGGGACTTTTACTTGCTACATGGTTGAAGTATGCACGCAGTGTTCATGGAACCATCTACTCCGCTCATATACCCTCTAGCCTTCTTATCATTTCTACCATGTGTCTCCGGAGAGTCATTTGGGCTACCTTGAGCATAAAGAGAAGTTTGGAGGACCATATATGCCAATGTCACTTGTCCGATTCAACCTCATTGACCCTTCCCTAGATGCTGATTCCCTCTCTGCCCGTTATAAGGCAATGCTAGAAATGGCGGCCTTTGCTGATACAAACGGGTTTTTCATGGCAACATTCGAAGAACACCACGGTGCTGAGAACGCGTGGAGCCCCACCCCTCTCCTAAACGCTGGAGCGGTACTTTCTCGGACGGCGAATCTCGCCGCATCAGTATCGGCGTTGCTCTTACCCCTACATGACCCAATTCGAGTCGCTGAAGACATTGCCGTGATCGACCTCATGAGCGGCGGTCGACTAACTGTCATCCTTGGCCTTGGCTACCGACCAAGCGAATACCAACTCTTAGGGAAAGATTGGAACCGGAGGGGAAAGATCATGGATGAATCCATAGAGATTCTTCTCAAAGCCTGGTCCGGTGAACCATTTGAATACAACGGGGGAACACACCAGATTCAGCCAACACCTGTAACGAAACCGCATCCGTTCATTATGATCGGAGGAACTAGTAAAGTCGCTGCACGGCGTGCTGCACGTTTTGGCCTACCCCTTTCACCTGCAGCGAACATGCCCGAACTTGAGGCCTACTATTACGAACAATGCGAAAAGCATGGAACTCAAGGATTTTGCGCTATGCCAGATGATGAGACAAAAATGACACTTGTCGCTGAAGACCCTGACAAGGCTTGGGCAGAACTTGGACAATACTTTCTGAATGAAGCCTCAATGTATTCAAGCTGGCAAACCTCCGACATTTCTTCAGCTGTTCATTCTCATGCAACAACACCTGAAGAACTCCGGTCGGAGGGAATATATCAAATTATCACCCCAGACGAGGCGGCAACCCTTGAACGAATCATTCACCATCCCCTCTGTGGAGGAATGCCGATTGACGTAGGATGGGAAAGCCTCCAACTATTCGTCGATGCAACTTCTCAACCCTGACCCTGGTCTCGATCTTCCTATTTTGACTCAGGATCTACTAGTCAAGCCTTAGAAACTAAATGGTACGAAGTTAGCGTATAGACGAGTCCCACTAACGTTGGTCCAGATATCAGACACACCTACCGTCGTATCATTCATATCGAGGTCGCTGTCGGAATTAATGTCAGTATCCTCAAATGATATTTCTGGCTGCTCAATATTCACCGGGCCCACATCTAGCTGGACTTGCAAGGTTTCCTCTTTGAGAGTCACTCTGATGTTCTCGAAGAGGTTCTCTTCTTGCTGAACCTTATCTACGTTCGCATGATGGGAGAACCCAGAGAGATGGTTTGAATTCTGAAAGTAGAGGACTCTACCGGAATTCGTGTAACTATCTTTCGCTTCTTCAATAGAAATGGCTGGCGCTTTGACCCATGTTGTGATGTGTGGTTTTGCTGATGCTACCCCCATGGAACTAAGGAACAGGCCTATTCCTACCGCTAGGGTGATGGTTATCTTTGTTCGTGTTTTCATTTTCGCCTCCTAGGCTATGTTTTTGTGATAGGTAGACCATGAAATGGCGTATTCCCTACACCCCAAAAAAATTTTTTCCAACAAGAATCATCGGAGCTATTTAAACCCTTATAAATAGTTTTTTAATTTTGTTCATGTATTAGAAAACCCTGTTCAGAGACCTTTTTTCACTTCACTGTCCATATTTCTATAAAAGCCCTACACTATGAGCAGTACATACGAGGCCATCTTTGCTTGGAGGAAAAAGAACAATGGGAATGAATTGGACTGCACCAAAAATCTCATCTTATAAAGTACGAGATGGAAACAGTCCTCTTGTCATGCTCACTGCCTATGACGCCCCAGGTGCCAAAATGGTTACAGAAGCCGGAGCAGATATTATCCTCGTCGGCGATAGTCTCGGCATGGTCGTCCTCGGATACGATGACACACTGAAAGTAACCATCGATGACATGGCGCATCACACCGCCGCAGTCGCCAGAGCAGAACCCGATGCCTTTGTCGTTGCTGACCTTCCATGGCTTAGCTATCACATTTCTCCGGAAGAAACCGTTAAGAATGCAGCTCAACTAATCCGAGCTGGAGCGCAAGCCGTAAAACTGGAAGGCGGCTATGACCGTATTCCGATGATCGAAGCCATATGCAAAGCAGAAATCCCCGTGATGGGACACCTTGGATTGACCCCGCAGTCCATCTTGTCGTTAGGTGGCTATAAAATTCAAGGAAAAACAACGAACGCTGCAATTACCATTTCAAACGAAGCGAAAGCACTCGCCCACGCAGGGTGCTTCGGAATAGTTCTCGAGTGTGTACCCTCGGTAGTTGGCAAACTCATCACAGAATCAATAGATATCCCAACTATCGGTATCGGGGCAGGACCTGATTGTGACGGGCAAGTCCTCGTCTTCCATGACCTTCTAGGCATTAACCAAGACTTGCAACCCAAATTCGTACGCACGTACGCAAACCTCAAAGAAACGACAATCGAAGCATTAAAGTCATTCGCAGATGATGTCCGTCACAAAAACTTCCCAACGCAGGATGAAAGCTATCAATTATCTGATGATGAGATCGAAACGCTCGGACTCTATAGCAAGCCACACTCACTCAAAGACAATCCTTTAGGAAGCTGGTAGGTCGGTATTTATTCGTAAAGCCACTACGCTTATCAGAACAAATTTAACCTGCCCCCAGGTACCACTGGGGGCCCCGCATGCGGGTCCAGAGGAGGTACATACTCGTTGTGACTACACGAGCTTACGAAATCATGATCATTGTTGATGGCGACGAAGAAGACGCCAAGGTTGATGAAATTGTCCAAGATGTTGACGCCTGGATCAAAGGCCACAATGGGCAAATAGCAAAAACCGATAAGTGGGGAAAACGCAAATTCGCCTACGAAATTAACCACAAAACCGAAGGCCATTATGTTGTCCTTGAGATGACAACAGGACAAATAGATATGGAACCGCTTGAAAGACAATTACGTCTCGTTGATGAAGTTGTTCGACACAAACTTATTCGCCTTCCAGAACAGGAAGCGATTCAGCGAGGACTAATAGAAAAAAGTTGACTAGGTTGGTAACAAGGGAACCACGTAGCAAGGATAAAGATCATGGCATTTGACAACAACATCGTAATCGTAGGGAATCTTACTCGAGACCCAGAACTGAGATTTACTCAATCTGGCGTTGCAGTATGCAGTTTGGGTGTCGCTTGGAATCAACGGTCTGGACCTAATGGGGGTGAAGATAAATCCCACTTTTTTAACGTCACATGTTGGCGTGAACTCGCAGAGAATTGTGCTGAAACTTTGACGAAAGGAATGCGTGTCGTTGTTTATGGACGTATCGATTACCAGTCTTGGGATGATCGAGATAGCGGACAAACTCGATCAAGAGTCGAGATACAGGCTGATGAAGTTAGTCCAAGCCTTAAATGGGCCACAGCACAAGTAACCAGAAATGAACGCAGCGGTGGAGATTTCGGTAGCGGTTCAGCACCCGCTCCCGAACAACCTCCAGCGTATGACCCAAATGAAGAACCCTTCTAGAAAGAAGTAAAAATGCCTCCAACCAAAAAAAGAAAAGGTATGAAACCCTCTCCTGATGCCCGACGCGGAAAGAAGAAAGTTTCCATCCTTACACAGGAAAAAATTGACTACATCGACTGGAAAGACATCAACCTACTCCGACGTTTTGTATCCGACCGGGCCAAGATACGAGCTCGTCGTGTTACTGGTAACAGCGCACAACAACAGAGAGACGTTGCTATGGCAATTAAGAATGCACGCGAGATGGCTCTGCTTCCTTACACAAATCGAATTACAACCCAACGTGGAGGGCGCGGAGGAGACCGCCGAAACAGGGACGATAACCGACCGCCTAGAGATGATCGACCACCGAAGAAAGACTTAGAACCAACACAAGAACAAAATGAGGCACCTTCAGAAAATGAAGAGCTAATAAATGTTGAAGTTCCACAACAACCAGAAATGGAAACATCTGCTCCTGAAGCACTAGATACTTCTGAAGAAACAAAGAAAGAGGAGACTCCAGAGTGAAAGTTGTACTACGAACCGATGTTGAGGGAGTTGGCTACAAGGGAGACATTGTCGATATTTCAGACGGATTTGCTCAAAATAAGCTCATACCAAAAGGTCTAGCATTTAAAGCTACTGCTGGTGCTCAGCGAGAAGCCGAACGGATGAGAAAATCACGAGAACTAAAAGCTGCAGAAGAACGATCTGTCGCTGAAGAAATAGCATCCCGATTAACTGAGAAATCAATCACTATAAGTATGAACGCTGGTGAAGGAGGAAAACTCTTTGGATCAGTTACTACTTCTGATATTGCAAATGCTTTAGAAACCCAAGCAAATGTGACACTTGATCGCAAAGACCTCCAACTATCTGAGACTATTAAGGAAATCGGGACATATGAAGTGATGGCTCGACCGCATCCAGACGTAGAATTCTCAGTCACTATTGAAGTGGTGGCAGATAGCGAATAAAGCGATTGTCTGACTATCGCATCATTCGCAGCACGGAAGGCTGCCCAATAGAGAAATGGGAAACAAACCAAGGTGAAATTGTTCGCTGTCGGACCCTCATTAGCGGAAAACAGACCCCTTCGGAAGGGCTTACCGTTGGCTTGGCAGAGATTTCCATTAATGCTGTAGTCCCACAGCAAGGCCATTCTCAGATAGAAAATCAGATCTATTTCATTCTTGAGGGACAAGGCACATTGCATGGGCCATCAAAGAACATACGAGTCGCTAAAGGTGACACGATTTACATTCCTGGTGGGACAGAACATCACATCACAAACACTGGAGAAGAAACACTCCGATCGCTCTATGTCTTTGACACAGACGCATTTTCTGATGTTGAATACAACAAAAAATTTCCTAATAAGGATTAAAGAATAAACTCACAACCCTTGTGGATAAAAAAAGTAAATAAACACAACTAATCCCCAATTTGTCCTCTTGTGTTCCACGCCGCAGTCAGGCATTCTTAGTAACTCGCGGTAGCTAAAACAGAAATTGTCATACCCACCGTGTTTTATAGTTAGTAACAAATATGTCTGATCAATTTTTATCATCTGAGGTCCCTACCACTGCCGCGCCGGTTCAACGACGATCCCAACGTGTACCCCCACATAACCTCACAGCCGAAGAGTCATTGATTGGGGCAATGCTAATGAACAAAGACGCTGTTGCTGATGCGATCGAGGTCATTACTGCTGACGATTTTTACAAGCCAGCCCACCAACATATTTTTAACGCTATAACGTCACTTTTTGGCGCTGGAGAACCTGCCGATATTGTAACTGTGGCCGATGAACTCGCTCGAGCGAATCTACTAGACGGTATTGGTGGCAATGCAACGTTAATAGAGCTGCAAGCAAGTACACCAGCGGCAACTAACACCACTGAGTATGCAAAGATTGTGCATTCGCATGCTCAGCTACGCCGCCTTATTAGTACGGGCTCAGACATAGCGGAGATTGGTTACTCACAACCAGACGATGTTGTGAAGGCGCTAGATGAAGCAGAAACACTCGTCTTCAATCTTGCCCAAGGAAGAGCAGAAGATACCTTTATTGAGCTTCGCTCCTTACTGGATGATGGTTTAAACCGACTCGAATACCTAGTAGAACATGGAAGCGAAGTTACCGGAACGCCAACAGGATTTACAGATCTCGATCGCGTTCTCGCTGGATTACAACCAAATAACCTCATCGTTGTAGGAGCGCGCCCTGCTATGGGGAAGACAAGCTTTGGTCTGAACATCGCTACTCATGCCGCTATGAACGCAAATTCACCCGTACTGTTTTTCTCTCTAGAAATGAGCCAGCTTGAAATCAGCCAACGGTTGCTGTGTACGGAAGCACGAGTAGATTCCAGCAAGGTACGAACAGGGAAGATGAATGATAGTGATTGGACAAAAATCAGCCATGCTGTTGGTCGTTTAGCTGAGGCTCCGATATGGATAGATGATAATCCAAATACAACAGTCATGGAGATTAGAGCGAAAGCTCGACGGCTAAAGAGCCGTATAGGGAACCTTGGGCTCGTTGTTGTTGATTACCTTCAGTTGATGAGTGGGCGTGATCGAGCTGAGAACCGTCAGGTTGAGATCTCTGAAATAAGCCGTGGATTGAAGATCTTGGCTCGAGAGTTGGAATGCCCCGTAATGGCTCTTTCCCAGCTCAGCCGTAACCTTGAATCTCGTTCAGATAAAAGGCCTATGTTGTCTGATCTTCGCGAATCTGGAGCAATAGAACAGGATGCTGATGTGGTGATGTTCCTCTACCGTGATGAGGTGTATGATCCTGAAAGCTCTGATACCGGTATGGCTGAGGTGCAGATAGCGAAACACCGATCTGGACCTACTGACAGGGTCCGCTTGGCGTTCCTCCCTCATTTCACAAAATTTGTCGACATGGCGAAACCNGGATCAGATGGTCCACCAGNCCAAGAATTNTAAACTAGAAGTATGTTTTTAGGTGANAATCTNCTNGTGCTTCTTGCGTTAGCNTTTGGNGGNGCGCTCGCTGTTGGGAATTTGATGGCTATTTTTAANACTCGAGGAGCTCCNAAAGATAGTGATTATGAAAGACCTCCCCTCGGAAGATCGATAGTGATGATNCTNATCGGTTTAATTGTCTCTATTTGGGCGATAGGAAGNTTAATCGCTGGTTAATCAGNATCTCNATCAGGNCTTTGCCACTTCTTANTGTCAAGAACGACATNNCTTCCCCCTATCCTTTGANCTATGTCTGAACTCATCGNTATACGNCGAAAGATTCGCATNCAGGCTATTTCTGTTGGTCTNGCAGTNNCACCCTTCGGCGCNGCCTTNGGGGCACTNTGTACAGAAGCAGGTTTGGGTACGTGGGAAGCGCTTGGCTTTTCAAGCTTTGTCTTCGGNGGGTCGTCTCAGTTCGCTGCAGTAACTGTTCTAGCCGAAGGTGGAACAATTATTGCAGCTGTAGTAGCAGGGCTTCTTNTNAACCTGCGTTCACTGGCATTCGGGGTTGTAATGGCCCCTTCTTTGCAGGGATCGCTTTTATGGAGAGCATTAACTTCACAATTGATGATTGACGAAGCTACTGCCGTAGGTTCTAGTCAAGATTCGAATGCTCTTCGCCGATATGGATATCTGTGGGCAGGTCTTAGTGTTTTTGTTTTGTGGAATTTTATGACCTGGGTTGGAGTTTCTCTTTTGTCAGGAACAGGGACGCTCATAGAGGATCTTGGAATAGATGCGACGATACCGGCAGCATTTCTTGGCCTAGTCTGGCCAAAATTTTCTTCAAATGATCATCGAAAACTTGCAGTGATTGGAATTCTCTTAGCTTTTATTCTGGTTCCGCTCGTCCCACCAGGAATCCCAGTAATTGCAGCAGCTTCAGCTGTTATCTTTCTTCGTCCATGGAGAGACAGGGATAACAATGAGTAACGCAGTTATTGTCATGGTTTCTTTGGCTGGGGGTACTTACGTACTGAAGGCTTTTGGCCCACTTTTATTGTCGAATGAGCGCTCTTTACCTTTTTGGTTTAAACGATTCGCAACACTCATACCAACCCCGCTTCTAGCTGCTCTTGTAATGACCAGCACCATCACAAACAATGATCAAATCGTAGTTGATGCACGTATCGCCGGAGTTGTTGCTGCGATCATTGCTCTATCAAAGCGTGTCCCGTTTGTATTTGTGGTTATTATTGCGGCTGCTGTAACCGCAATTTGGAGATTCTTAATTGGCTAGTAAGAGTTAAACTTTGAGGGTCAATGTCTCTATGTTTTGGTTAGAGTTTCAGAAAATGCCAGCTAGGATTAGCTCTGTGGGAAACAGTGTTTCGGAAACTTCCGGTAAGACTCAGGTAAGTCAACAAGCGAAGGCTCAAAACACGTTTTCAACCGCCATGGTGATTTCTGGGATTCGTTGTGCTTTTACCTATGTTATTTTTCCAATCTTCGCACCAATACTAGGAGTAGCGTCAGGTGTTGGCTCAGGAATTGGCCTTGTTGCGAGCATTATTGGGATAGCCGCCAACCTTTATAGTATTAAGAGATTTCATTCCGCTAATCACAAATACAAATGGCACATAACGGCATTGAATGTAAGCGTGATCGGTCTCCTGACTGGCCTAATGGTAATGGATCTTACCTCTCTCTTCTAAGAGGTGGCTTAGCGGAGCGAAACCTCACGCCGCTATAGCTGAATTATTCCTACGGAGCTAAGATATAAAGCATGCTTGACGCTAAACGTGATGGAGTCTTATCAACAACAGGGGTTTTGGATGTTGAATCCTCTGGTGTGGGTGTTATGAATGCAGTTGTTGACATTGGGAAAGCACGCATTCTTGATGATGTGAGCGTTTCAGCACCAAAGGGGTCTTGTCTCGTAATTCTAGGACCTAGTGGATGCGGTAAAACAACGCTCCTTAGAGCTATCGCAGGTTTACAACTCTTATCGGATGGCAAGATTTATCTTTACGGCCAGGAAGTCTCTGGAAGTCAAGTTGAAATTCCGCCCGAACAACGAGATGTTGGTATGGTCTTTCAGGATTGGGCCTTGTTTCCTCACTTAACAGTTATTGAGAATATTGTTTTTGGACTTCCCAGGGAGGAACGTAAAAATCTGACCAATGATGTGATTGAATTACTCGATATGGCAGGTATCGCGGAGTTGGCTGATAGAGCACCTTCTTCTTTATCTGGAGGGCAAAAACAGCGAGTCGCGCTTGCTCGTGCCTTAGCTCCAAAACCGAAAGTGCTTTTGCTAGATGAACCGTTTTCTAGTCTCGATACAGGACTTCGTTTAGAGGTTCGTTCAGAAGTTGCTGCGTTACTTCGTTCTCTTGATGTAACAAGTATTTTTGTAACACATGACCAAGATGAGGCATTTTCATTAGGGGATCATGTCGCTGTTATGAATCAAGGAAAAGTGGTCCAACAAGATACCCCTTCAGAAATCTATAGGCTCCCTAAAAACAGATGGGTAGCTGGGTTTGTAGGAAAAGCTAATACTGTTTCGGGTATTGCCTCAGGGAAAGTAGCAGAAACCGCATTTGGCTCTATTGATTTATGCCATGATGCTCATGGCGAAGTTGACGTCCTCGTTCGACCTGAGGAGATTGCCCTTTCCGCTGGAAGCATGGCCACAGTTATAGATGTTGATTTTTATGGACATGATTCCCTCTACGTCCTTCAGTCAAATAACGGGGAAGCACTTGTCTGTCGAAGTCCTGGAATCCCGGATCATCGAATAGGGGATCAAGTTGACATTCAGCACTCTGGAGTGACATCCGTTAGCTTTCCTAAGGATTCTTAGAAAAGGGTCCAAAAAGTATGGTCGGACCCCCGAAGAGGTCCGACCATGAGGGAATATACTTTTTCGTGTTAATCAGCCGTAAGAGCCAAATTCCTCTGGAGTAATTCCGAAGTATGCAATGACTGGATTTAGGACAGCAGTGATATCATCTACGCTTCCAGACCCTGGTTCATTTGCAAGGTTAAGAATTGAATCAATTGTTGATGTGTCAATTCCGTTATTTCCGAGAATCGGTTCTATAACTCGGAAGAATGCCCAACCTTCAGCCTGATGCACTCTTGCAGCTTCAGTATCACCAGCTTCAAGATCTGAGTAGACCTTGGCAGCGTATTTAATTGTTGCTTGAGCATACGTGGTAAAGACATGCTTTTGTGCTTCTCGTGAAGCGGTAGATGCACCTGAAGCATCACCAGCAAGAAGAGCATCTCTACCATCAATCATTGCTTGAAGAAGCCCTTCATTTGCTAATGCAGACTCTCCATCAGCACCGGTGGTACCGAAGTCAGCTGCTCGTTTTTCAGCTGTCTTGAATGGTCCACAGTCTGGGGCTGAACCATGGTAGAAGGCCCAAGCCTCATCCCAGTTATGCACAGCGCCTGAGGCTACGTCGAAGTTTCCATCCGCTGCTTTATCCGTTGCAGCATTGAGTTCATGGATAACCCACGCAATCATGATTTGGTTCATGATGCCTTTTTGGACTCCTTGTTTTCGAACTGCGTCGGATTCGCCTTCCCAAGCGCCAGTTCCATTTAATGCGTCACTGACGAAGTCATCGAGCGGCGTCGGTGTTCCATAAAAGGTGTCGGAACCGTGTTTCTTTCCTTCACCAGCTGCGAAGCCACCAATTGTTCTTACTGACCCATCAGACTTTACTGAGTTAGATCCATTTGCATAGATTTCAGCGATTTCAGCCCACTTGTAGTCGCCTACAATTTCGTTGATTTCACAAACATCTTCAACGACTAGTCGGTGAGAGTCAACATTTGATGCGTATGCATAACCACCATCATCTGGTGTTGCATCAGCTGTTGGTTCTCCAGCAGCTGTTGATGCAGAACCAGATCCTGATGCGGATGCTGATGCAGAAGCTACTGGTGCCGAAGCTGATCCGGAACTAGATGCAGATGCAGATGCAGATGCAGATGCAGATGCTGAGCCAGATGCAGATGCAGATGCTGAGCCAGATGCTGAGCCAGATGCTGAGCCAGATGCTGAGCCAGATGCTGAGCCAGATGCTGAGCCTGAGCTTGCTGAATTTGATGAACTATTTAAATCTCTGACGGTTCCACCATCGTCGTCGCCGCAGCCAGCAGCTACGAGACTGACGATTCCCAGAATTGAAATAAATAGCATTGCGATTTTAGATTTCAAAATCCCTCCAATATTAGGTTTACTTAACAAAACATAATAGGCACCCTTTTTAAAAGTGCAACGTTTTTTGAGAAATATCTAGTGTCTGCTTCGAAAATTATTAGTGGACGGTATTTATTTCTCGGTAAACAGCGGGTACAACTTTTTTAAGATATGGGAAAAGTTTAATGAAACTTTCGCCTGTAGTGCGGAAATGATAGCTAATCGGAACTTCTAGGTAGATGTAGCCCTTTGCTAGTAAGTCAAGAGTAATTACTTGGGCGTAATTGAAATCATGGATGATCTCTGCAGCTCGGGCTGCTCTGGGTGAAAATGCTCGATATCCGCTTTGCCCATCAGTTATTTTTCTGCGAGCGATTATCGATAATATTCGAGTGAGTACAAGGTTTCCAAAACGCCTATGTGGTCGCATAAATTCGATATCACCTATGAATCTGCTTCCTACAACGTAGTCGGCGCGCCCAGAGACAATTGGTTCAACGAGATTTTGGAGTTCCTCAGGAGGATACTCTCCATCTGCGTCAGCGAAAATAACTGCGCTTGATTCTCTTTTAACTCCTTCAGATAAACCCACTCGAACAGCGGCTCCAAGTCCTTGATTCTGTTCTAGCGAGATTACTTCTGCTCCTGCACTACGAGCTACTTCTGCTGTTCTGTCAGCAGAACCATCGTCAATAACTAAGCACTCGACAGGTAGGCCACAGACTTCTTTCGGAGCTCGTCGAATGCAATCGGCGACCGCTGCTTCTTCATTAAATGCTGGGAGGAAAAGAAGTACGGGGTTCTTTGCCTGAGGTTTTCCAGGTGACATTTCAGAAATCTTTTGTAGACGTATTCTTCCAAGAAGGTTTGGTTTTGGTGTGAAGATAGCTATTACCCCAGCAACGAGAGAATAAGAAGTTTTTAAGCCGTGGGCGGTAAGAGCAGCGATCAATGCTGCATCCGCTTCGTATCCGAGGACAACATATGCTGCGACAGCGGCAGCCTCATAGGTTCCAAACCCTCCTGGAGCAATAGCGGCGATTTGGGCTGCAACTGCAACGGTTGTAACGAGCAGAGCGTCACTCCATGAGGCATTTAGGCCTGCCCATTGAGCACATTGCCAAACTAGTACTGATTCTAGAAGCCAAGCTGCAGCCGAAAGGCTAATCGCTATTGGCCCTGGTAGCTTCACTGAATCATTGCCTTTGACTATTTTTTTGAGCCAATTAATAGACAGCAGACAGATGATGCCAACAATACCTATTAGTATCCAACCGATCCATCCGAGCAGGTCCGCAAATGCAGCTGGAGCAATAACTATACCGATAACAATCACGCACAATACATCTGCAGACCGGAGAGTTAAGGTTGATGCTGTCGCAGCATCAAGTGAGGTTGAACTTCTTCTGATAATGCTAACTACTCGGAAAGGTTCTCCAAGTCGGAAGGGGAGAACATGATTTGCTCCTAGTGAGAGGTGGATCCCTGCAAGACTTTGATTAAGTGAAATAGTGGGCAGAACTTTTTTCCATGCAATTGCACGGAGAAAAAATGCCACCATGAATGCGCAAAGAGCGAAGATGACACCCATGGGTTCATTTCCAGCTTGCTGGATTGCATCCTTAAATGCTGAGGCATCGAGAAGCCTCAAGATAATAACTATTGCGATACCGAAACTTATTATCGCTAGAAGGAAGACGATAAATGGATTCTTTAAATATTTGCTGTGACGAGTAAACTTCATACTAAACGTTAGGATAGCTTAACATTTTTTAAAAAATGGGTGTATAGTTCAACGCTATGAGATTACGAATATTTTTTACAACCCTATTAACCGCCTTACTTATCGTTTCCTGTGGTGGAGGAAACGAAACCACTATTGATGGAAGAGCGGCAGAAATATATCCACCCGGAGCTGAGAAATGTGCTGACTCAAATGGGCGCTCGGTAACGATTTATTCTGGAAGAACAGAAAATCTAATTAATCCCGTTCTTGAAGCATTTGCATGTGAGACAGGAACCACCGTTCAAGTCAGATGGGGTGCCTCTACAGATTTAGCTCTTCTAATCAATGAGGAAGGTGACAAGACGCTTGCCGATGTCTTCCTTTCCCGTTCTCCTGGACCTGTAGGATATTTAGAGTCCAAAGGCTTGCTTGGAACTATTGGTTCGGAAACGCTTGGACTTGTAGAAGACCAAAATCACTCTGCCTCTGGGAAATGGATTGGTTTTTCAGGCCGAAAACGAGTGATGGTCTATAACACCGATGAATATACCCCCAACGACCTTCCAGAGTCTGTATTTGATCTCACTGGAGAAGAATATAGAGATAAGGTCGCTTTACCTGGAACAAATGGATCATTTATTGACTGGTTTACAGTATTTATGGATGTTCACGGCAAAGACGTAGCAACCCAATGGCTTAATGACATGGTAGATAATGGCGCCACGTACTATCCGAACAACCGTTCAATAGTAGAAGCAGCCGGCCGAGGAGAAATTTCCATGGGGCTTGTAAATCATTACTACAACTACCAAATCAAAGCTTCCGAAGGAAGCTCCCACAAGGCTGAAAACTACGATTTTAATAATGATGACATTGGTTCTCTACTTGTAATTACTGCGGCAACAATCCTTGAAACGTCTGAAAACGTTGAAGCTTCAGAAGACCTTCTGCAATATTTACTCTCAAGTTCTGTGCAAGAGTACTTCACGAACCGCACATTTGAGTACCCATTAGCTGCAGGAGTTCAGGCAAACGAGACGTTACCTGTCCTGAGTGCTCTTGAAATCGGATCTGTCGATTTCGATAAACTCGGGGGTGGTTTCGAAGAAGCGTCGCGAATTATCGAGGCAAGTGGCATCCTTAATAGGTGAACCAAATTGAAATAAGACGATCATCGCCAGTTACCCTTCGCGTAACTGTCTATGTTCTAGCATTTCTCTTTAGCTTCCCCGGACTGTACCTGATATGGCGTAACTTCACGGAAGAATCAGACCCTATTGGGCTTATTAAAACCCAAAGGGTGCTGGCCCCTCTCTGGAGGACCTTCTCCTTAGCTTTAACTGTCTCCCTTACAGCTGCCTTTGTTGGAACAATGATGGCCTGGTTTACCAGCCGGACGGATATGTGGGGAAACCGTTTATGGAGAATTCTGTTACCGATCCCACTTGTCTTTCCAACGTTCATTGGAGCAGCTGCGTTTATCCGGACTATGAATCCAGGGGGGTTAATGAATCGCATGTTGGATGGATTTGGGATAGAGACTGTTATAGAAATGCGAGGTTTTTTCGGTGCTTGGTTGGTTCTCACATTATTTTGTTATCCGTATGTGTATCTTCCAGTTGCTGCTCGTTTACGCCAACTTCCACAATCTCTAGAAGAGAATGCGAGGGTTTTAGGCCAATCCGCATTTCAGACGTTCGGGCGAGTTGTTTTGCCACAGATAGGATCCATACTTGCAGCAGGGAGCTTGCTCGTTTTCCTCTATACGATCAGTGATTTCGGTGCTGTTCAATTAATGAGGTATGACACCTTAACGCGAAGCATCTATACAAATCGACTTATTAATCAACCTACAGCTTTAGCCCTTAGCCTTCTCCTTCTCCTTCTTGCCGCAGTGATTGTCCTTTCAGAACGATTTTTCTCAAGAGTCACGTTTACGTCAGAGGAAACATTCACTGGTAATCCCGTTATCTACCCATTAGGAAAGTGGAGGGTTCCAGCTCTAATTACTGTAGTCATAACGCTTCTTCTTTCCATAGGGGCTCCAATGCTAGCTCTAGGTGATTGGGCGTCAGATGGAATTTCACGAACAACGCAAGGTGGATCCCCCTTAACAATTGATAGGGGACAAGTTCTAGAATCAACATGGAATACCTTATCGATTAGTGTTGTTACAGGGATCATTGCTGTACTGGCAGTATTGCCAATAGCATTTCTTGTTTCTCGGTACCGGTCACGTTCAGGCACTTTCGCCCATGCTGTAGTGATAGCAACGTTTGCTGTACCCGGTATTCTCATAGCTCTTTCTATGCGATTTTGGATCTTACGAACAGACTGGGCATTCGATCTCCTAGACAATACGAAAGCCATTTTAGTCTTCTCCTACATTGTTCGCTTCGGCTCGTTAGCTATGGGGATAGTGTTAGTTGCTGTCGCTGCTGTTCCTAAAAAACTTCATGACGTAGGGCAAACTCTCGGAGCAAAAAGAACTCCACGATTTTTCAGAATCGATCTACCACTCATGGCACCAGGCATGGGGGCAGCAGCAGGATTAGTTATTCTCTCAACCATGAAAGAACTTCCCATCACCTTGTTAATTTCCCCACTTGGGTTTTCAACCTTAGCCACGCGCATTTTTAGTTCATTTGAAGACGCATTTGTGGCTGAAGCAGGGATCATGGCTGTGATCCTCGTGCTGCTTTCCTTTGTCCTCACTTGGCTTCTAGTTATTCGAAAAGCTGACCATCTATGAGACTCACCACAAAGATGAAAATCGTCCTTGTAGCGGCCTCTACGTTTCTCTTTGCGATGATTGCAATTAACGCCCGCGCCACGTACGGAGCTAAAATTAGTGTTGATGAACCTCAATACCTTCTTTCAGCTCTTAGCCTCATAGAAGATGGTGATTTAGACATCAGTGATGAACTCGACGAGCAAAGGTATTGGACGTATCACCCGTTGAAGTTGAATCAACAGACTATTGATTTAAACGAAGACGGACAACGCATCAGTCCTCATGACCCCCTCCTTCCGGCCCTTTTAGCTGTGCCGATAGGAATAGGAGGGTGGGTTGCTGCAAAAGTTGCCTTAGCACTTATTGCTTCTCTTACAGCTGCAGTGACCTTATGGGTCGCAATTCGTAGATTTGAAGTGTCTGAGAATATAGCAACCGTGATTATAGGTCTTTGCTTTGCCTCGCCACCAATGACTGCGTATGCAACGCAGGTTTACCCCGAGATGCCAGCTGCCCTATGCCTTATTACTGGGATAGGACTCGCCACATCTAACTTAGACCGCACAAAACTTTTATGGTTATCGGTTGTCGTTACAGCCTTACCTTGGTTATCAGTCAAATATGTTCCCGTAGCGGCAATGCTCGTTCTTTATTCAGGAGCCAGATACTGGAAAAAAGAAAAAAAAGATCTTCTCATCGCATGTACGGTCCTCCTAATTTCAGGGTTGGTATATCTCTTTGTCCATAAACGCATCTACGGTGGGTGGACCGTCTACGCGAGCGGCGACCATTTCGTCAATGGAGAGTTCGAGGTTGTAGGGAGAAATCCTAATTTCTTCGCCCGTACGCGAAGACTCACAGGACTGCTATTCGACCAAGGGTTCGGTTTGATTGCCTGGGCGCCTTTCTATTTTGCTCTCATTCCATCATTCATCGCATTAGTAAAGTGGAGGGTAAAGAATAGCTCAATACTGTGGCTTACTGCAGCAACCGGATGGTCGGTAGCGACATGGGTGGCGTTAACAATGCATGGCTGGTGGTGGCCAGGAAGGCAACTCGTGATCGTACTCCCTGCAGTTATTATTGCCATAACGCTGTTAGCTGAAAGAAAAAAAATCTGGCGGTGGTTTATCTGCACCAGCGCAGTTAGCGCTATAACAGGATGGATTTGGCTCGCTATTGAATCTCAAACCGGAAACCGGACACTTGTCGTTGATTTTGAAGAAATGCCATACCCCATCTACAGGTTTATCCGTCTCATCTTCCCCAACTTTCGAGATTTTGGGACTAAGGCAACGTTACTTAACGCACTTTGGATAGCTCTCTCCTGTTTGGCAACACTGGCTCTGTTTAAAAACAAAGATCAGTCAGAAGTTATTTCTATTCAGGCTGAAGAGGCGACCGATTCTTTTATTGAATCGTGATGTTCTAATAATCCTTCACGTAAACCGGTTGTTGGCTTCCAGTTAAGCGTTTTTTCAGTAAATTCAGTTGACGCTACCGTAATAAGGGGATCACCGGCTGCAGAAGGCTCATGGTCGACCCTCAGAGACCTCCCCGTAATCTCTTCAACAAGTGACATAACCTCCCCGAGCGAAGCGGAAACGCCACCTCCAACATCAAAAGGCTCTGCCACTTCCTGCAGCTTCGAATTTCCCGCACAAATAGTTGCACCCACAATATCTTTCACAAATGTAAATTCTCTTCGCTGACTTCCATTTCCACGCATAGGAAAACGGAAAGTACCAGGAAGCGCCGCGCGAAAAAGCCGGTTCATCGCCATATCAGGTCGCTGACGTGGGCCATAAACTGTGAAATACCTCATAGCGACAATATCTAATCCTCTTTCACGATAAACATCTGCAAGCTGCTCACAAGCAGCCTTTGAAACACCATATGGGCTGATAGGAGCAACCGATTTCAATTCACTTGTAGCCGAAGCTCCGTAGACGGACGAACTCGAAGCGAATACAACTCGTCTCACCCCACACGTCAATGCAGCTTCAAATATCTTTTGAGTCGCTAGTACGTTATTTTCGACACTTGCAGCAAAACCACTACCCCAAGAATCTTGAACACCGGGACGTGCAGCAAGGTGATAAATAACATCCCCCGGTTCCAGAATCTCACTTAAATCCATAGAAAGGATATTCTCGTTGAATATTGAAAATGAGTCATGTTCCATTGCCGAACTAATATTGGACTCCTTTGCCTTCGGATCATACCAAGGGTCAAAATTATCAATTCCAACTACATTTTCTCCTAATTCCAATAACTGCTCGCTAAGGTGAGAACCAATAAATCCAGCAGCGCCGGTAATAATCGAACTTGACATTGTTCCTTCAATCGGGGTTTACAATAAGAAATGAAATCTATAGTTTACATAACTAATTAGGTATACCTTACAATTAATTTTTTTAGGAACACAACCCAATGCAGAATTTGGACCGAGTATGACAGAACTAGCCATTGTTGGTGCAGGGCCAGCTGGATTAATGGCTGCCTGGCAAGCTGCAAAAGCAGGACATGAGGTTACTGTCTATGAAAAAACACATGCTGTTGGAGGTATGTCTGGAAGTTTTACCATCGCTGGGCAGAGAGTAGATTTCGGATCTCACAGACTTCATCCTTCGACACCACCGCATCTGTTAGAAGCTCTTACCTCACTCCTTGGAGATGATATTCAAATACGTGAACGGAATGGGCGCATCCGCCTATACGACAAATGGGTTGCTTTCCCCCTTCGGACTACTGATCTGATCCGACATTTACCTCCAAAGTTTTCTATTGGATCAGCTATGGATATCATCCGGAGACCATTTCTCGATACTTCCGGCGATACCTTTGAGGATGAAGTGAGAAGACGGCTTGGAAAGACCGTGTCTGATGAGTTCTATTCTCCTTATGCTGAAAAGCTTTGGGGTATTCACCCAAGTGAAATTGATGGTGAACTTGCCCGCCGGCGCGTTTCAGCTTCTTCACCACTAGCAATAATTAAACGTTTAATCCGATCTTCCTCCCCAACAGGAAGAATCTTCCTATATCCAAAAAATGGGTATGGGCAAATTGTTGAAGCTTTAGCTGACGCTGTGGTAGACGCTGGAGGAAAGATTGAGCTTGAATTCCCTATTGAGCAAATTGCTCTTGAAAAAGACTCATGCATATTGAAATCGCCGAAAGGTGATAGACCAGCCCAATTGGTCTGGACAACAGCACCCCTCAGTGCGTTACCGAAAATGATCGAGCCAGAGCCAAGTCAAGAAATAGTTCAAGCCGCTGCTTCACTTCGAATCCGAGGAATGCTCCTGGTGTACCTTGTTCTCGATCAATCTCAATTCACTGAATATGATGCGCATTATTTTCCGGGATTGGAAACCCGTATAGCCCGATTATCAGAACCAAAGAATTACCGAGATGGAGCAGACCCAGAGAACCAAACAGTTCTCTGTGCCGAACTCCCGTGTTGGACGACTGATTTAATTTGGTCTGCCACTCCTGATGAGTTAGGGGAGATTGTACGATCAGACCTTATTAACTTAGGGCTTCCGCAGATAAATCTTGTGACAACAGAAGTTCGTAAGCTCCCTTTCGTGTATCCAGTTTTTGAGAAGTCAACCCAGCATGAACGAGAAACTCTTCTTAGTTGGGGCAATACCTTCAACCGAGTTTTGAGCTTTGGGAGACAGGGACTTATTGTCCCTGACAATATTCATCATACGTTGGCAATGGGATGGGATGCTGCCCATTCTCTTAAAGCGAATGGAGATTTTGATAATGCACTATGGAGTCAAGCACTTAACCGTTTTGAACAACATGTAGTTGAAGATTAATATTTTTTAAATATTAGTAAGTATTATTTGCAATATATGTTAGGTATACCTAATATGAAGATGTGGATAGAGGAACTCATCAATTTAAAAAACTTCCCCAGATGGGCCCTATGTCCACATTTTCGAAAGGCCCAATAGATCTGGAAGCTGTGCTGCTGGCTGTGCGGCAGCACAGCTTCTATCTTTAGAACGATGAATGGGGGCCGAATGGAAGAGTTACGTCTCGTAGTTGGACTCGCTTACGCTACTCCTAAAGCAACACTCCATTTAATTTCGGAAGATGGACAAACATATACTGTCTCTGATCACCCTGGATCAGATTTTACATTTTGTGAACTGCGGCGGATGATTTCGATAAGTCTATGTCCCAGCCGCCCCAATTTTGTTTCGTGGATTAAAGATTTTGAAGTAACTGGATCGGTTGAGTATATGGGAGGCGGGATTTTTCAAAGCGAAAGAGAAGGTATACCTCACCGAATTTTCTCAACGTTACTTCGACCAGAACTAGTCTTTGATCTTCTTGATGCAACAGATATTGAAGGGATTTCTCAAGAACCCGTTGATGCGGTCTTAACACCGGACCCTATTCTCGGAGTTACTACTATCACGATTTCTGTTGGGAAGTCGACTCAAAAATCAGAATTGGACGAGTTGGCACTCATTGCACACAGTGCGTGTTTAGTCAAAGAAATGTCACTTTCACTTCATCGTCAATCTTCTGGTACTAGAGATAAGACATCTATCCGTAAGGAAAGCGATTTTCCTAACTAGCGCTTACTAGGATTCGTTGTGATGCGAAGGCTCCAACTCCGATAGCTTCGCCTTTCATATCAACAGTTGTTGTTCCATCGGGCGACACAGCAGTTACTTTGCCATTTGCTCCAGGGATAAGGTTAGATTCCTCTAAGAATTCTAACAATCCAGGCTGGAACTCTAGTTCTTCGGGAATGCGTTCCACAGTGAAACTATCTCCGACCACGACTTCACATAAAGAAGAGGTTCCTTTAGGAGCCTGATATTCGGACCCTGGAATAGGGTTTCCATGCGGACAAGTTGTTGGGGCTTCCAGCATGCGGATGAAAGCCGCTTCCACTCTGGGAGAGACTACATGTTCCCACTTTCCCGCTTCATGATGTGCTTCTGCCCAACTTAAACCGAGAATATCGGTTAGGAATCTTTCTGCAAGGCGGTGACGTCTCACTACTTGTTTTGCAAGGCTTTTACCTTTGCTAGTTAAAAGGATTTTATTGCCATTCATCTTTATTAATCCAGCGCCATCCATCTTTCTGATCATTTCAGAAACGGCTGGTCTCGAGACTTCAAGTCGTTCAACGATTCTTGCCTGAATAACGTCGATCCCATCTTCGGCAAGTTCAAAAATCGTTTCGCAATATTCTTCGAAAGCTGGATGAAATTCTTTACTTTCGTATGCCATAATTCTACATTACTTGATTATTCTCCAAATTGGTAGTGGAAAATAGATGACTACGCATTTTCTTGAACTGTTTTCAATCGCTAGGGTGCGGAACTGTGGACCCTTCTATAGGCATCATCGTAAACCCCCGATCAGGTGGAGATATTCGACGTGCAGTCGCTGCCGCAGGGCGATCTACCGTTGAAGACAAGATCAGTATTGTACGGCGTATCATCCTCGGAGCGAGAGCGACTGGAATACATCATTTTTATGTCAACTATGAACCAATGCAGATAGTCCGTAGAGCAACAGAAACAATAAGAGATATCACGATCCACTATGTGAATGAACGACTTCAGTTCACAGAAGAGGACTCTACAATTGCCGCAAAAGAGATGAGCCAACGAGATGTTGCTTCGGTTGCTGTTCTTGGAGGTGATGGCACAAACCGCGCCGTCGTAAAAGGGTGGCCAAGCATTCCTCTTCTTCCCGTATCAACCGGGACGAACAATGCCTTCCCAGAGTTCATCGAACCAACTGTTGCCGGAACAGCAATGGCGCTCGTAGCGCTAAACGTTGTTCAGTTGGATCAAGTTTCACAAAGAGCAAAAATTATCCATATCACTGCAGATGGTATAGAACCAGAAATTGCACTCATTGACGCAATTGCTGTTGCAGATCCATACGTTGGCTCTCTGGAACTTTTCCAACCAGAAACCATGGAGATCGGTCTTCTTACTCGAGCAGATCCAACCGCTATTGGTTTCTGTTCAATAGGTGGGCTTCTACACCCACTCTCACCCAATGAAGATAAGGGACTCTTTGTAGCATTTGCACCTGTGTCTGATCAGAGAACTTCCAAAATTGTTCATGCTCCTACCGCTCCTGGGCATCATGAACCGGTTGGAATCATTGAGTATCGTGAAATTTCGCTCGGTGAAATAATTACATCAAAAGGCGAATTTATTCTTGCATTCGATGGTGAACGAAAGATACGCATTCCCAAAGGAGTTGAAGCCCAGCTACAGATACGAAGAGATGGACCGCAGGTAATTGACCCTAAAGCAGCAATGGAAGCTGGAAGACACAAATATCTGAAAGATAGTTAAACATCTGGGATTCCCATATCAAAATTTGATGAACGAATACCGCCATCCACACCCAGAATCTGCCCGGTTACGAATGAGGCTGCAGGTGAAGCAAGATAAACGGCAGCAGCAGCTACGTCGTTCACTTCTCCTAAACGACCCATAGGTGTTCCGCTAACCATGGTCTGATGGATTTCTTCATTTGTCAGAATTATTTCCAACGCATCAGTTTTGATAGCTCCAGGAGCTATGGCGTTTACCCTTACACGTGGCGCTAAATCTAATGCAGAATTTAACGTAAGTTGAAGCATCGCTGCCTTTGCAGTCCCATAGGCAGCAAAACCCCGACTTGGGAACCTTCCAGCTGCGGAAGCAATATTTATCACACTTCCATTTTTCGATTCAGCTAAATAGGGGACCGCTAACTGGGTGAGATTAAACGCCGTTGTGACGTTCCATCGAAGAGCTTCAGAGAACGCTTCTTCAGAAGTATCCATAAATCCTGCAGGCATAGAACCACCGATATTATTGACAACAGATGTAATCGATCCAAAATTGTCAACTGCTGCGTCGACTAATGCTTCTAACCCCTCTCGTTTTGCAAGACTTCCCGATACCACTACGGCTTTTCGCCCCATATGGTTAATTTCATCTGCTGCAGCGATGAGATCCTGGTCATTACGCGCCCCGATAACAACATCAGCACCAGCAGCTGCAAATCCCACAGCTATAGCTTTCCCTATCCCACGACTGGCTCCAGTTACAATCGCAACATGATTGTTAAGTTGAAATAAATCCATCACCATTTCTCAATGGTGACCGAGAAATAAACTACTTGCACATCTCAATAGCAATTTAGGTGGTGAATTCCATTAACGAAGACATACTGAAAGGCATGAGCACAGACAACAGTACCTTATCCCTTTTGCCCCCAGATGATGATTTGGATGTCATCCACACTCGACAATACGAAACCCGTATCTTCAGGGTTAATGAAAAAGAAATGCTTGTTCGAGGAGCAATCTCTGACATGAAACCTCCAGGGCTCTACGTCCCTGATGATCCACAAGAACTAGAAATTCATCAAATGCACGTCGAACTCACAGTAAAGCTTTCGGAACTTGAGATCACTCACGCGCGAACAGCGTTTGAAACACACCCCCATACCTCATGCCCAAAGATTATTGACCACTATGAAGAACTCATAGGGTTAAACGTCGCAAGAGGATTCACCCAAAAAGTTCGTGAATTATTTGGAGGGCCGAGGGGTTGCACTCACATTACGGCACTTCTTCAAGCAATGGCACCAGCAATAGTTCAGGCAACATGGTCCATGGCAGTTCTTCAAAGGAGAGAGAGTGGTTTGCCACCGGGCGCTGTAGATACGAACCGAGAAAAAATGCATCAGGGGAACATAAATACCTGCCACGTCTGGGCCGAAGACGGTGAGCACATCCAAGAATTCAAAGATGGAAAAATGCCGGCTCCACCCCTTCAAGTCACAGAGCGACTTATTGAACTTGGAAGAAAACCCGAAGAATGGAGAGTCTTCTAACTGAAAGACCACTTTCCGCTTGCATCAAAATGCAGCTCGCTTAGTTCGCCTTCACGTACTTCTCTATCCGTTCCTAAAGCAACTGAAACTTTCTGATAATTCCATTTCATCACATCAAGTGATAATTCAATCAGTTGATCGTCAGTAAAGAATTCCCTTAATTCTGTGAGATCTTCTTCAGTGATCGCATTAGGTTGAGTCATCAAATTTGTCGCAAATCGAGTAGCCAAAGCGTGTTGCTTATCTAAATTTTCATCGTTTCGCATAGCTCTTTGCGCTAGATCTTCATCTAGACCGTGTTCTCTGGCAACTGCCAGACGTAAAGACTTTCACGTATAACAATCATGGTGATCGGCACAACGTAAACGAACAACTTCGGTAGTGACAGGATCCACCAAATCCAATTGAACTACCTCTTCTTGCCATAAAGAAAGAGCCTCACGAAACTTGTTATCGAAATGTGAAGATGTAACTCGCTTTGATCTGGTCATACTGAGACCTCTTCACCGATTTTCCTCCACACAATTTGCAAACGTATTCTTTGCTCAACGACAAGAAGAGCATTTACAAAATTGACAAAACCTTTTTCCCCAAGACACTCACGGACAGCAAAAGCTGAACTATCAGGAATCGCTGAGACATCAATAATGAATTCCTCTGTGAATCGTAAACAAGCCTTCTCAGATTTACTGAACAAACTTGAAGAAGACCACTCAGAAAGAGAAGCAATTTTCTCTGAATCTAAATCACTATTTGAGATTTTCAACTCGGAACCGCAATGTAAAAGCACGGCGACGCGTAAACGACATAGATCAAGCAAAGCGGAATCAATCACTTCCCACGCCAATCCATGTATCTCTTCAAGCTGGCTAGCGACAGATGTCCTGTCGTCAAGCACTTCACGAAAGAAAGTATCAATCGAAGATTCCATATTCAAAGGATAGATGTAATTACAAACAATGTTGTTATTCCTTTTGGAAGTACGGCTTTAAAAATGACACAATAAGGCGATAAATAAAAAGGAAACTATGGAACCACTTATCCGCTACCCAATCGTGCAACATGCTTGGTTCGTCAATGATATTGACGAAGCATGCAGAAAATGGAATATGACGACAGGAGCTGGGCCTTTCTTTGTCACTCGCGGTCATTGGGGTGATAGGCATCTTTACCGTGGCGAAGAAATGACAGTTCCATTGGATTATGGTTTCGGCTATCACGGTGATACTCATGTCCAGTTCATTCAACAGAATGAGGAAGGCCCATCAATTTATAGAGATATGTATAGTGCTGGTGAAGAAGGGTTCCATCACATAGGTATGCTCGTACCTGATGACGACATAGAAAAAGAGGGAGAAAAATATGAAGCCGCAGGATTTCTTGTTGCTTCATCGCTCTGGTCCGTTGCGAATGTTATCTATGTAGATACGCGAGAAGCAATTGGCTGTTTCCTTGAACTCCACGGAGATAATTCAGGAATACGTGAAGTTTTTGATGGCTGGAAAAAAGCTTCAGATAATTGGGACGGCCACACTGATTTAATTCGAGGTAATCGAGCAGAGTAAATTTACCGCCCCACCCACTGAGCTACGGTAGATCTATGGTTTGGTGGGAAGCAGTTCTTTTATTCGTAGGTGGCGGAGTTGCCGGCATTGTTAATGCCATGGCTGGGGGAGGTTCATCTCTTACGGTTCCTTTGCTCGTGCTGGCTGGAGTTCCGGGAAATTTTGCCAATGGGACGAATAGAGTTGGGATCTTTGTCTCCAATGGAACAACAATTTGGTCTTTTCATCGGCAGGGGGTTAAGGCATACAAGGAAGCATTCCCTTTCTTTCTGCCAGTTGTTATTGGCTCACTGATTGGTTCTATAGCGATAAGCCAAGTGACCGATAGAACTTTTGAAACTATTTTCGGAATTCTTATTCTGCCTATTATTTTTTTATCGCTTAAAGAGCCAAAAGCTATTCGCGAAGGCCCCGAGTTCTCAAAAGTAGCCACTTTCATTCTTTTCTTATTTATTGGTGTTTATGCGGGAGCAATTCAAATGGGTGTAGGACTAGTGCTACTAGCTTTTCTCACTAGATCTGGACTTACCCTCATGAAGGCTAATTTCGTCAAAGTGCTGGTGACTCTTGCCGTAACAATTACTGCCCTTCCTGTTTTCATAGTCCAAGGAAAAGTCCGATGGCTGCCGGCTTTCATTTTAACTGTTGGCCTTTCAATTGGTGGATGGTTGGGGGCTCGAATTGCCGTAAAAGGCGGCGAACGGGTCATTCGAGTCTTCATGATAATTGCGGCTATTGGGTTAACCGGAAGATTGGTTGGGCTTTATGGTTAAGGTTTCTTACCATTGGTCCGAGCTAGGTCTTTGTGACAAACTTTGAACATGCCAGTAGATATTGTCGTTGTAGGTTCATGCAATCTTGATCTCGTTGTGAACGTTGACAACATCCCGCAAGTAGGGCAAACAGTTTTGGGTGGAGATCTCAAGCGGATTCCCGGTGGGAAAGGAGCAAATCAGGCAGTAGCTGCTTCCCGATTAGGGAAATCAGTAGCAATGGTTGGAAGAGTCGGCGAAGATGACAATGGAAAGTTCCTTAAGGCCAACCTTGAAGATAATGGCGTGAACACAGAATATCTTCTCAAAACACCCGATACCCCAACGGGAGTAGCACTAATTTCAGTCCAGGATGACGGGGACAATGCGATCGTCGTTAGTCCCGGAGCAAACAGTAAACTTTTACCTGAAGATATAGCCGCAGCATCATCCATCGCGGGAGCTCGAGTAGTTCTTCTACAAGCAGAAATTCCTATCGAAACAGTCGTGGCAACAGCGCAGGTAGCAGAAGGAACGGTTATCTGGAACCCTGCCCCTGCCCCAAGTGAAAGTGTTCCTCTTGAACTTCTTGACTTAGTAGATGTACTCATCCCAAATCAGACAGAACTGGAACTTATAGGTGGTAACAGAAAGGTAGATACCCTTGAGTCAATTTCTGAGCTGGCGAAAACTTTTCCATGCTCCTCAACGATTGTCACTCTAGGAGAGCGTGGAGCTGTAGTTGTGGCCAGTAATGAGGCCGTACACATTCCTGCCCCTACAATTTCCCCGCTCGACACCACTGGTGCTGGTGATTCCTTTTGCGCAGCAATAGCTGTGAGTCTTGTGGAAGGAAAAGATCTTGTCGAGGCAGCACAATGGGCGGTACAAGTAGGCGCAGCAACTACGCTTGTCGCCGGAGCACAACCCTCACTGCCAACTTCAGAAGAAGTTCTTCAAAGACTAGAAGACTGGTAGAAGGTCATCCTGCTCGATACAAACCAGGATACCAATAACTAAACTCAGTAGCCCTATACATATAGCGATATACCTATAGACGTTGGCATGTTGACGCAACCAATTACTGGAATTCACCGATATCAGCGCAATCGATGAATTTGCGATTAAAAGACCCAGAACCCATGCCAACAAAATCAACAGCCCCCCTACTTTTCCCGAAGCTTGTGAAGCAGCAACAAATATCACGATCTGTGTAGGTGTCTCTACTCCAATACCATGAAGTATCCCCACTCCACGAGCTGATGATTTATCAAGTATTGAACTTTCAACATGAATTTCATGTCGGTGNCGGTGAAAATGCGGATCCCCCTCCTGAGGTTCATCTAATANTTGCGTATTTTCATGTTTATGATCATGTATTTCCGTGTTCTCCTGATGAAGATGAGCATGTTCATGTTCAACGATGATGGACCGACCTTTAGAAGATCTTCTAACCCTTTGTAACCCACGAAACGCGCCATCGCGAATAATCATCCAACGACTTCGTAACTGAAAATCATCTCCCTGAATCACAACATTTACGAGGACCCATAGTCCTAACCCAATGAGAGAACCACCAATAAAATACATCATTGTTGTGTCCACCGAATCTGGGATTTTAAAATCTGCAAGAATAATTGCAACACCAAGCAGCACGACAACGGCGGCATGCCCAACTGCGTATGCCGTAGCAAGAGAAAAAGCCCTTCTCGGGTTCTTCTCCCCAGTTGCAATCCCCGAAATCGCTGCAATGTGATCCCAATCAAATCCGTGCCGGATACCAAACCCAAAAGCGGATACGAGAAGAGCAAAATCCATCTCTAAAAGGTTCCAGTTCCAGCAGAAGGCGTCAAATCACCCATAATCTCTTCAAAGATTCTCCACTTCAGATGAGACGAAATTCAATTGTTCGGCTACTGTTATCGCTGTTGACCTTTGACGTTACGTCGAAACAAAGGAGATGATTCCACATGAAAGAAACCAAGCCCGACAAGAATTTTATCCTCAATAATCTCCCCATAGCCGAAGCTCACTGCGACGGCCCATGCGGAGTATACGACCCATCATCAGCAAGAATTGCTGCTGAGGCTGTCCGGTCTATGATCAAAAAAATCCTTGACCTCACCCCACCGGAACCCGGAGATGCACAAGCAGTTGCATCCTATCTCAACACAGTTGGCCGATATGTAACAATAAAGGAAGAGCAGGCCGAACTCGCAAAGCATGAACTTCTCGTTCTCTGGACTGATTACTTCAAGCCAGCTCACCTCGAAGCCTATCCAGACCTCCATGATGTCTTCTGGAATGCAGCGAAAGCATGTTCTGAATGCAAGCAGAGTGTTTCCACAGATGCAGCTGACCAACTTATGGCNGCAGTTGAAAAGATCCATAATATGTTCTGGGAGAGCAAAGGCCGAGAAGTTACATATTACGAAGCAAGTTGATCAAAACGGTTCTTAAAGAACTNCTGTCACTAGCGTTACGAAAACGAAAAATCTTCCGTGTTGGTGGGAANAGNATGATTCCCGTACTCCAACCNGATGACATCATATTTGTNCGCCCAGATGCNCACTGCTNCGNGGGAGATATCGTNGCNATCAGACATCCCCACAAGAAAACAATTTTAATNAAATATGTCAANGCCGTNACTGANGATCANTTTGTTGAATTGCGCAGTCCAAAGGGGACAGATAGCCGNCAATTTGGGAAATCACCTATGAAACATCTTGTTGGAGTTGCTACTTTNAANTACTCCCAAAANACCTCACTTNCGAAAATATCGCANGCGCACTAAACGAGNTCGTCGAACTTAACTAGCCATNTAATGCCGAGATCNTCGAGAGTGGNAGTTTCNGCNTTATTCACGATTACTGANGCTCCGACATANGTAGCACCGGATTGANTGATGAANTNTTTCGCAGCTCTGATCGTATTNCCCGTTGTTGCCCAGTCATCAACTATNAGAACCCGNTCATTCTTNTCTAAATCAAANGATCTACTCTGGAATTCTACTTNGTGACCAGTCCATGTTTCANCAGATGTGATTCTGATATCAGNTCCAGGATGATTCCGCCCGTCCTTGCGAATAAGAACNAAGCCAGCATGCAGAAATTTAGCAACCAACGCNCCNAGAACAGGTCCNCGCGCTTCCGNAGCGACNACTTTCGTTACATCNGCATNTGCATACTCAGCNGAGAGTGCTTCACCCAAGCATTGTAAAATCTCNGGATCTCGTAACAGTCCGGCTATATCAGGATGATCATTGACCATAGGAAANNCTTGAATCAAAGANGCTGAAAATNCTGCNANTTNTGATTTCTCCATACGCTTATCNTACAAATATTNAGCTANCCCGTGCCTGNCGAGAANNCTTANGANGGTGATTTCANNNAGAAAAAGCGGAAAGAAGGTANTGCNCAGAGATAATGAAAGNTATGGATCCCAAAAGTTATATACATNGCCGGTCCACTNTTTGATGAAGGGGANCGNTGGTGGATAGANAAGATTGAAGCCACCNTTGCTNAAGCAGGNTTTCANANCTTTTCTGCCNCATCGCGATAATCCGGAGAAAACTCCAGACACCNTCCAAGAAATNTTTGAGAATAANCGNGANGCCATACTGTCAGCAGACCTTATTGTTGCGAATNTAAATGGTATTACAACTGACGATGGAACAGCATGGGAACTNGGNTANGCTGCAGCNCTTCAGAAACCCTCNATAGGAATTTTCACAGACTGGNGGGCNAGNTTNGNAGGNNAAGAAATNGTAAATCTNATGATNAGNCGNTCANTGGANAGGATTGTCCGATCTCTNGATGANCTTNTNNCNGCCNTNATTGAATGNAGATATNGNGAANGAGTAGGGNCCACTNATGCAACTACTCGGNNNNAACNTCCAGCACTACCACTGGGGNGATTANNANTATATNCCTNNCCTNCAAGGNCGAGNNNCNGGNNCTGANCCAGAAGCTGANNTATGGATGGGNGCTCATNCNAAATNNCCAAGCAGANTACTTGANACCAANCAAGGCCTNGANGAACTNATANCNCTAAANCCTGANNAAGCNNTNGGANAGCACGCAGAAGACTTCAATGGAGAACTTCCGTACATAATGAAAATTCTGGCNATNCGNTCNCCGTTATCNNTNCAGGTGCACCCAAACGATGAACAAGCTNCNGCAGGCTTTACAGACGAATCCNATCTAGAAAAAGAAAATNGATCATACTTCTCACCTCGCGGAAANGAGGAAATNGTTTGTGCAATANCAGACACTGACATCAAATTTGGATTNCGGCCAATGAAAGANATCAACNATATCCTTGCACTTGCTTCAAATGAAGAAATNCGCACTCTCCAAGAGCTACTTTCGCAGANAAANTCTGANNAANNATTACAGGAAGCCATNNGAAAAATTCTCGCATATCAAAAACCACTAGTTCAGTCGTTTGTANTAGATATTCTTTCATCCGATCCAAAAAGCANGNTTCTCTCTGACAGGGAACTNTCCTATNTCAAAGACCTTNTTGAAACCTATCCGTCTGANCCTGGACTCATTATCTTTCTACTGATGAACTTNNTAACATTACGGCCTGGAGANTCCTTATATGTTCCTCCCGGAATCACCCACGCATANCTTCATGGAAACGCAGTAGAAATAACATCAAATAGTGACAACGTCCTCCGATGTGGNTTAACNCCAAAACAAATCGACCATGACCAGTATTTAGCTGTTAGTTCTTTTTNAACATCNCAGCCAGAGATACAAANACCCATCGATAAAATTCACACGTACTCATCTCCCACACGATTCAGTTTGTCNCGTCTAGAAATAGNACATANCTGGGAAGTTACTCTCAATGGACCAGAAATATTAATCGCAACAGAAGGNTCATTCACTATTACAAGTGGCCATGGCCAAAGCCTGCACGTTGATAAAGGNATGCCAGTATGGATCCCAAATTCAGACGAGCACTACCAGATATCTGGAACGTGCCTGATTTTCAGGTGCTCCACACAAAACGTTGATTAAATTCCCAACTGCCGGCTTGCAAGATCACGCATAATTTCTTCGCTTCCACCACCAATAGCCTGAACACGCACCTCTCTATAGAGGCGTTCTGTTATTGAGCCTTTCAAGTAGCTAGCACCTCCAAGAATTTGAGAAGCCTCACGGGCACAGAATTCAAAGGTAGTTGTCGCCTGCACTTTCAATTCCGCTATTTCAGCAACAGGGTCATCTCCNTGATTCAACCGCCATGCNAAAAGTTCGCACCATGCTTGNGCTGCATTAATCTTCCTATCCATTTCTATGAACTTGTGACGGATTACTTGATGATCNGCAAGTCGCCTACCGAAAGTTTCTCGCTCCTTAGACCATTCCAGTGCNTCCTNATAACAAGCNCGAGNAAAAGCGATCGATTGAGCAGCCATATCAATTCGCTCAGCATTGAAATTGTTCACTATTGAAGAGAATCCAGTACCTTCCTCTCCAATAAGATTTTCTACCGGCACACGAACATCATCGAAATACAAAGTAGCAGTATCTGATGACAACCAGCCCATCTTGTCAAGCCGTGTTCGCTCCACTCCCTTGCGGTCTCCCTCTATAAGGAGCATAGAAATACCACGAGCCCCTTCTTCTCCGGTACGAACTGCCACAGTCAGAAAATCTGCATGCATCCCAGAGGTAATAAATGTTTTTTGCCCATTGACAATGAATTCTCCACCATCTCGTCTAGAGAATGTTTGAATTCTGGCCACATCAGATCCACCGCCTGGTTCAGTAATAGCGAGCGCAGCTACAGCATCTCCAGCGAGACAGGGAGTCAGCACCTTTACCTTCATTTCATCAGAGCCGAATCTTTGAATTGGGGGAAGACCGATGTAATTCGAAAGCATCGAGGCAACTACCCCCCCTGATCCAGCCATAGCTAGTTCTTGCATAATTACCATCCGAAGTACTGCATCACGTTGCCCATGGCCTCCGTACGCCTCTTCAAATCCATCTCCGAAAAGCCCAATAGACGCTGCTTTTTTGTATAGTTCTCTCGGAACCTCTCCCGCTTGTTCCCATTCTTGAATGTTGGGGATAATTTCGTTCTTAGCAAACTGTTGCACCACTGACCGGAATGCTTCATGATCATCGGAATAGAAAGGTGAGGAAATAGTCATATTTTTAGCTTGCCATAAATTTTTCTATTCTCCCAAACTGTAGAAATCCGGATCACGTTTTTCAGCGAAAGCTTGCAGAGCTTCAAGATTCGCAGGTTTACCCAGTAGCTCGGCGAATACTTCATCTTCATGTTTTCTGGCTTCATGAATTCGTTCACGTATCGGATCCATAATGAGCTTTTTTGACGCAACAAGAGAGCTGATGGGTTTAACTGCCAAAATCTGAGCATGTTCCATTGTGACATCCATCAATTCATCATCCGAGCAGAGCTTAAACGCCAGACCCATCGAAAAACATTCCTCTGCCGAAAGCCACTCAGAACTCAATAGTGTCCATGTTGCATTTTGCCGGCCCATAATCGCAGGGAAAGTAAAACTACTCGCGGCTTCTGGAGCTAAAGCTAAGTCTGTAAAAGGGCATTTAACTCTGGCGCTGTGCGCCATAAATACAAGATCGGATAAGCCAAGAATTGTTACACCGATACCCAACCCAAGACCATTAACCGCACACAGTAAAGGTTTTGAAAAATCCAGCAACGTATCTGCTAACCCGGAGAAGCCATGTTTGCCAGGAGTGAATGAAGGGTCAGCCATCCGTTTCCCCAATTCAACAACATCAGTGCCTGACGAAAAACTATCACCCTGACCGGTAACCATTACTACAGCAACACTCGAATCACCTTCTGCTTCTATTAGTAATTCGGTAAGACTGTCATACAATGCCTCGTTGAACGCATTCTTAGCTTCAGGTCTATTTAAACGAAATACTCGGACTCTTCCATCATTTAAGACATCAATCACTGAGACCTACTTTCTGAGCCTGAAGCGGCCATTTGTCATGACCGGGCCGGGACTCTTCTGGAACAATCCAACAATGCGTTCCTTGATAAATACTTGGCATACATTTATTGCAGTGGATGCATGCCCCATTCGCGTCGTTGCCTTCTTCCCAACGCTTCACGAGGTCCGGTTCGCGTAACAAGGCTCGACCGATCGCAACAAAGTCAAAACCTTCATCAAGTGCCAATTGCACGGTGGATAAATTATTTATACCCCCTAGAAGAATCAATGGCATCGCGACGGCCTCACGGACAAGTCTTGCCTGTTCAAGAAAGTACGCTTCTTCAAACGGGTAGTACGGCATGAATTTCTTCGCAGTTAATTTGAAACCGGTTTTCATAATGCGACTGGGGAAGATTTCCGCCATTTCGTGAACGGGAACATCCCCACGGAAGAAGTACATTGGATTCTCAAATGAACTTCCTCCAGTTAATTCGATAGCGTCAAGCGCTCCGTCTAATTCGAGCATTTTTGCAACTTTAACGCATTCATCTACATGGAAACCAGTCTTCACTCCATCGTCCAGATTGAGTTTGGCGATAAGTGCAATATTGTCTGGGAGAACATCTTTCACTTTTTTGGCTACTGTTCGAGCTAAACGAGCACGGTTCTCAAGTGAACCACCCCAATTGTCCTTTCTGTTATTGAGTTTGGGACTCAGGAAATTACTTATGAGGTATCCGTGGCCAAAATGCAATTCAATACAGTTAAATCCACTCGATGCTGCAAGTTTTGCTGCCGAAACAAAGTCGTTAATAACTCTTTGGATTTGTGTTTCGTCTGCAGGTGTCGTGTTTTTGAAACGTGTTTTTGAGAAGATTTTTGATGCTGATAATGCAGGGCCTCCGACTCCTATTCCTACAGGTCCAGCATGACCAAGCTGTATAGATGCGGCAACATCGAGATTATGCATCGCATCCACGAAGCATCGTAATCCAGAGACTGCCTCTTTGCGCATAACTATTTCACTAGGTGCACCTTGTCCGTCAGGTGACACCGCACAGTATGCAAGTGTCGTCATCCCTATCCGTCCAGTGGCGAATGCCTTGTGAAAATCAATCAACGCATCTGTAACCATATTGTCAATTGCCATTCCCTCAAAGGTCGCCGCTTTAATAACGCGATTACGAAGTTCAATTGGGCCAAGCTTCGTCGGGACAAAAATGGGATTAGAATCTGTGTTCATCATTTCTCATAATCTAATCTAGTGGAGACTTCCTGATCTCTCATCTTGATTCACACCTGCTTTTCCGACAACAATAGAACAAGGCATTGAAAGGAAAGTATGAGCAGCAACCCAACTGAAGTTGATTTTCATTTCGATGTTATGTGTCCTTGGGCGTATCAGACATCAAAATGGATTCGAAACGTGCGAGCACAAAATGGGCTAACCGTTAACTGGAAGTTCTTTAGCCTTGAGGAAGTAAATTTGCGAGAGGGGAAAAAACACCCGTGGGAACGAGACTGGTCCTACGGATGGTCAATGATGCGAATCGGAGCAATTTTACGGAGAGAAAGTATGGAAAACCTTGATAGATGGTACGAAAGTTCAGGTCGGGCGCTTCATGAAGAAGGGAAACGTCCCCACGAACCTGCTGTTGCGAAAGAACTTCTTGAAGAGTTAGGAATGGATCCACACATCGTTGATGTTTCCCTAGAAGATTTGACAACTCATGACGAAATCAAACAAGACCATCAACGGGTCATAGACGCTGGAGGATATGGCGTGCCGACACTTTTCTTTGGAGATCACGCATTGTATGGACCTGTTCTCATTGATCCTCCTGAAGGAGAGAAAGCTATGAAGCTTTGGGAGGCAGTTACTCTATGGCTTGAATTTCCTGATTTGTATGAAATGCAGAAGCCAAAGACAGGTCAAGACGAAAAACGCATATTTCAAGTATTTCGACCGTATCTTGAAGCACGCGATTGGGTAAGCATTGACCGAGGGGAAGTCATTGAATTCCCTGACACAGGAAATGAAAAATAGAAAGCAATCGATGCCTTCTTCTGAATCAACTCCACGTATCCCAGATTCGGTCCCTAAATTCACACACCTTGAAGATAAGGATGATGTGCCTTGGATACCTGTTCGCAGCCAACGTAACGCAGATGGGAGCGAGTCGCACGTATGGGAAAAATGGGTTGCGTTCTCAGTAGATCCTATGTATCTCGCTCTTTTCGCTCAATGGGATCCTGGAATGATCGTCAGAAAACATGGACATTTCAGTCCACATGTACTTACCGTTCTTCATGGAGACTTTCTATGCAGTGACAGGATCTGTGGAGTAGGAACCCATATTGAGCTTCCCCTCGGAGCTGATTTCGGCCCCTTTAGAGCAGGCCCAAAAGGAGTCACTCTCTATGAAGTAATGATGGGGGACCCTCGTTCGTGGAGTGACGATCCAGATGCTATGACAAAGGTCCTCGAAGAGCATGGTGTAATCCAATTACCTGATCCGCCGATAGAACTGCCCGCTGGACTCAAAGATCTTCGCAAGATATATCAGGCTGCAAAGTCACAACAGTCAAGTTGAGAAAAATTCAATAATTTCTGAACGAAGCTCGCTTATTCCTTTTCCGGTGTTTGCACTAACCCACAACACATCTTCTTTTTCAGTTCCTAATTTCTTCACGAGGTCATTTTTTCGTGCCCCTCGTTTAGAAGGCCGGACTTTATCTTCTTTAGTTGCGACAAAACGATAGGGAAGATCTATATGATCAAGCCACTCAATAGTTTGAAGATCCAAGGATGTTGGACCAACGGCGCTGTCAATGAGCAAGATGACAGCTCCAAGCGTGTCGCTTTGCATCAAGTACTCTTCAATCATTTGCTTCCATCGGTCCATTTCTGATTTTGGTGCTTTAGCAAAACCGTACCCAGGAAGGTCAACAAGCCAAGACCCCGAACCTTCCGGATCGAGCTCGTAGACATTAATCAGTTGTGTAGCGCCGGGTGTTTTTGATGTTTTTGCGAGTTTCTTTCTATGCGCCAAAGCATTAATGAGAGATGACTTCCCAACATTCGACCGTCCGATAATGGCAAGCTCAAGAACACTATTTGGAAGTTGATCAAGACGCGAAGCTGATTGGAGAAAGCGAATAGGAAGCGGATTAGACATCTTTCTAGACTAGCCGGCTCCTATCAATAGAGCCCTAGTCACTTTTTGATTCCTTAGTGAATCAAAATTATTACCTTCGCCACTTACTTATTCACTTTTTCATAAAAATTTTGAGAAACGTTAGAGGCGGTATGAAAAATCCAATATGTAGCCCAACGCTTATATTTCCAAGGAATTTGTCATGTTATGAGTACAAATGTACTGAAATCAGATAGCTGAAATAGCTAAAAAACCAGGTTGATTTCAATCTAGTGAAGATCCCTGTGTTTTTACAGAATAACTACATGAACAAAAACACAACTCTCATCACAGCCATCACCGCCCTATTCGTAGCCATCCTAGTAATTACAACCGCCTGTCTCCCAGCCGGAAACAGAGGCCTATCAAATATGACAGAGGCAAAAGCAACATATACGTCCCTTATCCTCGATAATGCCGAAACATACAAGCACAGCGAAGAACAAGAAGAGGTCGAAACCTACGTATCTATAGATGAAATACATCAAGAAGCTAGCGATCACGGTCATTCCCATAATGAAGATGTGTTTGCTCCTGAAATGGGTCAAGAGCAACTCGAAGTCGAAGAAGCTTCATCTAACGAATCAGACACAACTGAAACCCATAGCAGTGAAGTGGCGGATGCTGAAATTAAACGTCTCCAACGACAAATTGACGCTGTTCTCACCGATACTTCCATTGAATATACCTGGGGAACTTATGACCCCGACACCGCTCTTCTACAAGAACTTCTCGGTACAACAGTTGACGGCGTTTACGGAAATATGACGCAACGTCTTCATATGGCAGCACTCGCAGAACGAGGACTCAACACCGATAATGTCCCAACAGAGCCGGTAGTTGTTGAAACCCCAGCCGTTGAAGAAAAACCAGCTCCAGTAGCAGCTCCTACTAGCTGCTCTGGCATAACTTGTTTCGACGGTTACGAAGGAAAGTACCAAGCGCAGGTCGAAGCTGCAGCCGCTGCATTACCATATGAACTGCGAACAGCATTCGGGGGAGTCACAGTCGTCAACGGGTGCCACCCATATGCAAAAGTAACCTTCGGACGATGCGTTTACGGAGTATGGGACAGTGCTGGATGGGATGCTAATGGAAACCACGGTGCCGACTGGTCCTATACCCTTTGGGTATCTAACCGAGGAGTAGAATCAGGGCGACTTACTGACATCATGGTTCACGAAGCCGGCCACGCTTACTCCTATGCAATCGCCCGTCGATGCGTTAACCCTGAAACAGGCAACACCTTCCGAGTTGACTCTCAAGAAATTTTCGGAGGAGAAGAGCCATTTGCTGATGGTATCACCGCTTATTACAACGGAGCATCTGCATTCCAAAACTACCGCGGAACAGGAACCGCCCTTTCCGCAGATGAAACCGAGATTCTCGAAAAAATGTTTAGCAGCTGCTAAACATCACTGGGGCTAAACAGGAATTTATAAGATATCAAGATCTTTCCGGCTCTCCCATACAAGCCCGGCGAGAAGCGTCCGAGATTCCACACCTACCTTCTGATAAATAGTTGTTAAATTATTCCGCACCGTGCTTGAAGCCAGATGAAGAGTTTCAGAAATTTCCGCATCACTTAGTCCATCTGCGATAAGTTCGGCAATCTCAAGCTCCCTCTTCGTCAGAATATCTCTATCCAAAGCACCTTGAGAACCAAGCTCAGCCGCTGCAGAACGAGCATCAGAATGCGTAAGCATAGAAAACCCTTTTACAGTCGCTTCAATCGCTTCTGTTAAAGGTTCAAGATCAGAGTCTTTTTCTAGGTAAGCAGAAACAGATCCACTTTCAAACGCTGCAATTAAGGACCTAGGAGATTTAACGGAGGTAAATACTACACAACGTGTGGGCAGGTTACTATCCGTTATATGACGGGCTATATCAAGACCAGACCCTTCTCCAAGACGCAAATCCAAAACAGCAATGTTAAATAATCCACCGTCAAGCGCTCCTATAGCTTCAGCTACTGATTCAGCTTCAACGATTTCAACATCATCCCCGAATGTAGATTCTAGGCCAGCTCGAATTCCCATTCGAACCATTGGGTGGTCATCAACGAGAAGTACCTTCATCACTTTTCTTCACCCGAGATAAGATTATTTTTATTCACGCTTTTAGAGTAGATCCACTAATGTGATTTTTCTAGTTTATTTTTTCTCAGCAATTTCATACTCCTTGATATAAGTTAGAGATGACCTCGGAGTTTAGATGTACATTGTCCATTTCACCGATGCTAAACAAATACCCTCTGAAGACCGGCGAATGTTGCTTGGTGGGAAAGGAGCAAGTCTTGTTGAAATGTCTTCGGACCTAGGTCTGGCTGTTCCTCCAGGATTTGTAATAACTACCAAAGCTTTCCATAGGTTCCAAAAGGACAAATCTCTTTCGTTTCTCGAAAATGAACTTGTCCAAGCAATGGCTGTAATTGAAGCTTCTACAGGACGATCATTTGGCAGTCCTGAAAATCCTTTACTAGTTAGTGTTCGCTCAGGAGCCCCAGTCTCGATGCCCGGCATGATGGATACGATTCTGAATCTGGGTTTGAACAACCAAACTTCATCAGGTCTTGAAGCGAGGAGCAACTTCAATTTTGCTGCTGAATGCACAAACCGCTTTGAATCGATGTTCAACGAAATCGTTATTCAAAAAAATAGTATTAACATCACACATATCCCTTCAGACGTCTGGGAGCAACTTCATTTTGCTATCGAAGCTGTTTTCCACTCATGGAATAGTCCAAGAGCAATAACCTACAGAGAAGTCGAAAAAATCCCAGATGACTATGGGACGGCTGTAACCATCCAAGCCATGGTATTTGGCAATACAGGAAGGAATTCAGGAACTGGGGTTCTCTTTACACGCAACCCTTCTACAGGTATGAATGAACTATTTGGGGATTTTCTACCGAACGCCCAAGGCGAAGATGTTGTTTCAGGATCGCATCAAACTTTCGGAATAGAGGAAATGCAAGAAATCGCCCCAGACATATTCTTAGAACTCTCAGAAGTAGCGAAATCACTTGAAGTAACTACTGCCGATATGTGCGACATAGAATTTACGGTCGAAGAAGGAAGATTATGGATACTTCAAAATCGTGTCGGTAAGCGCACCCCTACAGCGGCGATACGCATAGCTGTTGAGATGGCTGAGGACTTATCATTCCCGCTCAATCAGGAGGGAGCATTGAATCGTGTTACTCCAGATCAACTCGAATCAGCGCTAGAAATGAATCAAATTTCCTCATCTTCAGAAGTACTGGCAAAAGGTTTAGGAGCTTCACCAGGAGTTGCGACTGGAAGTTTAGTATTCTCAGCGGATTCAGCAGTAGAAGAGAGCGATAAAGGCGCAGATGTCCTTTTGGTCCGCCCAGAGACTTCCCCAGCCGACGTCCATGGTATGGCTGTATCGCAGGGAATAATTACCGCAACAGGAGGGTTAGCTAGCCACGCTGCTGTTGTTGCAAGAGGGTGGGGAATACCAGCCGTCGTCGGAGTTACAGAACTTACATTTGCCGATGATTCAGTATCATTTGGGGATCGTATTTTCTCTGCTGGGGAGGTTATTACCCTTGATGGAACAACAGGAGAAATTTTCTATGGAAATACAGAGGTACAAATATCAAAACTTAATCCGCTAGTAGACGTATTCCTTTCTTGGCTTGAAGCAGCAGTAGAAATATTACAAATCCCAACTGCAAAAGATGCTTCACCAGAAGAAAAGTTACGAGTCATTCAAAATATTCACAATCTCAAGTAGATCCACCTTCGTTCCTTACTTTTCTTTTTTTGTCAAAGAACTCTATTATTCGGTTTGTCTAAAACAAAAAATCGTTTTAGCATTTTCTAGACGATGTCTACTTTCTTTGGACCCCGAAGGCGCAATAGGCGAATAAGGAACTTTTTAGTCGCTGCTGTTTTAGTAGTGGTTGCTTTTCTTGCGTACCAGTTACTCAAAAATGATGACTCTTCGGATACGACCTCTTCGGCAACTGTTCCAGAAAGTACTTCTACGATGACCTCATCTTCGGTAACTGAAACTCCGGTTGCGACGCCTACCCCAAGTGACCCCACTTATGTAATTCTCACAAGGGAATATCAATGGCTTGTTCCGAGCATAGAAGTCATGGAATTACAAGAACTACTCGGTATAGGCGCGGATGGTCTTTATGGCCCAGGAACTCGAGAAGTGCATGTTGCAGTTCTTGAAGAAAATGGGCTTCCACTCTCAGGAGTGCCTGACGAACCTACAGGATGCAGCATTGTTATCGGTGAAGATATTTGTGGGATACAAATAGGAAATCTTATGGAGATTGCGATTCCAGCAATAACTGAGGGGTTGGGATCTACCACGCAGGAAGCTGGATGGTACACAGAATGTGGAACACAGTATCGAACCATCTACTGGGGTGCCCTCTTCGTGGATTTCACACGTTCAGAATTAGTAGAGCCCAAAGTTGTCCGGTGGGGCATCCGGAACTCTTTCCATGTTATTAATGGATGGGAAAAAACCTTTCCGAGCATTGTTCGATTTCCTGAAAGTCTCCTTGTCGACTGGGACCCGAACGAGCCGTCAGCCCCAATATCAATTACCGACCTTCCAACCCCCGGAGGGCCACTTATCGTTCCTGAACCAGATCTTTTCGAGGAGGCGATCGGAGCACCCCTCCTGTATAACTTCTCAGATGACGAGTTTTCTTTACGAACAGCGGACTATGTTGTGATTTTCTCTGAATATTCAGGAGACCCACCTGGATCTGAAGAGACTGAATTTCGCTGGGAATTTACTGACACTATAAGATTGTGTGAGACCCCATCAACACAAGACTAAGAAGGGGAAAAGCATGAGCCTCCTATCCCCACTTTCGTTAGCTATGTTAGATGGACAAGGCCCAACACTTATCGCTAAGTACGAAACCTTAGACATTCCAGCAGAGACCAATACAGCTACAGCAGTTGTTATGAACAAAGCCTTTGTCGAGGTAATGATTAAAGGTCCAATGATGGATCTGCCAATGACAGACAACTACGAAGAACTAGCTGGTCAGGTAAACGTACTTGAGATGGTGACGAAAGCAGCTTCCTACTTCCCTGAAGAAGACAGAATCAGCTTCTTACGAGCAGTAATGCACTGTGTCGATAACATCAACGAAACCGCGCAATTCCAATCGCTAGGTATTCTCTACACAACGAGAGTTAACATCGTAGAAGAAAACGGAACCATCTTCGGTGTATGGACCTTTGAAGCAGAAACACTGGACAGCTTGAAGACAGTTATGACTGACCTTCTCTCCGCACAAGCCCCAACTTTACTTCTCAGGTTTCCTGATGGTAAAGCCGGATCTATTGACGGAAAAGTAGTTCTTATTAATGAAGGTTTCGGCCAATTATTCCTAAACGGATTAACAGACGGACTACCTACTCCTAAAGACTATGAAGAAGTAGGAGAAGTTGAGATCGTAACTATTCGACAATCCTCCAAGTTCCTATATCCCAACGAAGACTGGGTTTCTTTCGCAAGTCAAACAAGAGAAATGTACGACGAGGTCAAACCATCTTCAGATATTTGGAAATTCAGAGGCGAAGTATGGAAGCGATCACTAACGTACCTCAACGATATCAACGGTGACCTTCTCGGCATGTGGGTATACACAGTCGCAGATAAAGAAGCGCTAGCCACTGACCCTCAATACATTAAAGCACGATCCGAAATCCTCAGAGAACGAGCCGTCACTGATAAACCATTCTCACTTTACCTCCCAATCAAAGACGAACATGGAAACGTAGTTGATCTTGAATGCATGTGGCAGAACCAAGCATGGGGAATAGCAGCTCCTAACCAAAAATACGCATCTAAAGAAAGACTCTCCCTCGTAGCAACTGAACGACTACCACTGTTCTTAAAACTCTCTAACGAGGTCGAGCAAAAAGGTAGAGCATCGATGACCATTGAACGTATAGACGCTGAAGGTTCTGTAACAATAGAAGCCTCACTCTCAGGTGATGGCATATTTCACCTTGTTTCGCTCTCTCAACCCGGATTGTTCAACCAACTACTGGACCAATCCAACCCTACGTTCATCATCAAGATTAACCCAGCGGAATTCGGCAAAGAGCGGGTGGTCCTTGTGAACAAAACGTATGAAGAAAACTTCTTCCCTCTCGGAATGCCTAAGCACTTCCCGCGAACCACATCATTTGGAACCACAGACGTTTCAATGGAAGAATTCATGGCCGAGCTGGAATCAGAAGATAGCGGTGGAGACAAGTTCAGAGACGCGAATCAAGCATTTAATGAGCAGGTACTTAACCACGTTCTCGAAAATGGGTTCGAAGGACAAATTTCCGGTTACGTATCCAACCATCTCGGAGCGTTCGAACGTACCGCAACCTTCACAGCAATGGACAACGGAACAGTTTTCCTTACTATTGCTTTCGAACCAGTAACAGACGACATCATCATGTCCGCACCAGAGTTCGCACAGAAACGTATTGAACTTCTCGGAGAACAAGTAATGGACCTCACGAAAGCTGTCGCAGCTCACAAACCGGTTTTTGATGAAGAAGGGAACCTCGTCGATATGGAGTTCCTTTGGGCTAACCGAGAATTCAATAGGTGGCGCCGAGAAGATATTGAACCGGGAATGATGAACTCACAAGAGCGTATCCGATTTGATGAACTCCTTCCTTATTTCCAAAGAGCTATGGAAGATGGTCAATCCTCACAGTTTTTCACACTCAATCCAGATGACTCCTCAAACAGTATCTACGACTACTCGGAGCTATTCAAAGCACAAAAAGGGAAGGCAACTCAAATTGAAATAGAGACACTATTCTCATGCACTCCAGATGGATACATTATTGAATGGGGCGACGACATAAACGCCAAAATACAACACGGGTCAGAAATGGAAATCCAAAGAAAACGGGTGGAAGACCTCGAAAAAGAAAAAGTTCAACAACGCGAACGAGACCACTTCATCTCTGAAATCCATGACAACACCCTCCAAGAACTCTTCGTCATCGGTATGGGACTCCAGCCCTATCTCAAGGAGGGAGGCCCCACACCAACAGATGAAAACATTCAAGACTTTTCACGAGCTATCGACCGTATAGCGAAAGACCTACGGGCGCTCATAACCAACGAAATGGAACTCAGAGATTCCTTAGACACACAACTCCAAAATCTTGCTGACCGATATAGTCGAATTTCCGCGTTCACCGTGCTTTTTCTAAATACGTCTTCAGATGACGGAAACCTTGAGCGAATCCCACAACACTTATGCGATGACCTATTCAAAGCAACGCAAGAAGCAATAAGCAATGCGGTCAAACACTCCGGCGGCGATGAAATAAAAATTCAGCTCACTATGGAAGCGAACAACATTGTTTTGAAAATTGAAGATAACGGCACCGGAATCGAAGACGCTTCAATACGACAATCAGGCACACGAAATATGGCGCAACGAATTGAAAAGCATCAGGGTGATTTCTCCATACAAAAATTACCAACTCAAGGGACAAGAGTATCTTTGCGAGTCGACAACATTGCCCTCGTCAAAATCTAAAACACCTGATTTTTAAATAGTGACTTAGCTTTTCTGGAATAGGGTTACGTTCTCCGCATAGACTATTCACAATGAAAAAATTGTTCTATCTCCTTCTTTTTCTTGTACTAGCAAGTTGTAGCAGCGAACAAGAAAGCAGGGAAGCTGAAACAAACCCAGAAACCACTCCGCAAATATCAACACCTGATCCCACACCAACACCCGAACCGGAACCAACGCCAACTCCCGATTCAGTACCTGAACCTGACCCAACGCCAACACCGATTCCCGAACCATGGGAAGAAAAACTACTTTTAGCCGGCTGTGACAGAGTGCCTTCTGG
>PBMJ01000020.1 GCA_002722525.1 Acidimicrobiaceae bacterium | reverse complement strand
ACGCTGAAAACATTTCCTGAAGTAACGGGAATTTTATTTCCTTCTACTATGTAAGGCTCCTCATGCGCTTCAACGCCTATTCCATGGCCAGTTCGGTGGATGAAATACTGCCCGTATCCTTCTCGCGTTATAATTTCTCTTCCGATCCGGTCTATCTCTTCAGCAGGTGTTCCAGGCAAGCAAGCGTTTACCTGTTCACGTTGAGCTCCCTGAAGTACATCGTAGAGATGGAGGAACTCATCAGGAGGAGTTCCAGTCCAGATACATCTTGTGACGTCTGAACAATATCCAACACCGTCCTCTCCGATCCATGTACCCCCGAAGTCGCAGAGGACAATTTCATCTTCTTGGATTACTCTGTGACCGGCTTCATGATGAGGACTTGCAGCGTTTTCACCTGCAGCAACAATGGCAAAATTAACCCTATGATGTCCTTCTTCCAGAATTTGAGCTCCAAGTTCATTAGACACTTGACTTTCAGATTTTCCAATCAATTGAATTTCGCCACTTTGCAATCTAGCTGCGATTCGGTCTACGGCCGAAGCTGCTTTCTTAAGCCGTCTTATCTCGTCGGGCGATTTCTTTGACCTTATGATACTAGTAATCGAATTTGCTCTCGACAGCTTAAGATTAGGCAACTGATTGAGAAGTTCGATTGTGAAACGGGTCCATGTAGTATCCCCCACAGCGACCGATCTTGACGCTCCTAATTCTTCCACAAGTATTGCGATGGGGTCTTCGGATTCTTTCCATGGACGAAGCGAGAATATTTCTGGTTGCTCTTGCACTCTTGGGGCCTCTAGGGCAGGAACAATTAATTTTGCTTGTCCTTCTCTTGGCAAAACAAGCATTGTTAGTCTTTCAAGTGGCATAGCTTCATAACCTGTAAAGTAAGGTAAGTCGGCTCCTACTGATAATAAGAGAGCTTCAACTTCATTCTCTTCCATGACATGTCGAACGTCCTTTATGCGATCAATAAACATAATTTTATGGTACGTTGATTTTCTCTTTGACAAAACTGCAAGATCTTCTCGGCTTTACTCAACTCTCGAATATTCATGATTGTCGAACGGAAATTTGGGATTCCTTGGCATGGTAACTACTTCTTGTAAGTGGGCTAGATTCAACATGGGGAATACCTAACGACTCGCCATGGATCTTAAATTCTTGGAACTCTTCGGGGGTCCACCACCGTTCAACAGGGAGATGATTAGAGGTTGGTGATAGGTATTGGCCGAGAGTTACGATATCTACACCGATTCGACTTAAATCTTTTAACAGAATATGGACTTCTTCTTCTATTTCTCCGAGCCCTAACATAATTGATGTTTTTGTCATTAAGCCGTGTTGCTTCGCATGGCAAAGAACTGCGAGACTTCGAGCATAACTCGCAGATGGCCTGACAGTTCTCTGAAGACTGGGTACTGTTTCAACATTATGATTTAGCACATCTGGGTTACTAGCAAAAACTTTTTCGAGATCATCGGGGCTGCCTTTAAGATCTGAAATTAAAACTTCAATACTTGTAGAAGGGTTTGTTTTGCGAATAGCTGCAACAGTGTTAGCAACTTGTTGGGCCCCTCCATCCGAAAGATCATCTCGTGCGACCATCGTAACTACTGCATAATCTAGGCCCATCGAATTGACCGCATCCGCTACACGCTGAGGCTCATCAACGTCTGGAGGGAAGGGCTTTTGTGTATCGATAAGGCAAAAGCCACATGCTCTTGTACATCTATCCCCAAGGATCATGAATGTAGCTGTCCCGTCTTTCCAGCATTCATATATGTTGGGGCACCCTGCCTCTTCACAGACAGTAACAAGCTGGTTCGTTCGCATCGTTTGCTTTATTTTTCTGTATTCTGGTCCGAATTCCGCCTTTACTTTCATCCATTCGGGCTTGCGTTTTAATTGGACTTTGGTAGCCGTCGGAAACTCCGTTGACTTAGGGCTGTAATTTGCAGAACTCACATTAAGCTTTCGACTTCCAGGCCCTTCTCCTCTAGTAAAGGGGCTTAGATCTTGGCTCCGAATTCTCCAAGCTACATCAGATCGATCTGATCTTCCCTGTGACCATCTTGCAGCGGCTAATTTGGAGATTACATCCGTTACTTCTTTAAGGTTTAGACTAAGGCCCTCTTCATGAATCGATGTCACTTCCATTTCTTTAATACCGCAAGGGACGATAGCGTCAAAATACGACATATCTGGCTTAACGTTTATTGCAAAGCCATGCATTGACCGCCCTCTCGAAAGACGAACTCCTATGGCAGCTACTTTTCTTGGAGAGTTTCCATTTGGGTCCACCCATACACCCGGATATTTGGCTATTCGACCGCAGTTTGGAAGGCCAAGTTCTTCTAATGCGTCGATGATTAGTTGCTCTACAGAGTTAACGTACGCCGAGGTGTCAGCCATACCTCCTCCACGCTTGCCTGGAACAGTAAGTATTGGATATCCGACTAATTGCCCTGGGCCATGGTAGGTCACATCTCCACCTCGTTTGATGCGGATAACCTCGGCTCCAATCTCTGACGGTTCTACAAGTATGTTCGATTCGTCGCCATTAACCCCAAGAGTAAAGACAGGAAAATGCTCCATGAGCAGTAAGTAATTTTCTGGCTTGGCTTCAAAGAGGCTTTCTTGGACAGCAAGTGCATCGCTGTATCGAACTTTTCCTAGCCACCGAACTTGCAATGGAAGTAGTAAAGCGTCTTCCATCATTTTGAATTCTTTATCTTTCGTTAAAACATTCAATTGAGGCTCTGTACTTTCGCGTGCACAGCTTTAAGTCTAGTATTTGGGCTGCACCCTATATATAGGAGTCTAATGGTTGTTTGGATCGTACTCATAGGAGTATCTGCCGTTTTATTTTCTATAGCTATTATTTATAACAGGCTTGTTCGATTAAGAAACACAACTGAGAATGCATGGGCGGCTATCGACGTCCAGCTCCATCGTCGATATGACCTGATACCAGCGCTAGTGAAGGTCGCTCAAGGATACGCAGCTCACGAAAAAGCAGCATTTGAGGATATTACTTTGGCTAGAGCAACTGCCATCTCTACTGAAGGAAGAGCCCAACTCGCTGATAGCAATAACTCTGTTACTGAATGCTTGAAGAAGGTTTTTGCCGTTGCTGAGTCATACCCTGATCTAGAAGCAAGTGACAGCTTTATTAAGGTTCAAGATGAGTTGTCAGAAACCGAGGACCTCTTGGCGTATGCGCGCCAATACTATAACGATGTCACTCTTAAATTTAATAACCAACTTCAGATACTCCCTTTCAGTATTTTTGCAAGAATATTTAGATTTGAAATGCGAGAATACTTTTCTTATGGTGATTTCTCAGAACCCCTAAAAGCTAATCAACAAAGATAATGGCTACATATACAGAAAAACGAAGGAAAAACTCCTGGTATCCGATCTTAGGGTTTGCTATCTTCGCAGGGCTCGGCGCAGGATTAATCGCCTTCGCCAAACCAATAGAAAAGATCGATAACTATTGGACCGTGGCTGAAATCAGCAACGAAGAATCAACTGTTGTTCGTGAAGTAATCGACTACGACTTCGGAAATGAAAGCAGGCGAGGAATTTACCGAGATGTCCCAGGTCTATTGGAGGAAGAGATCATTAGCATCGAGTCGCCTTCAGCCCCATCCATGTGGACAATCTATTGTGGATTCAATTGTGATAACGGCGAACTAAGAATTCGGATAGGAAATCCGAATATAACCATTACTGGAAATCATAGATACGAACTTAGCTATTCTTTGGACACTATTTCAGATCTTCAAAATTCGCTGCTTAATTGGAATGCGATTGGAACAGGCTGGAATCGGTCCATAGATACTGCGCAGATTCAAGTAATTTCCCCATTTGAAATCGAAAACCTTAAGTGTCAGATTGTAAGCCTTTTCGATCAAGAGTCATGTGAAATAGTCCAAATGGCTCCAGGCCATTTGTTCGTTCAAATTGATGGCCTACGCCCTTCACAAGGAGTCAACATCCAAGGAGAATTAGGTCAAAACATCGAAAATCTTCCCAAATTCATTCAATCCCCGAATGCACCAAAAGCTGGGAGAGATCTGACTTTCATCTTCATCGGGCTTATTGCCATCGCAGCTACCCTTTCTGGCGGGGGCATATCTGTCTGGGCGTTGAGACTCCTTGGGCGAGACAAAGTAAGGGCTGGAAGCGCTGTTGAGTCAGCATTCAACGAAGGAGAGGGCAATATTTCTAGAGCTGATACAGGCAAACTTTCCGAACTGGTTACCCTAAGCTTCAGCCCTCCCGAGGGAATTACTGCCCATCAAGGTGGCATTCTTTTGGAAGAATCCGTAAAGGAGGACCATAAAACTGCTTGGCTCCTTGAACGAGCAATAAGCGGTGAAATTGAGCTTGCCGAAGATAACGGCAACAGAGTCCTAATCGACAAGTTCTCGCAGCGAAGCTCCGGGCCGCTTGATACGATTTTTGATGGCCGAGAGGAAGTGGAGTTAGGAAAGTATGACAAAGCATTTACTTCTGGTTGGGGGAAACTGGAAAATGACCTAAACGTATGGATGTGGGAAAGCAATCTTTGGTCATTTTCTAGAACTAAGGCTATTAGCTGGATAGCAATTCCAACAGCCTTTGCTGTTTTCATCTGGGCCGGATTCACTACCCATAACGCACCTATTCGAGTGTTTGATCCTTGGACTATCATCTCAACTGTTATTTTCGGCTCACTAATAGCAGTCTGCTACCGAGCTTGGGAACTAGCTGTTCGAACTCCAAAGGGGACTGGGCTTTGGATCCAGATAGAGGGCTTTAGAAAATTTTTAAGTCAATCTGAGGCGAAACATGTTGAATCAGCAGCTGAAAACGGACTCCTCCGTGAGTACACTGCCTGGGCAGTTTCTCTTGGCGAGGTAGATGCGTGGAAACGCGCATTCCAGCAGTCATCTCACCTCAACTCAGACGAGGATCTTATCTCGGACGATTATTGGTTTGCCACCTATGCCTTTAATAGCAGTTACGATGTTCGAACAACACAATATTCCCCTTCCTCTTCTTCATCATACGATTCTGGATGGTCAGGAGATTTTGGTGGAGGTTTTGATGGTGGTGGCGGTGGTGGCGGTGGCGGCAGCTGGTAAAACTTCCGAGGAGTGACTAACCGTGTAGCCCTCTACCAGTTAGGGACATGACCGTTTCACCGAATAGTTCACTTAATGTGGGATGCGGCTGGATGAATTCAGCCACTTCAGCAACGGTAGCTTCCCAGTTAACTGCTAAATAGCCTTGCCCCAACTGTTCTGTAACCCAAGGCCCTACCATATGGACTCCCAGTATTTGCCCTAATGTCCCATCGGGAAGTTTTTCAGCAACAACTTTAACCAGTCCATCTGTATCCCCAACGATCATGGCACGCCCATTACCCGAGTATCGGTGCTTCGATACTTCGACTTTGTATCCCGTTTCGATCGCTTCTACCTCACTAAGTCCTGCAAAAGCTACTTCGGGGTGGCAGTAGATCGCCCAAGGTACTTTTGCATAATCAACCGGATTTACATCTTCTCGGCATATGCGTTTGATAGCTAATATCGCCTCAGCAAATGCGACATGAGCCAACTGGGGGGTATCTATTAGGTCGCCAATGGCATAGATACCAGAAGACTGAGTTTCGCAGAAATCATTGACCGGAACAAATCCTCTCTTATCGGCACTGATTCCTGCATTCTCTAATCCGAGTAGATCGGGATATGGCCTTCTTCCTACTGAGATAACTACTAGGTCTGCTTCAATTTTTTCTCCATCATTCAACAAAATAGTGGTCGAGTCCGAATCAGGAGTATGGCCTTCAACCGAAACTCCTGTACGAATATCAATTCCTCTTTTCTGAAATGACCTGTGGACTACTTTCGCAATATCTTTGTCACAGCCGGCAAGTATTTGAGGGAGAGCTTCAACAATGGTGACAGATGAGCCAAAGTCATTTAAAGCTGAGGCAAATTCAACTCCGATGGCACCTCCGCCAATAATAACTGCTCTCGAAGGAACCTTAGTAAGGGAAAGTAATTGATCTGAAGTTACGACTAGCGTTCCATCAACTTCAAATCCCGATATCAATCTGGGCTTGGAACCACTAGCCAAGATAATATTGTCTCCAGAAATAACTTGCCCACTGCCCTCTGAAGCTGAAATCTTTACTTGTTTGTCACCAGCTAACTCACCAACCCCTGGAAAAACCGTTACGCTTCTTCTTGCCAACAACCCTTCCACGCCTGAAGTTAAAGTATCGATTACCACCTGTTTTCGGTACATGAGTTGCAACATGTCTAATTCGGGGGCACCTGCTTTGATGCCATATTCTTCGGCTTGGTGGACTGTGCGAAGAACCGATGCTGCCTCTAGCAATTCCTTGGCGGGGATACAACCAACATGGAGACAAGTGCCACCTAGTTTCCCCATTTCCACTAGTGCCACATCGAGGCCAGCAGCTGCGCCATATAGGGCCGCACCGTACCCTCCAGGGCCTCCTCCTACTATCACCAGATCAAAGTGAGACTTTGTATCTTCCATGTCCAAATCCTATCGCTACAACGATCAACTAATTATTCAAATAGCAGCACTAAATTTAGGATGCTATTAAAACTTGTGTAGTAAATGCCAAAAGTATCACTAGTCCACAAACAAGAGAAACAATGATCAACATTCGTGTACTCATATACGTGGTAGACCATAGTCCCGAATTAACTGAGTCCACCTAAATAGAGAAAGAATTTTTACAAAACTTTTAAAGAGCTTCTCTAACAATCACTGATAGGGGCTTCGAGACTCAAACCTAAAAAATACTTGACTTGTTTAAGAAGCAGCAAATTCAGCTTAATGGCGGTAAATCTCCAAAATTAAGATCAAATGGTAGGTCTGATTCAGGATCATCATTTTCCTGAACGATTTCAACAGTTGTCTTCTCTGGTTCCAGAATGTCTCCTAGCGCAATCATTGCCGCTCCAAGAACAACTGCTCCTGACCCTTTAGGTTTCTTGGTCTCTACCCTATGAGCTTCATCAAAATCATGGTCATTGACTGACTCTTCTTTATCCATACCTCAGTCTGCCAGAAGATGAGATTAACTCAACTCGAAGCGTTAAGAACTTCTTCGTTTACGATTTAATCGCTGAACCAAGAGAACGATTAAGTAAGCAAGTACGAAAGTTAATAACAATAGTAGAAAAAGAGGCATGGTTATGTCTAACCAAAGAAATTCTACTTGCGCCTTCTCTGTATTTTGGAAAACAAAAAGCAGAAACACAACCAAAGATGTAACTCCGCCAAAATATTTAGGGTCGATCTTCTTTAATCTTTCAGACGCTGAAGAGTGTTGAGCACCTTCCATAAAACCTCACCTTTTTCTATAATTTTTACCATGCATGATGGATTATGGCGAAAAACTCGAAATATCTCTTGAAATTTTCTCTTTGGGTTACTTGCTTTTACTAAGGATGTGCAACCATTAAATATGTAATAGAAATAGCGCTGGAGGATTTGAATGATTGTTGCAATTACAGGTGCTACGGGAACGATCGGCAGTGCAGTAGGTACACATTTGCGTGAAATGGGGCATGAAGTAATTTGTATTTCTCGGAATAGGGACCATGCAGACGTGTTTTGGAATCCATCTGAGGGTTTGATAGAAAGTCAAGGCTTGGACGGAATCGATGCAATAATTCATCTTGCCGGTGAGAGCATTGGAAACCGTCGATGGTCAAAACGACAAAAGACGGAAATCTACTCAAGTAGAATAAAAGGTACAGAGTTACTTTCTAAGACTTTGTCTGAACTGGATTCACCTCCAGCTATTTTTCTAAGTGGTTCTGCTACTGGTTTCTATGGAGATTGTGGGAGTAACCAAATTGATGAGCAATCTCCTAAAGGGAGTGGGTTTCTTGCTGATGTTGCAGCTGATTGGGAAACTGCCACAACATCAGCTGAAGAAGCTGGTATTAAAGTAACCCACTTGCGAACAGGAATTGTCCTTGACCCTCAAAGTGGGATGCTAAAAAAAATACTCCCTATATTTAAGCTGGGACTGGGAGGAAAACTGGGAGATGGCAGTCAGTATTGGAGCTGGATCACTTTAGAGGATGAGGCTCGTCTTATCGGATGGCTACTTTCAGCCGATATTCAAGGTCCGGTGAATCTCACGGCTCCTGAACCGGTTAGCAACGCTCAATTCACTAAAGCATTAGGGTTAGCTTTAGGAAAGCCTACGGCAGTTGCAGTACCAAAGTTCGGCCCAATGCTACTTGCTGGCAGAGAACTCGCTGAAGAGCTGATATTTACCAGTACACGAGCACTCCCGTCGGTGCCCATTAAAGGTGGATTTCAATTTAAGCATGCTTCGATCGATATGGCACTTAACGAGATACTTAGCCTATGAAGAACTATTCTTTAAGTAAAGGCGCATCAGAAAAAAACGTTTCTGTAAGCAGGGTTATTCCAGCACAACGGTCAGAGATTTTTGGTGTGATAGCAAATCCTTTTCTTCATGCTGAAATAGACGGATCAGGAACGGTTCGGGGAAAGATACGTGGGCCAGATCAGCTTTCTCTCGGCGATACTTTCCAAATCAAAATGAGGACTTGGAGCATTCCATACCGGATAACAAATACCGTTGTCGAATACGAAAAAGACACCCTTATAGCTTGGTCGCATTTTGGAAAACACCGCTGGCGTTATGAATTTTCTGATGACCCTGAAGGAACGTTAGTAACAGAAACTTTTGACTGGGCTGGGTCAATCTGGCCGAAAATGATTGAGATGATGGGATACCCGAAATCACACTTACCGCAGATGCATCAAACATTGGACCGCCTTGAAAATTTCATGATTATGTCATGAAAAAACGAGTCGTAGCAGCTTTTGATTTTGATGGCACAATAACCAAAAGAGACACTCTTCTTCCGTTTCTGAAACAATACGGTTTGGGGAGGATGGCTAAAGCAACTCTTAGGACTCTTGTAACGCAACTGGACAGTAACTTCCGAAACACATTGAAGGTAAACGTGCTCAAGGAACTGCTTTGTGATTTACCCGCTGACGTATTCGAAACAAATGGAAGAACCTATGCTTCCATGTTACCGGAATTATACAGAACAGAAATCTTGGAACGGATTGAATTCCACAGACAAAAAGGTCACCAGCTTGTTCTAGTCACTGGCTCTTTGGGGTGCTACGCAAGACCTGCAGCGCTTGCTTTAGGGTTCGACCACGTTATAGCCGTTGAAATAACTTCGTCTTTAGGTCGTCTGACAGGGATGATCGAGGGAGAAAACGTTAGGGGGCGAGAAAAGGTAAGACGTTTAAAAAAATTTCTAAATACCGAAGACATAGAACTATGGGCATACGGGAATTCCTCTGGAGATAGGGAAATGTTAGAAATGGCTGACCATGCGGAAATGGTCTAAACCATTCTCGTCACTTGATCGCTACAGGATTGACTGGTGAACCAACTCCTCCCACAAATGGCTGAGGGCTAGCTTCGAGGAGAAAATCATATTGTCCATCCTGTTTACAATCAGCTGAAAGTTCCTCTAGATCAAAGTTTTGCCCTTGAGTTAACCCCATCATAACAAGGTTGATGCAATGTATTGGTAGTATCGCCCCTGGCGCAGCAGGATCCCATGGCATCACTTCAAAAGTGATTGTATCTGTTGCAACAGCGGCTACTTCTCTTTCGTAGAAGAACTCAACGGCTCCTAAACCAACTCCGGGGAAACCAGGCATTGGTGAGCCCTCGATCGACGTCCCACTTCCGTAGGAGAGCACATCACCATTTCTTGCTTTCGCCATCATTCCTGTCCGAAGAAGGAGAATGTCTCCACTGCGTACGTTTACGCCCTGTCGCTTTTCTGCGTTAATACAGTCGTCGTATGTAATTGCGTGACCTCCAGGTAGTTCTTCTACTTCTAATAGCTCAGCAATATCTAGGAGGACGCCCCTACTAGTTAGAGTCTCGATCTTTTCAATCCCACAGACAGACGCACCATCATATGTGATTGTGCTCGCATCACGCCCTCCATAGATTTTTCCATTCCAGCTGGCATGGCATAATCCGTCCCAATGTGTCGCTGCTTGAAGCCCCATAGTAACGACATCATCACTGGTGCAAAAAAGGGATGGGTCACCGATAACTGGAGTATTAAGTTGAACCATTGTTCGTAAAGGATTTATACGTCCAGGCATAGACCCGAGCTGTAAGCCACCTTGTTGCTTCAGTGGAAAGGCCAGTGAAAATTGTTTGCCACTTCGAATACTCTTTACTGCTCCTCGAAGAACTTCATCGGTAATGTAATTTACAGTTCCCCGCTCGTCATCATCCCCCCACCGGCCCCAATTCTTTACTTTCTCACCCAAGTCAATTACTTCTTGTGGATATGGCATATTCACCTCACTTGCTTCCTTCATTACCGTAGTGCAGTTTGAGCGAATAGCTCAAAATTGGTTGAGCATGTGAAACTTAAGGCAAGATTATCTCATCAGGCGGCTGAAACCCTGATCGGTCGGTCTGGAGATATCCTGCTTCGACGGCGAGGCGGTCAGCATAATCGTTCCACTGATCTCCACCGTGACCCTTGACCCATGTGAACAACAGATCCCTATTTTGATATTCAGCGATTAGGGGCTCCCATAGGTCTTTATTTGCTACAGGTTTTCGTTGACTATTCTTCCAATCTCGCTGTAGCCACCCCTTCCACCAACTATCTCTAAAACAGTTGACTACGTACGTAGAGTCACTGACTATCTCCAAGGGTCCTTTTAATGTCGAGACAGCTTCGATAACAGCAGTTAACTCCATTCTTTGGTTTGTAGTATCGGGGGAATAGCCCGCAGCGAAACTTCCATCGGGAATAATCCATGCCCATCCTCCTGGGCCTGGGTTCCCGCTACATGAACCATCAGTGAAAACTCGTGATCTCATGATTCTCCCTCTGATATCGGAAACTGGTCAGAAACCATATCTTTCGTTCTCAAACGGTACGTTCGATCTAGCCATCCAATTATTATTGCAGAAGCTCTGGGATCAAATCGCAGTCTATGTGTACCTCCGTCAATAATCCGTAAATCCGCATCACCATGAGAATCAGCTAAAACTCGCGCATCGAATGAAGGAACGACTTGGTCGCTTGCCCCGTGCACAACTAGCAGAGGCTTTTTATTTATTTCCCCAGCAGCTTCTACTGGCCTAATCAACTCAATCTCTTCAACCCAGGAAGATTCGTCTTGAGGAAAATCCGGATCAGAGATAGCCCCCACAGTTCGCGAGTATTGTAATAATTGATCAGGATCCTGAGCCCAATCGCGGAAATCTGAAGGGGCGGAGATAGCGGCTACTCCACTAATTTCTTCAGTCAGGCTTGCAGCAGTAATTGCCAAAGCTCCGCCAGTACCGAAACCCGCAAGCCAGACTGAGTTCACTTGAGGGTTATTTTTTAAATCCTTTGCTGCGTTAATTGTGTCATCAAGCCATCCCTGCATTGAAAATTCTCCTTCTGACCCTCCGCAACCTCTATATGTGAAAGCCAGAACAATCCAACCAAGTGCTTTCGCCACGAAATCAGCAAAGTCATAGTATGAACTATCGTCATCTACACCTTGACTCGCCCCTGAAGGGAACCCATGACAAATCACTAATCCTGCTGTTCCCGATATTCCTACACGACTAGGAGCAGCAAGGTGTCCGGTTAGGGAAAGCCCATTAGAGTCGAGGACATATGCCAATTTTGTGCCTAAATATTCCTTTGCCGGTAACCACGGTTACGGGCTTCAGCGAGAGTATCCGGCCCAAAAACTAAATACTGCTCCGATACCATTAGTTCGTCTATAACTGATTCGTCTGAAACCTGATCAAGGTCGTAGACGCGTTGGTTACGCTTATCCCCTAACCAACGGAAATGTTCTACTCTTACAGGTCGTTTCATAGGAAACCTCCGAGAACTATTTTAGATACTAGAAAGTACATTGGCGAACGCTTTCAATGACAAATTTGGGGAGATTCTCATCTCCCCAAATTTAAGTCCTGGATCACGAACTGCGTTTAGGTAAAACAAACCAAATCAGGTGGGACCTGAACCTGACCGCTTCGTTCGCGGGTGACCAGTTGATATTTACATCTTGGTCCAGGGGCCGCTTAGTAGCTGGCCACCTCCAAGGTCCCAAAACTATTACTACTCAGTTGGACCACCTCCTTTCGTTGGTGAAAATGAGCCTAGCTTCCGTTTCGACTGCGTGCCGATGTTTCAAAAACAAATTTTCGTTTCTAGTTCAGTGTGTTAATCCATCATTTATCTCGGAAATTTGACTCCCAATAGCACCAATATTTCTCAAGAATTGAATCCCTAAATCAACAACACAGACAATGTCCACTACCTCTAGCTCTAGACCAGACTTTTTGGATCGCCTAATTAGTTCGTCGAGGAGATCATCTTCATGTGCGATGACTATCTTATCTCGCAAAGCAGCTGCTTCAGCTTCGACATCTACACCACCGTAGCTTGCTACCCCGCGCTTTCGGAAATACGTTATCTGCCACCTGAGCAGGAGTCTAACTTCATCATGTGTCACGCGCATTGAGACTTCTTTGGGAAGATTATCAGATATGAATTCAACAGCTTCTTCAATGTCGAGCACAGTTTGAGCAGGGGTTTGTCGAAGTCTTGCAGACACAATCACAACAAAAAACCATGCCAAAGTAATTACTGTTACCGACGCTATAGATATATACACCCACATCTCAAAATAAACGTTATCCGTTCAGAGTTGAAAAGGCAGCGCTCTAGCCGTAGTGAATTGTAGAATAAGGACTATGAGCACATTATTTTTTGAGGATTACGGATTAGAAATTCACAAAGTCGTAGTCGGCCCTATGGATAATAATGTTTTTGTCTTACGNTGCACNGAAACAGGCGAAGGGGCTTTAATNGATGCTGCCAATGANCACGAACGACTNTTNGACCTCTGNAAGAANCTAGGAGTTAANCAAGTCCTTGAAACNCANGGNCATTGGGACCATATNCAGGCTGTNCCNCATGTNNGNNATGCAGGATANTCAGTNTTTGTCACCCAAGAAGANGCCCACATGCTAGATAGCTACGATGAAATNTTAGAAGATGAATCAGTTATCGAAGTNGGGCNACTCANGCTCCACACTATCNTGACNCCCGGNCACACCCCTGGNTCNATATGTTTCCGNATACAAGATCGNCCAATCNTNTTTTCAGGCGATACTTTATTTCCAGGNGGNCCAGGAGCAACGCAATTTGAAGGAGGCGACTTCACAAAGATNATTGAATCTATTGATCNCCGTTTATTCACACTGANCGCNGANACCCTNGTCCTNCCNGGTCACGGAGATGAGACCACNATTGGCGCNGAGCGACCNCATCTNGANGANTGGNTTGATAGAGGNTGGTAGCAAGATAATTAGTCTTTTNGGAATAGGGTTAATTAGNCAAAGGGATANACTTCAGTGATGGCCAANTCGTTAATCGAAATNCAAGATCTTCATGTNAAAGCNGANGATGGAAGCGGNATACTAAANGGAGTGAATCTNTCGATTGNTGAGGGAGAGATCCATGCTTTGATGGGTCCGAACGGNTGCGGAAAATCTACCCTAGCTTCGGCNTTATTAGGNTCACCAGAGTACATAGTAGAATCAGGNGANATTNTATTTAAGGGCNAAAATATTACNGAGTGGAGCGCNGANAANCGAGGAAANGCGGGNATGTTNCTTGCGTTTCAATACCCACANGAGTTTCCNGGNGTAAGTGTNCTCAACTTTCTAAGACAAACAGTTGAAGCNAGAACTGGAAAGGAAATGTCTATTCTTANNCTCCGAAAACAAATGCTTGCTTGGATGNNNCGGCTAGATATTGANCCTGAGTTTGCTGACCGNTACCTNAACGANGGATTNTCTGGNGGNGAGAAAAAGCGAAATGAAATCCTGCAAATGGCTTTACTNGAACCTGAATTTGCCGTNCTCGACGAAACTGATTCTGGGCTTGATATTGATGCTCTTCAAATTGTNGCCACCGGAATNAAAGAAATCATGGACGAGAACCCGAANATCTCTNTTCTNACCATAACGCACTATCAACGACTTTTNGATCACTTACANCCCNANCATGTGCATATTNTAATTGATGGCAAGATTGNCAANAGCGGNGGTTTTGAGCTGGTTGAGCANCTCGATGCCGAAGGTTACGAGGANTGGNTATGACNATTGACGTGNNGGAAATAAAGAAGGANTTCCCCNTNCTTCAAAGGCATATCAATGGAAAGCNACTTATCTATCTTGANTCTGCAAACACNTCTCAGAAGCCAGTTTCTGTNATGGANGCGATGGAAGACTACTACCGGNAGTTTAATGCNAACGTCCANAGAGGNTCGTATCAACTTGCNAATGANGCAACTGCTATTCTTGAAGGCTCTCGAGATAANGTAACTTCCTTNATTAACGCNAATTCAAGGCAAGANGTTGTATTCACAAAGAATGCNACAGAAGCNATGAACCTTATCTCTAANACTTGGGGACGNGAACACCTNNCTGATGGNGACGCNATTGTNCTAACNGAGNTNGAGCATCATGCAAATATCGTTCCATGGCAAATGCTNGCATCNGAAAANAANTTTGAAATNAGATGGATAAAAATCGATGANAATGGACANCTTGATCTTTCAGATTTTGATCANTTAATTGATGGAGCGAAACTTCTTAGCTTNGCAGCAATGTCTAATGTTTTGGGAACTTTTACCCCTGTNAGAGAGTTAACTANNAGAGCGCAAGANATGGGCTTAACAGTNCACGCTGATGCCAGCCAATACACCCCCCANAGCAAGACNGANGTTCANGAGNTGGGAATTGATTTNCTAACCTTTACCGGNCATAAATTACTTGGCCCNATGGGCATAGGGGTTNTNTGGGGTAAACAAAACTTNCTTGAATCGATNCCNCCTTTTCTTGGTGGTGGNGANATGATTNTAAATGTCACAAAAGAAGGCTTCTCAACNAACGANNTACCTTGGAAGTTTGAGGCTGGTACACCTATGGTTGCTGAGGCTGCAGGATTAGGNGCAGCTATCGATTATTTNTCCNACNTTGGCATGGAAGAAATTAGAAATCATGAAATTGTTTTGACNGGTTATGCNCTTGANNGTTTNAATTCAGAATTCGGAGAAACNATNTCAATCTTTGGGCCTANAGNNCCNTCNGAACGTGGTGGGGTTATCTCCTTTACNTTCGATGGNGCTCANCCTCATGATATTTCNCAAGTATTAGATGAAGAGAATATCTGCATACGTGCGGGTCACCATTGTGCAAAACCNTTAATGCAAGTNCTNAATGTCGGAGCTACATCTCGCGTGTCTATGTANCTTTATAANNACCATTCAGATATTGACGCTTTGGTTTCGGGNCTNCATAAAGTACGTGATCTGTTCNTCCCNTAATTAAACTGTAGTTATGNCTTCACTTGATGACCTGTATAAGGAAATAATCCTTGANCATTANCGCTCNCCAAGAAACCAAGGGGAACTTGAACCNCCTGCGCATCGCTGTGAAGGGTTCAATNCTCTTTGTGGNGATGANGTCATTGTTTTCGTTTCNTTAATTGATCAGANAATTGANGAGATAANNATTGGTGGTCAGGGTTGTTCAATCAGNCAAGCATCNGCGTCAATGATGACTGAGATNATAAAAGGAAAAAGTATCAGCGAAGCTGAGGAAATAATTCATGCTTTNAAAGAGATGATGGACATCTATNAAAGTGAACTNTCTGGAGAAGAAACTGATAGGAGCGTCATCAAGCGTTGANCTTGGCGANCTTGAAGCNCTNCANGGAGTAGTNAAATATCCNGTCAGAATAAANTGCGCGACACTTGCNTGGAANACTTTGNCNCAATCCATTAATGAAATCCANAACANAGANGATTCTCTGNANTGAACTAGNTNCTACTTGANCNTCGATAGTTATTTNGGCTCTATAAGCGGTGCNGTTATAAANGATTCAAGCGANCCAAAAAAGNTCTCGATAATAGCCTCACCNCTATGAANGACGAGANCACCGGATTCAATTACNTCTTCTAAGGTCGTCTGNNCTCCGAGTATNAGAGCAATNACNTTTCTTGTCGNNGTGATCNNTGCATTTGCTTCGTTGTCACTGGTGNTAGGGTCGTGGTGGACNGTNGATCGTTCAATACCNAGCACATGGTCTTCTTCTANNTCTNTNAAATGCCAGTTAATNCGAGTTGGCCCGTNATTAAATTTTTTAGGGTTGAANCGAACACCAATCATGTNAAANAGTTGNTCAATTGTGATGGCATGAGCGATTTGTCTTCCCATTGANGCNGGTATNCGGAGNGATCCNTATCGGAGTTCTCGNGCTGCTGTGAGNTAGGCGTTTCTCCAGGTACCTGATTCAGATTGNTATCCNANTTGNTCAAAAGCNTCGGCTTGNAGATTTCGTACCTTAGTGTTGGTCGGGTCCGCAAAGACGGCATGGTTCATGACTTGGACCACCCAACGGTAATCGCCTTCTTCAAATGCTTTAGTAGCTTTGCCAANGAGCTTTTCGGTTCCNCCCATATATTCAACATACTTTTGNCCAGCTTCAACTGGGGGAAGCGGATTGAGGTTTGACGGGTTACCGTCATACCACCCCAGATACTTGGTGTAAACGGCTTTAGTGTTATGCGATACTGTCCCGTAATACCCTTGGACATGGGACTCATTTAGGTATTCTTCAGGAAGTTTGAGCATCTCAGCTATTTCGTTAGGCACGTATCCCATGTTGGCCAACCTCATNGTCTGGTCATGCTGCCATCTGTAGACATCCCTTTGCAGACACAAGAAGTCCCGTACTTCTTGATTGCCGAATCGTGGCCANTGNTGAGTTGCAAACATTGTTTCAGTCTGCTCTCCCCATAGGAGTAGCGCTTCGTGAATGTATTTACTCCACGCCAGTGCGTCTCGGGTCTGGGCCCCTCGGATCGGATAGAGATTATGCATAGTATGAGTACAGTTCTCAGCCATNCAAAGCAATCTTTTATCTGGGAAAAAAAAATTCATCTCTGAAGGAGCTTCTGCGTCCGGCGTGTTCTGAAAAANNACCTTCAACCCGTCTATATCTAGCTCTGTTCCGGTTTCATAAACTNTTTCAGTCGGAGGTANGAGATAGGAAGCTCCAAGGGGAAGTGATTGTCCAAGGCCGATNTCAACTTGGCCGGTTGGTCCAGCTGGTAGTANTGGTCCAAATTGATAGTGGGCCCGACGAGCCATCATAGGACCGGCAATGATATTTTCTCGAACTACTTCTTCAAGAAANCCATCTGGGGCAATGANTCGAACATTTCCTGCTTCAACTTCTTCTTGTGAAGTNACTCCAAGAATGCCTCCAAAGTGGTCAAGGTGGCTGTGGGTATAGATAACAGTGTGCACAGGACGTTCACCTAGTGTTTGGTTGGCTAGCTGCAGGCAGGCTTCTGCTGTAGAGCTAGTTGTTAGCGGATCAATAATTAACCATCCGTTCGGTGTCTCGAGAAAGGTGATGTTTGATATGTCGTAACCTCTTGCCTGCCANACTCCTTCTGCCACTTCAAAAAGTCCGTGTATAGCGTTGAGCTTTCCTTGTCGCCATAGNCCAGGGTGAACTGTTTCAGGTGCTAGTTTTTCTTCTCGAAGGAAGTCATGAGATGCTGTATCCCAGACAGCTCTTCCATCAAGTTCAATNCGCCCTGTTTGATGAGTAGCGATAAGGCCCTGTTGTGCCCNNTCAAAATCNTCCCGATCATCAAAGTTAATNAGCGCTNCGGCGCTTTGATTCGACTTGATAGTGTGNGTTGTTGNCTGTTTCGCTAGCGGGTCATCCATTTGTTTTGTATAGCCGGAGGTGACAAAGTCTCCAAATCTGATGTTTACTCGGGTTGTGTGAGTATNAGACCACTAGTTGGTACGGCTGTTCCCGCCGTTACGAGAACATTCTCAACTTCNGGCACCTGATTGACTGAGGAACCTCTGATCTGCCTGACAGCTTCTGCGACACCATTCATCCCGTGAATATATGCTTCTCCCAGTTGGCCCCCGTTTGTATTAATCGGTAGACAGCCACCAATTTCTATATTTCCATCTTTGATAAAATCCTTTGCTTCTCCCCGCTCACAAAAGCCGAATTCTTCAAATTGNGGAAGTGCTAAAGGTGTGAAATGGTCATAAATAACTGCTGTCTGTATGTTTTGTGGACCTAGCCCTGTTGATTCCCAAAGTTGACGGGCTACTACTCNCATTTCAGGTATCCCNGCTATATCTTCNCGGTAATATGACTTCATCATGTGTTGATCTTTTGCTACTCCTTGCGCTGCCGCAGCTATAACCGCTGGCTTCTGCTTGAGATCNCTCGCTTTTTCAAGAGTNGTCACTATAAGGGCTTGGCCGCCATCNCTTTCCTGGCAACAATCAAGTAGNTGAAGAGGCTCTACGATAAAGCGGCTGCTTTGGTGGTCTTCGATAGTTATGGGTTTCTGGTAGAAAAAAGCNGCTGGATTGTTCGCAGCATGTTTTCTATCGGTTACAGCAATTATTCCAAAATCTTCACTGGTGGCTCCATACTGATGCATNTATCTTCTGGCATACATAGCTACCCACGAGGCAGGGGTAAGTAAACCGAATGGAGAACTCCAACTGAAGCTGANATCAAAGGCTTCTGGNCTCTGATGTCTTCCTTGCACTCCTCCACCGAAGCGATGCCACGACCTTTCATTAAATGCGCGATAAACAAGGACGTAGTCTGCAACGCCAGAATGGACGGCCATTGCAGCCTGCTGAATAACTCCTCCCGGTGCACCTCCTCCATGGTGAATCATTGAGAAAAACGTGAGNTCAGGAATACCAAGATTTCTTGCAACTTCGATTTCAGTATTTTTCTCAGCGCTGAAAANGGAAATTCCATTGATCTGAGATGGATCTAGACCNGCGTCTTGGCATGCCATCAAGCTACATTCTGTAGCTAGTTGCATTGGTGTTCGGCCAGAGTTTTTAGAAAATTCNGTCGCTCCTATNCCGANGATCGCTGTCTCTCTTGCGAATTTCATTGCTTACTTATCGNAATAATCATGAAGGGAACCCTTCTATGGAAGTGAATGTAAACTTCTGGCGGATAGGCGAGTCACCAGCTTTGACTGTGTANNCTTGGCCGGTTCCNTCCCCTATTGCAGTCTCATACATGGNTTGACTAACTTGCTCCGGATCTAAAAGATTGGAGTCTGCTGATGCGAGTCGATCAACGCCTACGAGCGGGGTTGCAACTCCACCNGGGCATATGGCATTTATCGATATGCCCTGATTGAGAAGGCCAGGTGCGACTCCACGAACCCACCCTACGACAGCNTGTTTGGTTGCGGTNTAGAAGGGATCNCTGTTCCATGCGACTATTCCAGCTATGGAAGCTGTAGCGACNATAGANCCCCCTCCACTCTCCTCTAATACGGGGGCGACAGCAAGGGTCCCGAAGACTACAGAATCAAAATTTACGGCACGGACCGTTGTGTAATGTTCTGGATCGAGATCAGAAGAAGTGTAGGGGTTTATTTGTTCTTCTATTTTTCTGCCGAGAATGCCTGCGTTAAGGAATGCATAATCCAGTCTGCCGAATTGATCAACAGCCTGATTCGCTACTTGAATATTGTTTGCGTTTTTAGAGATATCAGTTACGAAGATTGAGCAGTCAGTTTCAANTCGAATTGATTCGAGNCCGGATGAATCTAGATCAACACCTAGAACTTCGATGTTCGCTGATCGCAGTTTTCTNACTAGCGAAGCGCCTATGCCGGATGCGGCGCCAGTGACAAGTGCAACTTTCNTATCGTTCTCGCCCATTATGCTCCAAATANTTCGTCAATCTTCTCACATAGTACAAAGTCTATTTCAGTAACGCCACCAGCTTGATGGTTGACAACGGCGATATNTACCTTGTTCCAGCTATTCGACCAGTCAGGNTGGTGATCGAGTTCTTCTGCAATCGCTGCAACTTTAGTCATAAAATTGAACGCTTCTTCGAAGTTAACGAATTCGAAAGTCTTCTTAAGCCCATCCTGTGTAGCTTCCCATTTAGATATGCGCCTAGACATAGATTTAATGCCTTCATCAGTGATGACTTTTTTTCTGTCTACTTGCGACATCTAACTGAGNCCCCCGAGAGTTACTGAGNTTTCTGTGGATGGTGTCCATTTTTCATACCCATCTCTTTCTAACTCGACTGCTAATGATGAATCTCCTGAAGCAACAATTTCTCCGCCAACAAATACATGAACATAATCAGGTTTCAATTCTTCAAGCAGTCGACTGTAATGAGTGATAACTAGAACTCCAAGATCATCTTCTTTCGTTGCCCTCTCGATACGGCTACTTACAATACGTAAACCGTCGATATCAAGCCCTGAGTCCAATTCATCAAGAATCGCTATACGAGAGCGAAGCGAAATTAGTTGAAGAGTTTCCATGCGCTTCTTTTCCCCTCCTGACATGTCAAGGTTGATTCCCCGTGATAGATCATTCTCTTCAAGCCCAAGGTTTCGAGATTCCTCTTCTATGGATTCTTGAAAGCCCTCTGGAGCAAGAGTTGACTCGTTCATAACATCTTGAAGTGTTACCCCTTCAATTTCTACTGGGTATTGCATAGCGAGGAAAAGACCTAGTTGGGCACGTTCTGAAGTTCCTAATTTCGTCAAGTCATGCCCATCTAGCGATATAGATCCCTTAGTGACTTCATACCCGGATCGACCCATCAGGATATGAGCAAGAGTTGACTTGCCCGAACCGTTAGGTCCCATTAATGCATGAACTTCGCCTGAACGGATCGTAAGATTCACGCCTTGGAGAATTTTAGTTTCTTCCGTTCGTGCGTGAAGGTTTTCAATGTGTAGTTCGCTCACGCTGAACCTTTCTCCGGGAGGTGAATAAATACTGATGTCTGAATAATCTCTAACTGGTAGGCCATGATCGGCCTTGTTGCCGGAAGTGAAATAGCTTCTCCGGTTTTAAGACAGAATTGAGCTCCATGTTTCCAACACTCAATAGTTAGTTCTTCTGTGTCTACAGGCCCTTCAGACAATGCATAGTTTGCATGTGTACACATATCTCCTACCGCATAAATTTCTCCATTGATTCGAGTCACTGCAATACGTGATCCTTCGATTTCAACTCTTTTTGCTTTTCCTTCTGGGATCTCCTCTACATCAAGTAATTGAACCTTACGAGTCGGCGTCTCATTACTATTTCGGACAGCCATCATAGATTCCCCAGATTTTGTTTGTCTGAGAGGAGATTTAGAATCCATTCATTTACTTCCGTAATCGGAAGTTTCTGAACAACTTCATTTATAAAACCGCTGACAATTAGCTTGTCAACGATTTCGGATGGAATACCTCGAGTTTCTAAGTAGAAACGTTGATCATCGTCTACTGGGCTCACGGTAGATGCGTGGCTGCATTT
>PBMJ01000019.1 GCA_002722525.1 Acidimicrobiaceae bacterium | reverse complement strand
TTGCAGGGATTGTGACACCACTGAACGTAACTTCATTTATTGAATATCTCAGCTGGCCAGGTACGGGGGGAGAGTGCCGCATCATTTCAGAAAAAGCTGCATCAAAAAGCTCATGGTCATCTAAAACTGCATCAAGCTGATCGGGATTCAACAGAAGCTGAGTCCACATATTCGCAATTCCTTTATCCGTGGTCTCACCTCCGGCAACGAGAAGAAGAGAAATAAATGCTTGAATCTCAGTCAAAGTTAACTTCTGTCCTTCAGCTTCGGCATGGACAATTTTTGAAATTAAATCATTAACGGGGCATGATTTTCTATCCTCAATGATCGGAGCAACATATTCAGATAGCTCTTGATGAGCTAATACTCCAAGATTCTGCTTTTCGGAACTGAATTGGCTTTCGAGAAGATCCTTTACAGATAAGCCGGCCATCATAGTCGTATACCATTGATGAAATCGGTCATGATCGCTTTGATCCATCCCTAACATGTCAACGATCACATTTACAGGCAGTCGAGTCGTAAATGCATTAACGAGATCAACGACACCGGAGTTAGGGAAGTTATCGATTAAGTTACGGGCATTTCTGTCAATTGCTTCGTAGTAGGGTTCAAAACGTTTCCCTACAAACTCTGGAGCAACGATTCTTCTTTGGACAACATGTTCATGGCCATCCTTATCAAGCATTGTGGGTCCAAAAACGACACCTAGTGTTTTTGAATACAACTGATTTGAGAAGTCCGTATGATTTGAAAAGGCATCGACACAATCCTCGTAGCGCGTAAGTAGCCAAGCATTTAACCTTTTGTCATAAAAAACTGGTGCTTCATGGCGCATTCTTTCCCAAAGGGGATATGGATCGGCGTAATGCGTTTCACTGTAGAGAAGTTCATCTATGTTATGTGATTCGCCCATACCAAAAACATACATTACCCAAGATTTTTAATGAATTTTTCGAGAACCAAACTGATATTTCCGCAGGTCAGAAGCGTTAGGATGAACTTTTTTTATGTTCAGGTCGAATAGTTACAGATCTACAGCGGAAACACAGTACCCTTACCACCAAGATGGCTGATTACACAATGGAACAACGAATCGCAGAACTCGAGCGTCGGAAACAAGAAGCTTTACACGCTGGAACAGAGCGATCCATAGAACGGCAGCATGAGAAAGGGAAACTTCTCGCTCGAGAACGAATAGATTATCTTCTCGATCCAGGTTCATTCAATGAGCTTGACATGCTTGCTCGGCATAGAGCACACGAAGCTGGCCTGGAAACGAGACCATATACAGATGGCGTTATTACTGGCTGGGGAACTATTGATGGCCGCCAAGTTTTTGTTTTTAGTCAAGACTTTACGGTGATGGGTGGTGCACTTGGTGAAGTCTTTGCCGAAAAAATTCATAAGGTGATGGATCTCGCCCTATCAACTGGGGCCCCCATGATTGGTCTCAATGATGGAGCTGGAGCGCGTATACAAGAAGGAGTGGTCAGTCTTGATAGCTACGGAGGTATTTTTCATAGAAACGTTCAATCTTCCGGAGTAATTCCTCAGATAAGCGTTATTTTAGGTCCCTGTGCTGGCGGGGCCGTTTATAGTCCAGCAATGACGGATTTTATTTTCATGGTCCGAGAGAAATCTCACATGTTTATAACGGGGCCAGATGTAGTTAAAACAGTCACGGGAGAAGAAGTTACCCTTGAAGAGCTTGGTGGCGCGACCAGCCACGCAAGTAAATCAGGTGTCGCTACCTTTGTGAGTGAAAGCGAAGAAGAAATTCTTGATTCCGTTAAAACACTTCTATCTTTTCTCCCCTCAAACAATATGGAGAGTCCGCCAACTTTCGAACCAACTGATGATCCAGAAAGGTTATGCCCGGAGCTCTCAGAGATTATGCCTGAGAGCCCAAATCAGCCCTACGACATGCGTCAGATTATTGAATCTATTCTCGATGACGGAAACTTTATGGAATACTTCCCTTCTTGGGCGCAAAGTATCGTATGCGGATTTGGACACCTTGATGGAAAAGTAGTTGGTGTTGTTGGAAATCAACCCTTGGTTCTCGCAGGGGTACTTGATATTGAATCTTCATCTAAAGCTGCGAGATTTGTTAGAACTTGTGACGCGTTTAATATTCCTCTTCTCACGTTAGTCGACGTTCCCGGATTCTTACCGGGTGTCGATCAGGAATACGGAGGAATTATTCGTCATGGTGCGAAACTCCTTTACGCATATTGCGAAGCTACTGTCCCAAGAATTCAAGTTATTACCCGAAAAGCCTATGGAGGAGCCTATGTTGTTATGGATTCAAAATCCGTAGGTTCAGATATTTCATTTGCTTGGCCAACAGCTGAGCTTGCTGTGATGGGACCGCAGGGAGCAGTCGAAATTATTCACCGCAGAGAAATCCAATCTGCTGCCGATCCGGAACAACGAAAAAACGAACTCGTAGATGATTACACTGAACGTTTTGCTAACCCATACATCGCTGCAGAACGGGGCTACATTGATGACGTAATTAACCCTGTAGAGACCCGTAAGAAAGTGATAGCTGGTTTTGCAGCTCTTCAGAAGAAACGTGAAGAACTACCCCAACGAAAACACGGAGTCATACCCCTATAGGAAGACAATGTCCGAGGAACCACAAATACGAACTATTATTCGTCCAGAACCAACAGAATCAGAAAGACAGGCAATCATTTCTGCCATGCACCAGCTATGGCCAAACAAACCTGTTAAAGAATTGTCAACGAAATGGCGATTTAGTGGACGTTGGTGGTTAAAACAAAAAGATTGGTAAATAACTAAAAAAACTCGCGATGATGAGAGATTATTTGTCACAAATAGAGCAAACAATCGCTGCTACCAGAGGGCGCTGTCTATTATTAGGCCCTAGAGAAAATATTGATGGGGATTTACCACCATCTGTAACTAGCATCGCCGAATGGCATCAGTATCCTGAAATTGATGGAGTATTTGACACTCTCTTATCAATCGAAAACCTAGCTAGCTCACAAGACATAAGTAACATGCTGCAATCACTTCTTTTGTTTACACATTCTGAGTCGCTACTGTTGTTTTGCGATCAAACTGCAACGCCTACCAAGAACGCTCATCCGAGCCGAAAAGATATCACAGGATCAATGTGGAGTAATGGCTGGACAGTGATCAAATGCGATAGGAACACGATAGGAAATGGAAGACGACCTAGCGCCTATGTGTCTGGGATAGCACGCCCAAAACGTTACCAAAATCAATAAAAATTCATGTTTGTAGCAGATTCCCTAGGTAAATATCACACCAATGGCATAAGGTGCGACTACCGTAAAAACTTGTGAGTTTAATAGTTCAAAAATTTGGTGGAACTTCCGTCGCAAATGCTGACAGGATGCGCGAAGTCGCAGATCATGTAAAGCGGACACGCGATCACGGCGATGATGTCGTTCTCGTCGTAAGCGCAATGGGAAAAGAGACTGATGAATTACTTCGATTAGCCAGAGAAGTTTCAAACACGCGTCCAGCGCGCGAAATGGACATGTTAATCACTGGAGGAGAAAGAAAAAGCATTGCACTGATGTGCATGGCTCTCCACGATATGGGAGTTCCCGCTGACTCTTTCACTGGAAGTCAAGCAGGATTCCTAACAGATACCAATCACCAAAACGCAAAAATTCTTACTATAAACCCTCAACGTATTCATGAAACTCTTTCCGCAGGGCGAGTAGCAGTTGTAGCAGGATCCCAAGGGGTTTCAACCGATCACAACGTAACATTTTTAGGTCGCGGCGGTTCAGATACCACTGCAGTTGCACTCGCGCATGGACTCGGCGCCGATGCCTGCGAGCTATACACCGACGTGTCCGGTGTTTTCACCACTGACCCGCGAATATGCGCAGACGCAAGAAAAATACTCAACATAAGCTTCGATGAATTACTGGAAATGACGGCAGTAGGATGCCCAAAGCCAGCAATGCGATCGGTCGAAGTAGCAAGATCATATGATGTTCCGTTACACGTACGATCAGCATTTAACTGGGAATCAGGAACATGGGTTTCAAAGGAGGAACCAAACATGGAAAAACCAATTATCTCGGCAGTTGTACCCGATACTTCACAATCCAAAGTCACCGTATATGGAGTACCCGACAAACCAGGTATAGCAGCATCACTCTTTCGACCATTAGCGGATCAAGATGTCAATGTTGACATGATCGTACAAAACACATCTGAAGAAGGAGTAACAGACATCTCCTTCACAGTTCCCTCTGAACAACTTGGAATTGGAAAGGAAATCCCCTCCCAAGCCGCAATAGTAATCGGTGCGCAAGGTGTCGATACAGACAATACTATTGGCAGAGTTTCCGTTGTTGGAGCAGGAATGGCAAGTAACCCCGGCGTCGCAGCTACCATTTTCGAAACTCTCTCCAGCAACAGCATAAATATAGGAATGATCTCTACTTCAGCCATTCGAGTGTCATGTGTGGTCGCAAGAGAAGATGTTGAACGTGCTACCGTAGCGCTCCATCAGGCGTTCGAATTAGATAAAGGCTGAGGCCCATCATTGAACGAACTTCACAAAGTTTCCTCCATGTAACCTGGGTAGGAAACAACGCAGCTTTTTGGGGTTGGCAGCAAGACAACGCTATACCCACCAGTAGCCTTCGCCGCCTCGCAGCTTCATTTCTAGGAAATCAGTGGTCTACCCGTGATGCAAGAGCTGACACCATCGATATAGAAATTCCGGGACATGGTAATACATCAGTAATAGGTCTAATGGCAGACCCATCCGAGGTAGTGCAACTTCTCGCATCCAAATATCCAACAAGCCGCTGGTCTCCATCGCTACGGTGGTTACACGAAGCTGTAGAACTTAGTATCGACCTGGTCGTAAATGGTTATGTACTTCCAGAACTTGAAATTGAAGGCCTCCACTGGAAAGCCTCATGGGACTGCATTAATGATCCAGTTGTAACAGGACAAATTGAACAACTCGAGAAATCTAAACCACCGGTCATCACACCCACAAAATCAGCCTCAACTTATTCGATCATCCAACATCTCACAGATGCTGGATGTCGGACTGGTCTAAAGTATTCAGGCTGGAAACCAACATTTCCTCGATCACGAAAATCATCAGTAACTGCCTTACGCAGATTCATGGGAGGACTATACGACCCAATAGGCAGCATAGAAGCAGACACAGAACAACACGAGATAACCCTTTTAAAAATTAGTTCAGATCTCGGACATGTAAAAGCCTGTCTTGAAGGATCGCCTTCAGTTAAGTGCAGAGGCCGGCTCATTCCAGGAAACGATGAGGAACTTTGGGTTTTAGAGTTTGAAGCCTACTCAACCGAAGACCCCTCGGCAGTTGTTTTATGGAATGAATGCTGGGAAGAAACACCAGCAGCTCAGCAAATAACTAACGGAAAATCTATAGAACCGCTGCGACAGCACATCCTTCAAATCTCCCGGCGGCTCGCAAATTCTGTTCCAGGCTTAGACAGACTCGAAACCGAAGCACATACAGGAAAACTAAATCTAAGTTTCCCAGAAGCGTCAATCTTGTTACTTGATGGTTTATATTTATGCGAAATAATCGGAATACCTATTCTTGTCCCGAAGGGCCTCATACGAAAACAGTTCAAACTCGTTGGTGAAGCAACTCCAAGTGAACGAGGAGGAGTCTCCTCTAACCTAGGGGTAGCGATGGTAGATGTCGATTGGAATATTGTTCTTGGAGATAATCCCCTTAACGAAGAAGACCTAAAAATCCTTGCAGAAGCTAAAACCGGCCTAATTCAACTAAAAGGAGAATGGGTGAATATTGACGCACATCAAGCCCAAACCGCGCTCGAAGTCTTATCCCAAAGGAAACAACAAGCGAATTTACTTTCACCAGCTGAGCTTCTCCGATTCAGTTCAGAAAAAGGCCATGAGGACAACAGTGATGAAGACAACGTTGAAATGCTTCTAACTGAAACAACAGCTGCAGAACAATGGATTATTCGACTTTTAGAAGGATTACCTGACGAATCACTTGAAGAAGTAAGCGAACCTGAATACTTCTCAGGAGATCTTCGCCCATATCAACGAAGAGGACTGGCATGGCTTCAATTTCTTAGCAAACTTGGATTAGGAGGCTGTCTGGCTGATGATATGGGATTAGGGAAGACACCGACAGCGCTTGCCCACATCTTAAGCCGAAACGCGGCGAAACCGACATTAGTAATCTGTCCACTTTCTGTAGTTCACAACTGGGAATCAGAATCAAAAAAATTCACTCCCAGCCTCAACGTGTTCGTAGCACATGGTGGTGGACGTCCAACAGGACCGTCTTTAATAAACTCCATTCAAGAATCCGATATTGTAGTGACCACATACGCGACAGCAACACGTGATATAGACGATTTAGCACAAGTCCAATGGGATTTACTCATATGTGATGAAGCCCAATTCATAAAAAATCATCACACGAATGCGGCGACAGCTGTTAGGGAAATTCAGGCTCATCAGAAAATAGCGTTAACTGGAACACCAGTTGAAAATAGGCTTTCGGAGCTATGGGCAATCCTCGACGCTGTCAACCCAGGGATGCTAGGAGGAATTTCGTGGTTCCGAGAGAAATTCGCTACTCCTATCGAAACTTACAATGACCCGTCAGCACTTGAGAGTATGCGACGCCTTACCGACCCTTTCATTCTCCGAAGAACGAAAGATGATAAAAGCCTCGTCCCAGACCTACCTGAGAAAATTGAACAGGTCGCTTGGGCGAAATTAACAAATGAACAAGCTGCCTTGTATAAGGCTGTGCTCGATGACTTTTTGACCGAAGCTTCACAAAGTGAAGGAATGAAACGAAAGGGACTAATTCTTGCGACCCTGACGAAGTTGAAACAAATCTGTAACCATCCCGCCCAATTCCTTTCAGATGGAAGCAGCATTGCAGGACGATCTGGAAAACTTACAAGGCTAGAAGAACTTGTCGATGGTATTCTCGAAGCTAATCAACAGCTTCTTATTTTCACTCAATACCGTAAAATGGGCGAGCTATTAGCAGAACATTTATCTGGAATCATTGGTCAACAACCATCATTCCTTCATGGTGGTGTTCCAAGAGCGAAACGTGACTCGATGATTTCGTCTTTCCAAGCGGGGGCAGATACTCCTATCCTTCTCGTTTCTTTGAAAGCTGGTGGAACTGGATTGAACTTAACAGCGGCAAATCGGGTTATCCACTTTGACCGATGGTGGAACCCGGCTGTAGAAGATCAAGCAACAGATAGGGCATGGAGAATAGGTCAAGATCAAACAGTCTTTGTTCACAAACTTGTTTGCCAAGGAACGCTCGAAGAGAAAATTGACCAGCTTCTAACTGACAAAAAGGAGCTAGCTGACAAGAGTGTCGGTACTGGCGACGACTGGTTTACCGATATGAATACGGAACAACTCCGGGAAGTACTATCTCTTAACGTCGCCGAGGCGGTCGATACATGATTAGGCCACAAACTGAAGCAGGAAAAGCGATGAAAAAACTAGTTTCAGCTCTAGCAGACTACCGAGATCCACTTGGGCCAGGAGTTGGTATTCAGCGACGAGGAGCTGTCCGTGACATGTTTGTCGAAATTGGGAGTGTCTCTTTCGAAGTTGAAGATGGCCGTGAACGCGGGTTTGATGTCACAATTCATGTGAGTACGGCGAATGAAAATATCCATAACGCGGCCCGCAATGGAAACTTTCATGAAGCTGTACCGAAAGTGGGAGATGTGCAAATACACCATGTCTGCCCAGAATGGGCGTCACCCTGCAAACATGAAATAGCTGCTCTCCTCGAACTGACCAAAGCTATCGACGACGATCAGAATGTTCTTCTAACGTGGCGTGGGATCAACTTATCTGAATCGCAAGCACATATAGCCACAGGCGACATCCCCAAGGAGCAGTGGAGTTCCATACGTCAATTTGATGGAGAGAAGAAGAAAACGATAGAAGCGCTAAGGGATCAACTCCCCCGACAATTTGTCAAACTCGAAAACAACCCTTCTGTAAAATCACAGCAAATCTCAGTAGAACTTTCAGAATTCTTTTCAGGTAGTGACAATCAGTTAGGAGATCAAAAGAAGAAGATTTCCAAAACTATTCGCACCCCCCTAAGTGAGCTTCCAGAAGATTCTGAACTAAATCTTAGGCCGCTCCTCGAAGAAGCACTAGAAACTATCACGGAATATTGGCTATCTCGTTAACGATATTATCCACCTGAATGATTGCTAATTCCCCACCATTTCTCGCNTCTAGTGTGTAGCCTCATGAGTATGCATATTGGAATTGTTGGAGCGACTGGTCAAGTCGGTGCTGTTATGAGGGAAATCCTNATTGAACGAAATTTCCCNATATCGAGTATNAGGCTGTTTGCATCCGAGAGAAGTGCCGGAAAAANNATTCTCTTTGATGATAAGGAAGTGACTGTCGAAGACGCANCAACTGCAANCTGGGACGGTCTCGACATAGCGCTCTTTTCAGCTGGCGGTGAGCTATCCAAACAACTNGCGCCNACAGTTGCTTCATCTGGAGTAACAGTCATAGATAATTCCTCCGCTTGGAGAATGGATCAAGATGTCCCACTNGTAGTGCCTGAAGTTAATGTCCATGCCCTANANAATAGGCCGAAGGGCATCATCGCAAACCCTAATTGCACAACTATGGTCGCTATGCCAGTTCTCAAACCATTAGATGCCGAAGCCGGTTTAGACAGAGTAATTTTTTCNTCCTACCAAGCCACTTCAGGGGCAGGATTAGCAGGTGTTGATGAACTCGAGCGCCAGATTGAATTCGCGGGGGATCAAGCTAAAGGATTAACGCATGATGGAAGTGCCCTTTCTTTCCCTGATGCTGAAAACTTTGCTGAAACAATTGCATATAACGTTGTTCCCTTCTGCGGCTCTTTCGTCGATGACGGATTATATGAAACAAACGAAGAGCAAAAACTTCGAGATGAAAGCAGGAAGATCCTCGAACTTCCCGATTTAACTGTTTCGGCAACCTGCGTGCGTGTTCCCGTCTACACGGGGCATTCGCTAGCAATAACTGCGGGCTTTAACAACGCAATCACTAAAGAACGCGCTGAGGAAATCCTGAATCAAAGCAGCGGAGTTGAGCTAGATGCAATTCCCACCCCACTAAAAACAGCAGGTATGGATTCAACATATGTTGGAAGAATTCGTCCAGACTCAGTTTTTGAAAATGGTTTGAGCTTGTTTCTATCCGGAGATAACTTACGAAAAGGAGCAGCCTTAAACGCTGTTCAAATCGCAGAAGCCCTAATTTAAATTACTGGTTAACTCCTTAATACCTCTCTAAAAAATTTTACTATGGGAATAGGTACTCACGGAGGGGTATCGATATAACGTTGGATTGCTTTTTCGATATCTACCTCTACTTGATTAGCGAGAGAGAAAGTCCAAGCTAGAACATCGCCAAATTCATGAACTCGTTCTTCATGATTTCCTTTTCGTATAGCTTGAGCAAGCTCTCCCACCTCTTCAGCTAACCACGCCACACTCATGGCAACGCCACGCTCTCGGTCGCGCTCTCCATATATATCTTCTATATGATCCTGAAATTCCTTAAAATCCATATCACTCCAAGTTAAATTTCTTACCCAAATATTGTTGGGACCTCAGAGAATACAGTAACTCTGTTTGAGTATTGCCGCTGTCAGTAGGGCGTAATATTAGAAGCTCTCGTAACTGGGCCGTTAATAATAAGATCAGGTGTCATATAGTCAACTTGTGAATCTAGTTCACTGAGTTCCAAGCGATTATCTTTAATGAAATTTTTTGTTGTGACCACTAATGCATGACAGTCCAATGAACTGAAGTAACTTCCGCACTTTTTTGTTTCAATAAAAAGCACCGCATCTGCGAACAGCTCACTACGTATTTTTTGACTTGAAGCTCCCTCTAGAAGCAAAGAAGATAGCTCTTCGGAGACAAATGTTGAAAAAAGTTTCTCTTTTAACTCTTCCTCCCATGGAAAATAGTTATGTTTATCCGCCGCATGAGCTAACTCATGAATGTAAGTGGTTGAATCTGCCCGACGCTCGATAATAATCAGATCCTCCCGGCCAAAATACGCGCCGGAAACCTGATTGCTTCCCAGGAAAACATATTCAGCAACTACAAGTTCCGTTCTTTTAGATAAGTCTTCTACCCATAACGAATAGCTTTTGTGGTCATCTTCATCACCAGTGATTGCTTTGAAAGGAAGATAGATAGCTACCGCAAGGATGATAAGAACAAAGACGCTGGTAAAGAGCATCTCTTTGAATGTTACTTTTTTCGGGAGTTTCGCCTCTAGAGCTTCCTGCTCTCGCTCTCGAACCCATTCGAGATATTCGAAATCATCCCAAGAGGTATCCCCACTGATCGGGTCCTCAGATGACGATTGGCCATTTCGTTCTTCCATATTCATAGCACTTTACTACTCTAAGTTTGCTTTGATATTAGGAGAAACGTAGGTAAGTGAATCGTCGCACATATTTATTCGCAATTATTTGACAATTATTGGATAGTATCGACGCAGAAAACGGGTAGTGGCGCAGGTTGGTAGCGCGCCTCGTTCGGGACGAGGAGGTCGTGGGTTCAAATCCCGCCTACCCGACAAAGAGCTGTTCTGTGATCTGCTTTTTCCTATGAGCTGAGCAACAAATCAGTTGTCTTTCGAAGTTTCATAGCATTTAACGGTTTCACAAGTTCAGCATCGACTTTAGCTTCAGTGGCTATCCACTTATCGACTTCTCGGTCGAGCAACATAATTATCTTAACTTCTTTTAATCTTCCCGCTTGAGCTTCATGCCTCAGGTCAATGCTGGTTGCAACTCCACCCATATTTCCAATTTGGAGATCGAGAATCACTAGATCAGGTTCGAGCTCCTTTACTACAGGACGAACATCTTGCCCTTTTCGCACCCTACTTACCGTTGTACCAAATGCTGCCAAGGCAGAGAATGTTTCTTCAGCAACATCGTCTGAGTCTGTAGCTACCAAAATATGCGACATAGAAGAAGACTACTCTGAGAAGGCACCTGTCTCCATATTTTCCTCAACCCTTTACTTGATCAATAATCTTTCTTTTCTTGTGTGTTATGAAACAAATGCGAGTATCATCCGCGCCTAAGAGATCTTTGTGGAGGAACAGTGTTAGACATTCATGTAGAAGGCGACGGGGAATTTAGTATCTGCCGTCCAGCTGGAGAAATAGATTCATATACCGTCGATTCATTCAGAGAAGCGTTAGGAAATTTAGTTTCGGTTTCCTACTTACTCATCGACCTTAGCGAAGTTCCATTTATGGATTCTGCCGGATTAGGAGCACTTATCGGGGCTATACGAAAAGCAGGAGAAAACGATGGCGTTGTAGTCGTTTGCTGCGGAAGAGCTTCGCTCATGGGACTACTTAAAACAACAGGTTTCGATCAGATCGTCACAGTAACTGAAACATACGAAGAAGCGTTGGAAGCTTTAGGTAAAGCCGAACAGGAATAAAGTCAAAAAATGATCTCCCTCCGGATTTTCTCAGCTCTGCGTCGTCCACTTATCTGGTTATTGGTGTCACTTCTATGCTTTTCATTCTTTTCTTCCGTGTACCTCTCTAAGGCCAGCGCTCAGGACACTCAGCCAGAGAATGTCGGCTTTGTCGAAGTTTTTGAAGTAAGTGGTCTTCTAGACAAGGTTCTTTCCGATGTCCTATCGAAAGCACTTGACGAAGTTCAAAGAAATGGCGCCCGAGCGCTGATTCTACAAGTCAACTCCAAACAAGCCGTTATTTCTGATGCTGAACTAAATGAAATAGCGCAACAGATCAAAAATTCAACCGTTCCAATAGATATATGGGTTGGGCCGTCAGGGTCTTCAGCCCATGGAAAAGTCGCCCAACTTATCAGTGTCGCAGATTCTGTTGGCGTTTCCATAGGATCCACTATTGGAAACACGGGCCCTCAAGTACTTCATTCAAACATCTTTGGAACGATCTGGGGAGAAAATCACGATCTTCTTCAATCAAATACTTTGGGCTGGGAACAAGCAATTGAAAAAGAAATTGTCCGATGCGAAAAAGTCGAAATAGACGAATTAGGTAATCCACTGACACCAGAGCAGCAACTCGCTCGCTGCGCAAACCCAACGTTGGGAGATTTTCTCGTTTCCAGAGATAGCTTCATTTCCGAAGTTATTTCGACCGATCAAGGACCTCGCCTATCACCACTAACCCAGACAAAGATTCGAGGCCTTTCACTTCTCGATCAGCTTATGCACACTATTGCAAGTCCTCCCGTAGCATATCTTCTATTAATTTCTGGGCTCGTTCTTCTCTTATTTGAGTTCTTTTCTATCGGGATCGGTATCGCTGGCGCAATTGGCGCAGTTGCTCTAGCACTTGGGAGCTATGGTATAGCAGCGTTACCAGTCCGGCTATGGGCTTTGATCTTGATACTTATCTCGATGGTTGCTTTTACCGTAGACATACAAACGGTTGTCCCACGTTTTTGGACATTCGCCGGGCAGATAGCGTTTATTTTCGGAACGGTTTTTCTATATCCCGAAACGAGTATTCAAATGTCTTGGATTCCGATGACAGCAGGGATCGTAGGAATATTTGTCCTGATGTTCCGAGGGATGCCAATCATGATACGCGGACGATTTGCGACTACAAAAATAGCTTCCCAAAGAACCAGCTAATAACCAAAGCAAATACTTAACTTTTCTCTTCCATCTAGTAATCCGCTTTGTTCTAGTAACAAATCACACATGTGTAAAACCAGCGATATCTAGTGGTTAAATGAGTTGGCACAGGACCAAAAGACGCACTTTTTCGTGTTTTCTCTTATTTTTTTGATGAAATAGCCTTTTTTTCTTGCCACAACCTGCCAACGCTGACTAGGTTCCCGTTAAAGGGGGCAGAGTTGAGTGCGCTATTAGATGATTCAGGATGGCAATACAGGGCAGCGTGTCGTGGCCCACAAATTCACGTCTTTTTCCCACCTTCAAACTTTGAACGTAAAGAAGCAAAAAGAGCAAGAGAACGCAGGGCAAAATTAATATGCGCGTCATGCACCGTAAAAACAGATTGTCTAGCGTACGCTCTTAAAATCAGAGAACAGCATGGAATTTGGGGAGGGCTCAATGAAATGGAACGCAAATCCCTTCTCCCTGAAAAACCATTCTAAATAAGAAGTTATCCTGCCTGATTTGATGCAACACCCAAAGCGACAGTAACCATCTCATCAAAAGTATTTTCTCTATCCGATGAACTCATTACTTTATTTCTCACAATGTCATCACTTACCGTCAATAGAGCTAGGGCTTTAACCCCCTCTAGTGCCGCAATCGTAAATAGGCCAGCAACTTCCATTTCAACTCCTAAGATTCCTCTCGATCCAAGCTCTTCAAAAATTTTTGTACTTGGACCATAAAAGAGATCAGACGTAAATACAGGCCCAGCCATGACCACTATCCCTTTTTCTTCGGCAATACTCATAGCACTAGACAAAAGATCCCAACTCGGAACTGCAGGCAGCGTGAGTCCGTTATTTAAAGTCTGAATTGCAGCTGAGTCAGTTCCAGCTCCTGTAGCGCAGATAATATCACCCAGCTCTACTGACTCTGATAACCCGCCACAGCTTCCAACGCGAATAAGTGTTTGCACTCCATAAAAACGGATCAATTCCGTATAGTAAATCGCCGCCGACGGAACCCCCATCCCAACAGCTTGAACTGAAATTGGAATTCCATTAAATACCCCAGTAAAACCATCGGCGCCGCGAACTCTATTTACCTGCCGGACTTCTTGAAGGTAATTTTCTGCTATAAATCTAGCCCGCTTTGGATCTCCAGGAACAAGGGTAATAGGAGCATAATCCCCTCTTTTCCCCTCCAGGTGAGGGGTTGGTCCACTATCCATTAGAAGTCCCCTTTTCTATTTCGATTACAAACCCAACTCTATGGTAGAGCTTCCAGAGGTGACGCTCTAATTAGTAGTCGGCATGCGCTTACCAGCCAACCTAACATCGCCTCGTCTAACAGTTATTCCCGAATTATCAAGATACGCCAAAAGAGGAAGGATGTACTTTCTTGTTGTCTTTAGTTCTTCTCTAACTTCACCAACCGTGATACCTTCAGGTGCTTCTTGAAGCATTAAGCCCAGAATCGTCGTCGCTTCCTCAATAGCCTTAGGAGAAAAATATATCCCCCCTTCCTCAATTACCAGCCCCCTCCGCACAAGCTCGCGCAGTTCAGGCTTACCCACAGAAGTAGGCTCAGGTGGTTTGAACAAGTTCATTTCTAATTCCTCCAGAAAGTCGTGTCCAGCAAGATTATCCTCGCCTTCTTTTCGGAGATAGTTTCCTTCTACGACAACGTCAGAAAGTAAATCGACGATATTACGTTGGTGTTGACTTAGGTCAGAAAGATTCACACCAAGTGCCCCGCCTTCTTCGATTAATTGAAGAACCTCAAATTTCAATTCATTAATCAACGGCGGGTCAATAATCCAGTTTTTAACTGTCGGCGTTCGCCTTTCACCTGTCAAAGCTTCCAAATGGTCATCTGTAATCCAGCCATGTTCCGAAATGACCCGATCTACGCTTGCGTCAGGAGCTGCCTCTGAAGATTTGAGCAACGGCTGCGGATCAAGAATCTTTCCCCCTCCTATCGTCTCTCCGCGTCCGCTATCGCGGAGGATATATCTATCTCCAAGCATTAATGGAAGTTCATCATCTATGAAGATACGGACTTTCCCTTGCTCCCCAGGAAAAATACTTTCTGGGCCAAGTACACGAAGTTTTGCCGGATACTCTCCAGATCCTAAATACACTAAGTAGGCGCCTCTCCTTGAAATATCATGATCTACGGCATTAAGGACGAACAGGTCACCATCAAATTTTGAAGTGAAATGCCACTGATTAGACCTTATGAGTACAGATCCTCTAGCAAGGTCATTGTGATCAATACCGACTAAATTAACTGCAAGCCTTGCTCCCGGATCAGCTTTTTCTAATTCTTCGTGATGAGACTGTAACGCACGTATTCGAACCCGATGATTTTCAGGTGAAAGCAGTAACTCTTCCCCAACCTCAAAGGAACCTCCTCCCAAAGTTCCTGTAACTACTGTCCCAGACCCTTTAACGGCAAAAACACGATCTACCCATAAACGGGGCCTCTGCCTATCAGAATTTGGTGGGGTATCACCTAAAACAGTCTCTATCTCAGTGATTAAAGTATCTAGACCTAATCCTGATATAGCATCAACATGAACAATTGGTGCAGAGCTCAAAAATGTTCCATCCAAATGGTCAGCAACTTCTAATTCGGCAAGATCACGCAATTCCTCATCAGCTAACGCAACCTTCGTTAAAGCTACAACGCCCGATGACACACCAAGAAGATTTAGAATCCGCAGATGCTCTTCAGATTGAGGTTTCCACCCTTCATTGGCAGCAACGACGAAGATGCACGAATCAACTGTTCCTACCCCAGCTAACATATTCCGAATAAACCTTTCATGACCTGGTACATCAACAAACGAAATAGTGTTTCCACTTGGAAGCGTGAATTGGGCGAATCCCAAATCGATAGTTAAGCCACGTTCTTTCTCTTCGGCCCATCGATCTGGGTCAGTTCCGGTTAATGCACGTATAAGAGTTGATTTTCCATGATCCACATGGCCAGCTGTGCAGACAACATGGTTTACCACTAGCTAATCCAGGTTTCCTAGCGCAGCAGAAACTATTTCATCGTGATCAGGATCGATAGTGCGAAAATCTAAATAGGTATCGCCATCCTCTACGCGAGCGATTACAGGCAGCCCTCTATCAAACCCACAGCGAAGTTCCCAGCTTCTATCTCCCGATAACTTCAATCCGATAGAAGGGATAACAACGGAAGGTAGAGTTCCTCCTCCAGGAATAGAATGCACGCTAACAACTTCTCCAACATTCATACTTTCAGCTCGTGCACCTAATTCTTCTAGGTTGGCAGAAGCCATCCTCCAAAATGGGATTTGATCCCCATCACGATGAAGATAGCGAAGCGCTAAATCTTGAAGTGAAAGAAGCGTATGGCTTCCTGGCCGAAGTACACGTGCAAAAGGATGGCCAAGACATTTCTTAA
>PBMJ01000018.1 GCA_002722525.1 Acidimicrobiaceae bacterium | reverse complement strand
TCCCACGCTTTCCTCAGGGGCGCCAACAAGAAGATCCATTCTTCCATCACCATCAAAATCGCCAGTATCAGTCACCGAACCAAACCGGTCACCACTCTCAGCACCAATCCAACCCGCAGACAAAAATCCAGGCGTATCCTGATCAATCTGATTACCAATTCCAAACATTCCTTCTATGGAATATAAAGTTGACAGAATTTGATCCCCGTATCCGCCTCCCTGATCGATTACTCCACCATTGATAATTGCCATGAAGTTATCGCCTTTGGTAACAGCAGTTCTAGCACTCCCAACAATTGTTACGTTGGCTTGATCAGTCCGCCCTGAGGCTCCAAACCCGTTACTGACGTAGATACCAATAATTGCTCCGACTGAACCTACAGACGACGACGCCAACCAATTCGCTATTTCCTCACCTGTATAGTTTCTTTCCCAAGACGAGTAAGGATTGGCGAGGCCGTCAAATGTATCAATCTGCGCTGGCAGGTAGGGAATGTCGGGGCAGGGATGATTCGCTGCTGTGCAGAAAACATAAGCACCTGATTCGCTATGCCCTCCGTTAGACGAGCTGTAATAGGCGCTAATCGGACTTGTTCCATTAAGCAGAACCTTGTTTGCTGTAGCGTCTACTCCGGCTACCCAATTTGAAGCATTACTGGATGACTCGTGAGAGTAGCCAATGTAGTATTGGTCGTTGATTGTAGAGTACAGATCCCAAGGGAGGTCCCAGTTTTCATTGGACCTTCGGCTATTGATACGTGCCAAAGCGTAGCTTCTTCCAGCTATAGCCTGAGATTCTAAGGCCGCCGCAGGCCAACTCGGCGGTACTTCCGCAAGGCCATATAAATACTTTTCCATAGATAGATTCTCGAGAGTTAAGAAGATCCCATCACCTTCTAAGTCTCGTTCACGAATAACTAATCGGCCCCACTGGTAACTATTTCCAGAGGTTCCTACGTTCGTAAATTGACCGATTACAGCAGTGTGGACAGGTTCTCCTTCAACGAGGTCGATTGAAATTGGGCCATCCGCGCAGTGCTGTATATTTTCTGGTTGGGCATTCTCTATACAGTGGTCAATATTATCGGGAGTAGAGATTGAGATAATATCTGTTGAGCGAATTACTGTTAGAACAGTTGCCGCTGGGATATTGGCGAATACATTGCCTGATGCGTTGATGAGGTCTACTGGCCCAGAAGTTGTAAAGGTAGCTCCCTCACCACTAAAGATGTGAACGCTTATATCATTTAAGGTATCAACAACGGAGAGGGTTGTCCCTGGATAGTAGAAAGAGAGAATTTGTTCAGCAGTTTGGCCTCCGCCTCCTTCCTCAACAGAGAGCGCGCGACCGTATGCACCATATTGACTCATTCCGACCCCATGTCCCCAACCATGCCCTTCGATGCTGATAACAGAGGAATTGGTTGGGATGTCAGCTTGAACTGGAGTGGCGCTAATACCTAGCAGAGTTACTAGAGCCAGTAAGGGCACTCCTACGCGTCGGGGTAAGGAGTAACCAGTCTTTGATGTTTTGGTGAAAAATCTGGGTATACGCATGGTACTCCACTGTCCACCGCCCATATTAATAATTGCTGAAATTTACTCTAGATTCAAGCCAATGCGTGGGTTCTTGAAGATATCGTTAGAAGTTCGGGCTCCTGCCTCTGTTTACCTTGTTTGGTTCCCTTATCGAGGATCCAATTAGGAAGCCTAAACCCCAAGCAATATGCATAGTTGGAAATACCAGCATCAAGATAATCTTCTCGATACCTTTACTAGATTTTTGAATCAAAGAGGCTATTAAGACACATATTAAATAGCAGCTAGGGACGAGTAGTCCCCACAGAGAGAAGGAGGCAGCTAGCGTTATGCCCAAAATAATCCCAATGATCAAGGCTGGTGGAACTATCTGTCTTATTTTGATTGATTTAGGGTGAAGCTTCAATACCGCCCGTTTCCACTGACCATATTGAAAATACTGGAGGAATAAAGCACGTAATGAGGGTCTAGGCTTATAACGCACAACAAGTTTTGGATTCAACCAAACAAGACGGCCACTTTCGCGAATGCGTATATTCAGTTCATAATCCTGGTTTCGAATCAATGTTTCGTTAAATCCGCCAAGTTCACGGAAAGCTTTCTTCTCATAAACGCCGAGGTACACGGTGTCTGTCGGGCCCTCTTCCCCGCCATAGTGGAATTTAGAATTTCCAACTCCAAATCTAGAAGTCATCCCTATCGCTATAGATCGTTCAACTCGGGAGCTTCCTTCGGCTTTTTGTATTCCGCCTACGTTTGCTGCTCCTGTTCGTTTGATCGTTTGGATTGCTTCCTGAATATAGCTATCTTCAAGCTCGCAGTGGGCGTCTACCCGCACAAGAAAATCTCCAGAAGCTAGTGAGGCAGCAGTGTTCAGTGCGCTTGCAGTTTTTCCAGAAGGGTTAGGAACGACTTTTATTCGGGGATTTGTGATTTCCAGTTCTTTTGATATTTTTTCTGTGTCGTCAGTAGAAGGGGCAACTCCTAAGATGATTTCCTCCACACCTGTGTATGTTTGATTCAGGACTGAATCAACGCTTGCACGTAAGTGCTCTCCATTGTCTCTGACTGGAATGATTACGCTGACTGTAGGTTGTTGCTCCATAGTTTGATCAAGTTCGCCCAATAAAGATTACCCATACGGTTCGTATCAGGATTTGTAAGTCGAGTATTGGCGACCAGTTCACTAGATACTGGAGATCGTGGCCTAATTTATAACTTGGATCAGTGTGATAGTGGCCGGAAACTTGGGCTAAACCTGTTATTCCTGGAGGAATATCGTGTCTTCTCCCATATCCAGGTATTAGACCCTCGTATTCTTTTGTAAAGTCAGGGCGCTCAGGCCTTGGTCCAATGATGGACATTTCTCCCTTAAGGACGTTTATGAATTGCGGAAGTTCGTCGAGCCTAGACCTGCGAACCCAATTTAAGCCGGTGATGACTCGTGGGTCATCTTTTTGTGCTTTGACAGTACCTGTGTGGCCTTCTGCGTTGTGGCGCATAGTCCTGAATTTCAGCATATTAAAGGTGGAGCCAAATTTTCCAACGCGTTCCTGCTTGTGGATTATTTTCTTCCCTGCAATTATTCGAATGTATGTTGCCATCAACAGGGTCACCACCAATATTGGGATGGATAACACAAGCAGATAGATGCACTCGGTAAAAATTTTAAAGTGAGATCTAGAACTCGATAGAGTATGGGCTCTGAGTGAGGTGAAGGGCATTCCGGCAATTTGAATGCTCCTGCGAAGTCCTAGAAGCGTATCTGATGGAAGGATTTGCTGGAATACCCCCACCATTTTTAATTCAAGATCTTCCAGCGGTTTTGGATAGATGTCACTAAGAAGGCCGCTAGTCAATAACAGCACGTCGGTAGCTTGTCGAGATGCAATTTCGCTTGAAAGTTGGGACGTAGAATTGAGTTCCCCCACGACTACGAGCTTAGACCCACATTCTTTGATGTGTTCTTTCCCCATCTTGATATCAGTTTCAGAGCCAACCAAGATGACTCTTGGAGTGCCATAACGTTGCACTCTCACTTTGCCTGAGAGCCACCGATTGAAAGTAACTCCGAGTGATCCGAATACAAACAGAATTAGAAGATTTCCCCTAGGCATTAGGTAGTAGTCAGTGATTAGAGCGATAGCTGCCTCAAGTAGAATAGCGATAGAAGTTAGTGCTGTAACTCTAGGAAGCCAGAGCTTTGCGCCGATGCGAGGAGCGGCATCGTATAGTTCACCAAAGTAATATGTAAGTAAATGGAGGACTGAGGCGACAAGAAAGCCAACGAGGTAAGTTGAGAAGCCTTTGGGCCAATTTGTTCCAAATCTTACGAGAATTGATCCGAACAAAACCAACATTAGGACTACAAAATCGGCGTAAACGAGAATGCGTATTCTTTTAAATCGTCCTTTTCGTCGAACCATGTTTTCTGAGAGAGGATATGGACTGGTTGCGGTGGCGTCTAGTTTTTTAGTCGTCATAGTCTTTTGCTCTAATTGCTCAATTTATTTAAGTTTAGGGCTAATTGATTCGTGCGTTGCTCCAAAGATTTCTTTATGGGTTGTTTGAACAGTGACTTCTTTGTTTCGGTTCAATCCATATCGATGATTAAGACCACATCTCCTGCGCCAACAGAGTCCCCAGCTGTTACATTGATTTCCGCTACTTTTCCTGCGACGTCGCTTGTTACGTTATTTTCCATTTTCATAGCTTCAAGGACTATGAGAACTTGCCCGGGAGTGACTTCATCACCTATCTGGACTTCGACCTTAACGATAGTTCCTTGCATCGGGACTGAGATCTTCCCATCTCCACCACCTGAGCTCCCTGATGATTCGGTTGCGCGCCTCCTTGTTCCTTTCGAATTTTCCGGGACCCACATCGAAACATTGAATTGTTTTCCATCTACTTCTATCACTGCAGAGCGCTCGGCTAATTCGGTTTCATCGTTTAGGTCTGTTAAATCCAGAGTTGTGATTGATGAAAGGTCTAGTACCTCCTCGACCCATTTGGTTGAATGTTGCAAATCAGCGAAATCTGTGTGGGTAAGAATAGCCCGATCAGCAGGAATAGTTGTGTGAAGACCGCTGATTTCAAATTCATCCAACGCCCTTACGGTTCTGGCTGCGGCAATTTCTCGATTTTCTCCCCAACAGACGAGCTTCCCTATGAGGTTGTCGTAGAATTGGCTGATCTCATCTCCCTCTTCGTAGCCTCCATCCCATCTCGTTCCGAAACCGGAAGGAACTTTAAATTTTTTAAGCATTCCGGGGCTAGGGAGGAAAGCACCCCCTGCAGGGTTCTCGGCATTGATTCGGACTTCAATAGCATGACCGCGTATCTCTATGTCTTCTTGAGAGAATTGAAGTTTCTCTCCTTGAGCTACTAGTAGCTGCTGTCGAACAAGGTCGATACCAGTGACCATTTCAGTCACAGGGTGCTCAACTTGCAGTCTTGTGTTCATCTCGAGGTAATAAAAAGCACCGTTTTCGTATAGGAATTCTACTGTCCCGGCGTTTACGTAATTGCACCCTTCGGCTACTGCTACGGCAGCTTCACCCATTGATAGTAGAACGTCGGGCTCAATGCCAGAAGCGGGTGCTTCCTCAATCAGTTTTTGATGGCGTCGTTGCGCTGAGCAATCTCTAGTACCGAGGTGCAGCGTGTTGCCATGAGAGTCGGCGAGAACCTGAACTTCTATATGTCTGGGTTTCGTCAAATAGCGTTCCATGTATAGTTCGCCTCTTCCGAAGTAAGCTACTGCTTCTCGTTGAGCGGAATCTATAGCTCCTTGGATTTCTTCTTCGCTATGAACTACTTTCATGCCCCGACCGCCACCACCATATGCAGCTTTAATTGCTATTGGATAGCCATGATCTTTTGCAAACTCGATCACTTCTGAACTGTTTTCAATGAAGTCGGTTGTTCCCGGCACGCCGCTTACGCCGACCTTCTCTGCAGCTTTCCTTGCGCTAATTTTGTCTCCCATAACGCGAATTGCATCTGATGGAGGGCCGATAAATGTGACTCCTTTTTCAGTTATCTGCTCAGCGAATTCTGCGTTTTCCGAAAAGAAGCCATATCCGGGATGGACGGCATCAGCTCCAGATTTCTCAATTATCGCAAGAATCTTAGGTATGTCTAAGTAGCTCTCAGCTGCGGTTTTTCCACCAAGGGCATAAGCTTCGTCTGCTAATCGAGTATGGAGGGCGTTTCTATCAAGGTCAGAGTAGATAGCGACTGACTGAATTCCGAGTTCGCGACATGCGCGAATTACTCGAACAGCAATTTCTCCTCGATTAGCAACGAGCACTTTTGTAAACACTCGTCTAACGTTACATAATATGAACTCGAAAGAAACGGATAACCCAAAAGCCACTGAAAAAGATCCGGTTTTTGCGCGAGGAGAATATTTGACGAAAGCCCTAAAAAATAAGGGTTTTACTTCGGTTTCGTGGATTGGAGAGACTGGATCGACAAATGATGATCTTTTAGAAAAAACTTCCGGTATTGATACTGGTGGACGGGTTTTGATAGCTGATTTTCAAACTTCTGGGAAAGGCCGATTTGATCGCAAATGGGTTGCTGAGATTAACTCTGCTCTTCTTATGTCAGTAAGCTTCTCAGCTGATGCGGAGAAGGTTAATTTGGGAGTCTTTGCTTCTGGTATCGCAGTGGCATCTTGTATGGCTTTGCGTTCTCTTGGTTTTGAGCAGTTGCGTATTAAATGGCCGAACGACATAGTGGCGGAAAACTCGTCAAGTGGTGGACAGGAAAAATTGGCTGGAGTGCTAGCGCAGTCTAAGTTGGTCCGGACCAGAGCTTCCGTTGTTGTTGGGATAGGTATAAATGTTCATCCAAGCAGTATTCGTGAGGTTATCACCGAGAGGGGGGTTGTTTCTCTTTCAGATTTAGGTAAACCACCCGATCGAGTCCACCTTGCTGAAGTTATTCTTTCAAATCTGGGGGATTTAGACTTTCAGAGTCCAGAGCTCTGGGAAAATTACAGGAGATTGTCAGGGACTATTGGGCAAGATGTTCGGGTCATAACTCATAAAGGCGTTCTTGAAGGAAAAGCAAAAAATATTACACAGTTTGGTTCTCTTTTGCTCGAAGATCATGGAGGGGTAGTCCGTGAAGTGATTTCTGGAGACTTGGTTTCACTTAGGCCCCTATAAACTTGCGGAGGTGCAATAAATAAGTTTATGGAAGGGACTACTTTTACTTAATGGCTAGAACGCGTCAACCACGTCCACGAAGAACTTGGGTGCAAAGGATCTGCATCTTTTTTCTTGTTGTCGCCTTTTTCGGCTCATCGTTATCAGCCGCCCTTCTGGCATATGCGAAAGACACTGTTAGTAGTATCCCGCGAACAGCATTTGGAAATATTCTGACACAAGAAACAACTGGGCCTGTCCAATCTGAAAACCTAGAAGGCACCGAAACTTCTGCCCCTATAGAGAACCTTGAACGAGAAACAATCAATTTTTTCCTTATTGGTACTGATTCGGTAGCTTCTCTTCCCGAAGGTCACAGACTGCGACAAACTCGATCAGCGGCTCAACTTTTGACAGATACTCTCATCGTTCTTCGGTTAGACACTGGAGAATCGTCTGACGGAGGAGCAGGGACTACGGATGTGTCTGTTGTGTCCATACCCCGTGACCTCTGGGTTCCAATATCAGGGTATGGAGGGGAGCACCAGAAAATTAACAGCCTTCTTGCATTTACCGGGCCGCAAACCTTGGTTCAAACGGTTAGAGACTACTTTGCGATTCCAATTCACCATGTGATCCAAGTTGACTTCAATGGATTTCTCGAACTATTCGAAATTATTGGCGGGTTAGATCTTTATATTGAATTTCCCATTAAAGATAAAAAAGCTCAGTTATCCATTGAGCAAACTGGTTGTGTATCACTTACCCCTGAACAGGGATTAGGAATAGTTCGAAGTCGAACAATGCAGGCATTTATTCAAGAAGAGTGGAGGGAGGTCGATTCGTTAAGTGATCTTGATCGCATGGATCGCCAACAGGACTTCCTTATTCTTGCCTTGCAGCAGGCGTTCGATTCAGGCTTCAGAGACCCTGGGAAGATAAGAAACGTTATAGAAGATGTGTTTAGAGGGGGATACCTCACTTTGGATGACCGGATGACTCCTGAGGACATGATTGATTTGGCAAAAAGGTTCAGCGGGTTTGATGCTAATGACCTAAATAGGTACACCCTTCCAACATTTTTTGATTGGGACGGACCCTATTCTATTCTCCGTCTTTACGAGGCAGAAGCTCAAATTATTCTGGATGTCTTTCGAGGGGATCAAAGTGAGAAAAGTTTTGGGATTACTCTTCTTAATGGAACTGGGATTACCGGAGAAGCAAAGCGAATATCTAATGATCTAGTCGCAGCTGGATTTCGCGTCGCAGAGACCGGAAACGCCCCTTCATTCGATTTTGAACTAACCACTATTTACTTCGATGCTTCTCAAAAAGATTCAGCTCTGCTTCTTCAATCCCACTTACTTTCAGGAGCTGAACTTATTCAGAGAGATGCTCAGACAGGTAAGGGGATAGAGATGGTGTTTGGTAGAGACTATTCCGGTGTTTCAGATACGCAACTTGAGCTGGAACCTCAAGAGGAAATCACGTTAGGGCTATTTAGCCAAACTGACGTTGGAATTTACGCTGGTGCTGACAACGAAGAGGTTCAAGAAAGCTCCATTCAGTCCGATGATTACGTAGTTCTTTCAAGCAGTATTTCGGATGATTACAGCTCAGTAGCGTACTCCCAAACAAGCCAAGGTGAAGAAGAGGAGATTCAAGCAGCTTTGGAAAGAGCTGGACAGATACGCGGTTGTTAGCTCGAATTAGGTAAAAAGTAAGGAATTTTCTACTTTTTTACAGTTTTTTTTAAAGAACCAGCGGTTGGTGTGCCTTATTTTCGTCTTGGTCCACTACCGTATTGGGACATGGGTAAGGCATCATCTGCAAAAAAGATTGCTCGCGCTGAGCGTGCTGGAGCTACTTCTGGCCCAAGTGAACGCCGCGCCATCGGATTTCCCGCCGCGGTAGCACTTGTCATTGTCTTAGGGCTGTTTCTAGTTATTTTTGCCCGGGCCACTCGTGATGCAGAAGTCACTCCGACTCTACAAGATCATTGGCATGCTGCATATGGAGTTTATGATTGCGTTTCGAACTCCTTCCTGCCCGTGTTTCAAAGTGAATTCGACCCAGAGGGGATCCATTCACATCAAGACGGCATAATTCATATTCACCCATTCACTTCCTCTGTGACTGGTAAGCAAGCTCGCTTGAGCGTATTTATGAATGCGATGGGAGCAGAGATTACTGAAGAAGCGTTAGTTCTGCCAGGCAATCAGTCCTTAGAAGCAGGGGTTAATTGTGGAGGAGAGGATGCAGTGATTCAAGTTGTTCGGTGGGCGAATGCTTTTGAGGGTGGAGACCCAGCTGAGGTCTACACCGAGAATTTAGGAGATGTTAGATTCTTAGCTGATCTTGAGGCTTTTGCTATCGCGAGGGCACCGCTCGGAGCAGATATCCCTATGCCCGACCGAATAGACACCCTTGAGGGAGTAACCGGACAGAACCGAGATGACATCACAAAACCAAATACATCAGACATACCTGGTCCTCAAGACTTTGGAACCGAAGAAGAGTAATTCCATTCTTAACCTTCCTTGGGCTGATCCGATCCTCTGTTGGAGCGGTAGATGACAGAAAAGACGCTTGTTATAGTCAGTGGATATTTTAGCCCCTTGCATTGTGGGCATTTAGACTATTTGGAGGCTGGGGCGTCCTTAGGAGATCGTCTAATAGTTATTGTGAATAATGATTTACAGCAAAAAAAGAAAAAAGGGAAAGTGATTCTTCCTCAACAAGACAGACTCCGGATCGTGAAAGCACTTTCGATAGTCGATGAGGCTTGTGTGGCTATTGATGATGATTCGTCAGTTAAGAAGACTATCGAGTCTATTGCTCTTAAAAACCAACAATTTAGTTTGATGTTCGCTAACGGTGGTGACAGAAATCAGCCTTCGGATATACCTGAAGTGNACGTTTGTANGGAGCATAAGATACAGCTCATATTCGGTGNTGGGGGCTCTACGAAAAGAGATTCGAGTACTAGAATTAATNCAGAACTAGGGATTGAATAGTCTNATCATCGAAATAANTCGTCTTTGGGGTCNCGAATTAGGCTTTCCCTAACACTTCCTTCGCCAAACCAGCTNGGATCCCCTCCACGCACTATTGCAACAGGGATGCCCGAGGATTTGCCCATCACTAGTTCCGCAGCGCTAGCCAACTCATCAACTAATGCAACCTCGGTTACTTGCATCTCTCTCCCNAAGGCATCTGGNTCGCCACGTAGGTCAAGGATNGGAGTGATCCCAGCTGACCCTATTGCTACGTCAGTTAACCCTTTNCGCCACGGTCTNCCGAATGTNTCNGAAATGATGATGGCTACNTCAAAGCCNNACNTTCCTTTGAGNCCATCNCGNAANCGCTGAGCTGANCGGTCACTGTCCTCTGGTAGGAGCGCAGCTTGTCCTTTCTCNACGTTAGATAGATCGATNCCNGCNTTAGCACAAACGAANCCATGCTTNGTTTCGCTAATAATAAGCTCACCTCTTCTTCTAAGAATTCGAACAGATTCCTTTTCAACNAGGGGTTTATGGCTAAGCGGATCAGTGGGGTCAATCGCTACGAGTTGATTTTCGGCTTTAGAAATAATCTTTTGAGTNACAANTAGAATGTCACCTGATTCGATTTTNCCACATTNGCCAAGCATGCCGATAAGNTCATCTCCTGGNTTTATCTTTGGTAGNCCGTGTATNGGNAGAATTTCAAGATTCATTCTTTNATAACCTCCGGNAAAAAGGTNGANANTATAGTAGAGCATAATTTTNCNGACTTNNTNTGGTCTGGGATCACAGTTTCNGTTGCTATACANTTAAGGCCAAGTTTTTCAATTNCTNCTATNTGTTCAGTATCTGNTTGATCTAAAACAAATTTNGANGCTAGGTCTTGATAGATCTTCGCAANACCTACGGGAGATACTTCATGNCCTAGNTCNAGGAGCATCCTATCAGCTGGNCCTTTAAGCGCTTTNCCATTAATNATTCCAGAAACTGCGACGGTTGAGNCTNTTTTCTGTTGAAGGGCTTCTGATACTCCTGGNACTGAAAGNATTGGNCTGATGGAAACGATTGGNTTGGACGGAGCAATGATNATTGCNGAGGCACTTTTAATNTCATCAATNACATTCGGNCCCGGTGTAGCATTTTCGATTCCTTTGAAATGAACTTNTGTGANTNTGAGGTTGTGCTTATGGCGAACAAAATATTCTTGNAATTCCATTTCTCCCANATCCGNTGTTGTAANAAATGTTTTTACCGGATCGTNACTTNCAGGAAGGATATTTACTCTAACTTTGAGNCTCCTTGCNATTTCTTNTGTNNCAGNAGTAAGGGATGCTCCTTGGAGAAGACGATGCGTCCTATACATGTGCGTCCCTAAGTCTTTATCTCCTAGCTGAAACCANTCAACGCCGCCATACCTAGAGATCATGTCCATGGCATTCCAGCTCTCATCANTTAGCCCCCATCCTTTTTNGGGGTCTATNTCTCCAGCGAGTGTGTAGGTGACGGTATCAAGNTCAGGGGATATNTGTAAGCCATGAAGATNGGTATCGTCAGCAACGTTTACTATTGCTGTAATTTCNGATGGGTCNATNACTTTTACTANGCCGTTTANTAGCTTTGCAGCTCCAACTCCGCCAGATANAACAACGACTTTTCNTNTTATCGTTGATTTCACGCTAGACCTTTAAGTCTTCCCTCGAGTAGAGCCATATCAGCATCGACCATCATNGTAACAAGCNCCTCAAAAGTAGTTTTTGGAGCCCATTGAAGTTTGGANGAGGCCTTTGAATAGTCNCCTACAAGGAGNTCNACTTCTGCNGGTCGNAAAAATTTCTCATCAACTTCGACGTGGTCCTCGTAAGCCAAGCCCAGATGTNCGAAGGCNACCTNGCAGAATTCTCTTACACTATGGGTCTCTCCNGTGCAGATAACGTAATCGTCAGGCGAGTCNTCTTGCANCATNAACCACATAGCCTCNACATAATCTCCGGCAAATCCCCAATCTCTTTTTGAATCTAGATTCCCAAGNGCAAGTTTNGTNTCAAGNCCTAATTTAATGGAGGCAGCTCCGTAGCTAATNTTTCTTGTTACAAACTCNAATCCACGTCGNGGGCTCTCGTGGTTNAANAGAATGCCACTNGAAGCATGNAANTTGTAGCTCTCACGGTAGTTCACAGTTATCCAATGNCCGTAAACTTTTGCTACNCCATACGGNCTTCTNGGGTAAAACGGNGTGCCCTCATTCTGGGGAACTTCTGCTACTTTCCCAAACATNTCGCTAGAGCTTGCTTGGTAAAAGCGNGTNGAAGGNTCNACATTTCTAATNGCATCAAGTATNCGAGTGACGCTTAANGCNGTGGTTTCACCAGTAAGGACNGGTTGNCCAAAAGANGTTTGGACAAAAGATTGCGCAGCGAGGTTATANACCTCATCTGGGTTGTGCTCTTTAATNGCNTCAATNANAGATATTTGATCCAGTAGNTCTCCATTTACGAATTGNATTGCGCCTTGTATGTGGGCTATNCGCTCATAATTTACAGTGCTNCTCCTACGNACCATTCCNATNACGTCGTACCCTTTATCCAATAGGGANTCAGCAAGNTATGACCCATCTTGGCCTGTNATTCCTGTTATNAGTGCGGTAGGCATTTGTCTTCCTAACTGTNNAAGNCGATCAAAGATTGTGTTGACTCAATAATATCNTTGATGGTTCTTTCAAATTCNACTATGGGTTCCCAGCCAGTATGGGACTTAATCTTGGTATTGTCACCTCGAAGTACTGGAATATCCGANGGGCGTTGAAGAGAGGCATCGGGCTCAAGGNCGATCGTGCATTNGGAAGCTNNCATTANNGCTTTAGCCAACTCTCCTATTGAGCGATCTTCGCCAGAACAAACATTGTATGATTCCCCNGAGACTCCATTAGCGATAATTGATCGATATGCGCGAACTACATCGCGAACATCCGTAAAGTCTCTTCTGGTGTCTAGTCTTCCTACCGGTATGCTCTTTCTGCCATCTTTCTTTGCTTGTAAAATTCTAAGTGCTAGAGCTGCGGTGACAAAGTTTATGTTTTGGTCGGGGCCAAAATGATTAAATGAGCGAGCGCACATTACTTCTAGTCCTCGTGATGCCTTATAGATACTGATCATCTCTGCTGCAGCTTTACTCACAGCGTAAGGTGAAGCTGGTGCAAGGGGGAACGATTCGTCTATCGGTAGCCTTTCATGGGCAACTTTTCCATACACTTCAGCACTAGAGACAGTTAGAACTCTCTCCACGCCTGCTTCAAGGCATGCTGATAAAACATTTAAGGTTCCTTCGGCGTTTATTCTAAAAGTCGTTGCCGGAGTGTCCCAAGAAGCTCCAACATCAGCCTGACCCGCAAGATGATAGACAACCTGTGGTTGAGTAGAAAGTATCAACTTATCTATTTCACGTTGATCTAAGAGATCTGGTCCTCCATCAGAGATGTCAGTAGTTATAACATCGTCGCCGCAATCTGATAGGTGATCAGCAAGGTGTTTTCCTACGAATCCGGAACCACCTGTAATCAGTGCTAACACTTTTTTTTCAACAAATAAGACACAAGTGAATTGTACTCCATCTAAATTCAGGATCTATATGGAAAAAATCTACTTTTTTAAGGAAAATTGATTTAATTTTGTAATTTTTTACAGGAAATATCTCTTCAAGGCGTCAGGGTACATGCTGAACTTCGTTTTGGCGGTTAACCTTCGCCACTGTGGAACATTCTATTTCAACAGAGGCTAATTCAGCTGAGAATCCTGTCGCATTCCCACCGGTTGACATTGTCGTAGTCGCCCACAACCCAGACGAATGGTTTGGAGATGTTCTTAATTCATTTGCGATCCAGGATTATCCGGATTTTAACGTAATTGTTCTTACCACAGGCGATGAAAGTCAAATGAGGCATTTCGTTCATGAATATTTGCCCCTAGCGCAAGTACACGCTGTTGAATCTGATCACGGCTATGGAAGAAACTTAAATTCGATTTTTGATCTAGGGACTAATTCAGCATTTTTTCTGTTCTGCCATCATGATGTTGCCCTCGCTCCGGATGCGCTGAGATTAATGGTCGAAGAGTCGTTGAGATCGAATGCTGGAATCGTAGGGCCCAAAATAGTTAACTGGGATCGTCCCGACGAATTACTTGATATTGGTTACTCTGTTGACAAGCTTGGTTTTCTAGTCTCAAGAATTGAACCTGGAGAACTAGATCAAGAGCAGCATGACTCTGTCTCTGATGTTTTCATGGTTTCATCAACAGTCGCACTGGTCCGTGCCGATCTATTCCAAGCCCTTTCAGGATTTGATGAAGAAATAGGAATGGTTGGAGAGGATTTAGATTTATGCTGGAAGGCGCATTTAGCTGGGGCTCGAGTTTTAATCGTTCCTCTTGCTTTAGCCCGTCATCGTGAGGAGAAGGGAAAATATCGAACGGATGGAGAGGAAGAAAAGTATAGGGAACGTCATCGCCTCAGAGTGGTTCTAAGTAGTTACGGCATTCTTCATTCTCTGGTTATTCTTCCGCAAGCGTTTTTGCTTTCTATAGTTAGGGCGTTTGGATCGTTACTGATAGGTGATTTAGCCCGTGTTCGGGTGCTACTTGGTTCTTGGGCGTGGAATCTTTTGCGGCCACGTAGCCTCTTCGCGAGAAGAAGGAGGGTCAAAACTGTTCGTCGCCTCCATGATGGGGAGATACGATCTCTGCAGTCTCAGGGTTTTGCTTTATTAAAGTCTTTCTTCAAAGATCAGACAAACGACCAAAAACGTGCTTCGGGAATGGTGCAAGATCGGTTTAAACGTTTTATAGAAGCCATGCGTGAGGGGCCGTCAAGAGCTTCAGCTGTTTTTGTTGGCCTTTCAACCCTCGTTTTCTTCTTTGGTAGCCGGCATTTGATTACTCGAAAAGTCCCGGTTGTTGGGGAACTCGTTCCATTTGATCTAAGTATCGCAGAATGCTTTTCGCTGTGGTTCTCCAACTGGTGGGCAATTGGAATTGGCAATGAATCTACCAACCCAACGGCTCTGGGGATAACAGGGTTACTGGGGGTTTTCTCATTTGGCTCAATGGGGCTTCTTAGGCTCGTCCTTACACTTGGGATGCTTCCAATAGGAGTGGCTGGAGTTTGGTGTTTTCTCAAACCATTTAATTCCCCATGGATTCGAGTTGCGGGAGCTTCCATATACTTTGCATCCCCGGTGCCATATAGTGCCTTACGTTCTGGTTCATGGAGTGCACTCATTTTATATGGAACCCTTCCATGGCTACTTGCATATTTGTCTCAAGCAGGAAGACTTTCGCCATTTGGAACTCTAGGAGGGCCTAGGGGAAGGAATATTCTCCCATCTGACTGGCTGCGGGAAGCTTTAGGTTTAGGAATTCTTATTGGTTTTATGATTGCATTTGTTCCATTTGCTGGTATTGAAATTATTTTAATTGTTTCCGCAATTTTCATAGGTTCGCTATTGTCGGGTTGGCCTTCTGGAACTTTTCGGTTAGTGAGTGTCTTTAGTTTGGGTGCAATTATTGCCATTGCACTCAATCTTCCATGGCTCATCGACAGCGTTATGTTTGACCCATCCTGGAAATGGTTTGTTGGTACGCGTCCAACGTCTAGCATCTCAGGGGGTCTTTCTGATTTTCTCCGCTTAGAGTCACAAAGCACAGGTAACTCTATTTTCGGATGGGGGTTTTTGGCTATGGCAATAGTCCCTCTCCTTCTAGCAAAAGGTGAACGTTGGGCTTGGGCTATTCGAAGTTGGGTTATGTATTTGGGAGGCATTTCGGTACTTTGGGTCGATAAGAATGACCTGCTTGATATATCTTTACCTAGGCCAGAGGTTCTCTTAGCGCCAGCTTCACTTGGGTTGGCAGTCGCTGGTGCGATGGGAGTCGGGGCACTTCAACGTGATCTACAGACTTACCGCTTTGGATGGAGGCAATTAATTCCTGTTAGCACATTAGTTGCTTTTGCATTGGTAGTTCTACCAGTATTTGGAAATTCGTTTTCAGGAGATTGGGGAATGCCTAACGATGAACTGAATCAAGTTCTGGGGCTTCAAGAAAGCGAAATGGATTATAACGGGCGAGTGTTGTGGGTTGGACATGATGATTTACTCGCTGCTTCAGGCGAGTCCTTTGGTGAAGGCCTAACGCTTTCGGTTACTGGTGATCTCAAGTCTTCATTTCTTGACCGATGGGATTCAGGGCAGAATGTCAGTGAACCACTGCTGGTAGAGGTGATGAATTTAGCGATCAATGGCGGGACTGCAAAACTAGGCCGCTTACTCGCCCCTTTCGGAGTCAGCGATATAGTCCTAGTCGGTCGTTCCTCTCCTTTGCCCTCGAAGGGCCAAATTGAAACAATACCCTCATCAGTTGAATCAGCTTTTGGTCGCCAACTTGACTTGATTAGGATAGAAGCTTCGCCTGGAATAGTTCGATATAGAAATGTTTCAGCTATTCCCGTTGCAGCGATTTTGCCAAATGGACAGACTATTGGGAGAACACTCAGGTCTTTTGCCTCTGATCCATCACCAGATAGTGGGATTGAGGCACCATCCTATGGTTCACCCATCTCAACATTTGAAGGTTCTGTCGAAGGCGATTCAGAGGTTTTTCTCGCTGCTCCTTATGGTAGCTCATGGGAGCTTTCAGTTGATGGAGTCGAGATCAAGCAACAAGTCGCTCTTGAGTGGGGCATGGGATTTGACCCAAACATGTCAGGAGATTTTAAATTATCTCATCAAACCCCCTCGAGCCATAAGACTGTAATTTCCCTACAGGCATTGCTTTGGGTCTTAATACTTCTTGGCTATTTAAGATCAAGTGTCGGAGCAGGGAGAACCTCGTTATGAAGGTGACTCGGTGGCCTGCGTTACTAGTATTTACCGCACTTATCTTCGGCGGAGTAATTTCGAGCACTTCACAAGATTTAGAGGGGGAGGCAGCAGGCATAGGGCGTATTATCAGTTCAGCCGTTGGTTTAGAATCTGATTTGGTCTCAATCTGGTATTGCATTTCAGGTACAGTCGGAGGAGCAGGTATTGCAGATCATGAAGTTATCCTCGGAAATAAATCAGACAAGATTGCTGAGGTGGCGCTAACTGTTACACCAGTTCTAGCGCCACAAAGAAATTCTTCTGGAGATAGTCAGGGTAGAAAGAAAGCTGCCCCTGAAGTTATCCAGATTGAGAGAATTCAAACTAGCGTTGAGATTCCTCCGAGGTCAGTTGAGACGGTAGTGGTAGCTGACCTTCCGCAAGTTGCTGGAGAGTTTGCTTCGGTAATGCTTGAGTCAAATGTAGGAGATCTTATAGTTGAGCATCGTGTCGTTGGGGACACTGGAGAGTCTCAGTCGAACTGCCAATCTGATGCCTCTAAAGAATGGTACTTTGCTTCGGGTACAACTCGAGATCAAGCACGTGAAATCATCTCGGTATTTAATCCATTTGCTGATAGTGCTGTAATTGATATGACCTTTGTAGCTGATGGGCGAGTTCGCAGGCCCGACTCATTTAGTGGTCTTGTGATTCCACCGAAGACACTCTTACCCGTTGACATTACAGGTGCAGTGACGTTGTCAGACGTTGTTAGTGCAGAAGTACGTGCTAGGACTGGACGTGTGGTTGCAGAACGCTTACTAATATTTGGTGATGAGTTTACGCCGAATGGCCTGAGCATTGAGGCCGGTTCGCCGAGCTTGGCCCCGATCTGGGTTTTCCCTGGAGGAGTTGATAGCGCTTTCCCTTCATCAATTCAGATATTTAATCCTTCAGAAGTGGAACAAGTAAGTGTCGATATAGAGATTTATTCTGACTTTAAAGACTCTTCCTTTATTGAGCCGGTGAGTATAGAAATGGGTCCAGGAACTACTGAGACAATAGTTCTAGGAGGTGAAGGGGCTTTAAATATCTCGCGTAGTGCATATGATTTAACTTCTCGGATACCTTCGGGGTCACCGCACTGGATTGTCGTGCGCGTAATTTCTGGACCTTCAATTATCTCAGAACGCTTCGTTTTATCTGATGGGTCTTTCCCGCAGATGACGGCATCGGGGTTTGGGGTTGATGTGATGGCAGATTCACATAACTTCATTTCATCTGAAGGTGATGAGCTAGTTGCAATATCACACACCTTAGATGATCGTCTGGTTCAGCTTAAGCTACTGGCATTTAGTGGTGGGGAATTATATGAGTCCCTTCCCTTTGAAATTTCTGCAGTTTCTCGTAAGGTCATTAACCTTGAGCAGTTCGGTATTCCTGCAGACTCTATTATTGAGTTGATTTCCTCAGAACCGGTTCTTGTCGAGAGATATATAGGGTCGAGTAAGGGTGGGTATTGGACACGGGTTTTACCTGCATCATCTTCATTAAATGAACCATATGTCCCTTTGCAATAGGTTCTTGAAACGAAATGTATAAAAATCGACAGATGAAATGTCTAAGCGTTTCTCTAAAGGGTCAAAATTATACTTTCAATCAAATCAGTAGGTGGAACACCTGCATATGACCAGATTACGACACCTTCTAAGTTAGCGATAAGGACAATGGGAACTGAGTTAATTGCGTATCTACTATGGAGGTTATTCCCCTGAGGAAAGCTTACCTCTTGAATATGAATTGAGTTCATGGGGATGCCGCTGAGTATCTCCCGAACTTGTATGCAGGAGGAACAAGATTCGGATGAGAAGAAAACCAGCAGCCACTTCATGTCAGGCATATCAAAATCCCTTCGATCTACTTGAATTGGAAGAGAGCCTTTGGGCACTGAAGGGCTATCGGTTCGTCTGTTGTTGGCTATATAAGCGACGATGATTGCGAAAGACCCTAGAAGGAGAAACAGAATTAAGTTAAGTAGCATTGGGCTTGAAGAGGATTGGACTGTTTATGAAGGTTCCTTAGACTCTGTTGGGCTACTATAGCTTTGTAAAGCAGGTATCTCAGCTGTTTTTGGCCCAGAGGAGTTTTCGGATTCGGTAGTTTCCTGTCCGGAATCCAATCCTTTCTCGTTCAAGATCTGTTTTACATCTTCTGAATCAATAGTTTCATGCTCTAGCAGGGCAGAAGCAAGACTATCTAGTTTCGATCTATTTTCAGTTATGAGGGTTCGGCAGCGAGTTTCAGCATGTCGAAGAATTCCCTCTATCTCAGAATCAATCAGATTTGCCATCTCATCGCTATAGTCTCGTCCTCTCCCCATATCCTCGCCTAAGAAAACCTGTTCATGTGATCTCCATGCCATAGGCCCCACACGGTCGCTCATTCCCCATTCACGTACCATTTTTCGTGCCATCTCAGTAGCTCGAGAGAGATCATCAGCAGCGCCACTAGATACTTCACCAAAAACTATTTCTTCTGCCATTCGTCCACCGAGCATCTTTACCAGTTCATCTTCTACATAACTCTTTTTTAATAAGTACCGATCCTCTTCCGGTAAAGTCATTGTTACCCCTAAGGCCATTCCTCTTGGAATAATCGAAACTTTATGTAATGGGTCAGCGTTCGGAAGAAGCACTGCAGCTAATGCGTGGCCGCTTTCATGATAGGCAACGCGCTCTCTCTCATCTTTATTTAGAACAGTCGCTTCACGAGTTTGGCCCATCAAAACTCGGTCTCTGGCGCTCTCCAGATGGTCGCTTGTTACCGATTCCTCGCCATCGCGAACAGCTATCAATGCCGCTTCGTTTACGAGGTTAGCCAGGTCGGCACCACTCATGCCTGGAGTTCCTCTGGCCAGAAGAGTAAGATCCGTCCCATCTTCCATTTTCTTTCCTTTTACGTGAACTTCGAGAATTTTTTTTCTATCTTCAAGCTCCGGAAGTGAAACAATTACTTGCCTATCGAATCTACCGGGGCGGAGTAGCGCTGGGTCGAGAATATCTGGCCTATTCGTTGCTGCCATCATTACGATTCCTTCTGTTGCTTCAAAGCCATCCATCTCTGCGAGCATTTGATTTAGTGTCTGTTCCCGCTCATCGTGACCGCCACCCAATCCTGCTCCGCGTTTGCGACCTATTGAATCTATTTCGTCAATAAAGATTATCGCTTTCCCCATTTTTCTGGCTGTTTGGAAAAGGTCTCTCACCCGACTAGCACCAACCCCTACGAACATTTCCATGAAGTCACTGCCAGTCACCGACAAGAATGGAACCCCAGCCTCGCCAGCTACAGCTCTAGCTATAAGAGTTTTTCCAGTGCCTGGCGGGCCGACTAGAAGAACGCCCTTTGGGATTCGTGCGCCAATAGCGGCGAACTTTTCAGAATCTCTTAAGAAATCTACTACTTCTTCAATTTCTTGCTTAACGCCCTCATAGCCAGCTACATCCTCAAAAGTTGTAGCAGGCCTTTCAGTCGTATACGCCTTAGCCTTGGACCGGCCAATTGACATAATATTCCCCATTTGGCCTTGAGCTCTTCGTTGTATCCAATAGAAAAACAAAAGGATAAGGGCAAGGGGTCCAAGGACAGGGATAATAAACCCCGTCCAAATATTTGATCCCGGCGTATGGAATTGGAATGATGGGATATTACCTAAGAACAGGTTTTCATCTTCGGAGGAAAGTTCAATAGGCCCAGAAGATTTGAGCGACTCTCCATCCAGCGTTGTTGCTTTGATCTTTCCATTGTTGTTATTGAACTCAGCTTCGCTTATCTCTCCAGAAAGAACTTTTTCTCGAAACTCCTGATACGGAATTTCAGTTCGATTATCCGACCCGAAGAGATTTGGATAAAACAGCGCAGCTAAAAGCGCAATCGCAAACAAATAGCCGACCCTTTTGCCCCAAGGATTAGGTTTAGCATCAGCTTCTTGGTTATTTTGCTGCTGGCTTGGATCTGGCGGCGCTGGAGGCATTTCCTCATTCATGACTCCATCGTAGTGGCATTATTTTCAGTTGAATCAGTGTCTAGAAGCAAATCCTGTTTCTGAAAGGTTAAGAAGTTACCTTGACCTTCTTCTAAATAGCTATTCATTGGGAGGTTTAGGGAGTTACGATCTGTTCTGTGGGCGAAATAACAGATAGTGATTCTGAGAAAGGCACAAGTGACTATAGATTTCCATTAGCTGGACGGATAGAAAACGATTGGCGAAGGTGGGGGTTGCTTGAAGTTTTTCTTGGTCTTGTTTTCGGACACCTTCTCGCTGCGTTCGCCTATGCATTAGCAAACAGTGTTGGAGGCTATAAAGACTTTGCTGACTACCCATTGTGGTTAGTAGCTGTAGCAAATTTCCCTTTACAGGGGTCAATGTTGTTAGCTGCGATCTTTGCTGGAGTTTACCGAGGCGGCGGGATGGTAAAGGACTTCCTGCTCCAGATGAAACGAAACGACGTCTTTCTAGGTCTTTCGGTAGGTGTTGCTGCACAATTTTTTCTTGTTCCTGCGTTGACATATCCTGTCCTTTGGCTATTCGACAAAGATATTGAAGACGTAAGAAAAATAGCGGAGGAATTAACCGATCGTCCTTCCACTCCTATAGGTATTGCTGCCCTCATTGTATTTGTCGGAGTGTTTACTCCGATCGCGGAAGAGCTATTCTTTCGAGGTCTTCTGTACGGTTCGCTTCGTAAAAGATTGAACTTAAGTCCCAGATATTGTGTTTGGGTTTCTGCAATTATTGCATCGGCAATTTTTTCAATCGTCCACTTTCAATGGATTCTCTTACCTGCATTATTTGGGGTCGGTCTTGTCTTTAATATCCTCTATGAAAAGACAGGAAGGCTCACTCCAGCGATATGGGCGCATGCAGCATTTAATGGAGTGACACTCATTAATTTATTGATTTGAACAAAAGCAATAGATGCTTGCAAATAAAGTAGACCCCAGTAGGTTTTCATTATGGAACCATTGGGTGGGCTATTCAAGTCATACGATATTCGAGGAATTGTAGGAGAGCAGATCTACCCTGAGATCTGCTATCGGATAGGACAAGCTTTTGCATCGCTCATGGCGGAGGAGGATGCAAGTCTCGAGAAAATTCTTATCGGACATGACATGCGACCATCAGCAGATGCGTTAGTTCCCGCTTTCATTGAAGGCGTTATATCTAGAGGTATTGATGTTGACCAACTGGGTTTGTGTTCCACAGACATGTTGTACTTTGCCTCTGGGTTTCATAATTGTCCCGGCGCTATTTTTACTGCATCACATAACCCCTCTCAATACAATGGGATAAAGCTTTGTAGAGCTGGCGCAAGGCCTATTGGCGCTGAATCCGGCCTAATCGATATTCAGGGAAAGACTATGAGTGAAGACTCTGAGCCTGTCTTATCCAAAGGGAATGTTCACTCGTTAGAGATTCTTGACGATTTCGTAAATCATGTTTTGGGCTTTATCGATGTGAAATCTTTGCAACCCCTTAACGTCGTAGTCGATACTGCTAATGGTATGGGGGGTCTTGTGGTCCCAGCAGTTTTTGACAAATTACCATTCAGGCTAGACCTTATGTTTGGGGAACTTGATGGGACCTTCCCGAATCACCCCGCAGATCCATTGAACTCAGAGAATCTCGTAGATCTCCAAAGAAAAGTTCAATCATCTAATGCTGATATAGGTCTAGCTTTTGATGGTGATGCCGATCGAGTGTTCTTAGTAGATGAGATGGGCCAATCTCTGTCAGGATCGGATACAACTGCCTTAGTTGCAAAAAGTATTCTTGACAGAGAGCCAGGGTCTACGATTATTCATAACTTAATATGTTCCCGAGCGGTCCCAGAAACTATCAAGAGGTATGGAGGGCAAGCTCTGAGAAGCAGGGTGGGTCATTCTTACATCAAGCAATTAATGGCTGAAACTGATGCTGCCTTCGCTGGAGAACATTCAGGGCATTACTACTTCCGGGATAACTATAGGGCAGACTCTGGATTGATAGCAGCTCTCCTTGTGATGCAAGAAATGAGTGATAGGGAAATTTCTCTATCATTACTTCGAAAAGACTTCGGCTCCTACTCGTCAACAGGTGAGATAAACTTCCACGTTGATAATCCAATAGATGTGATCGAGCGAATTAGTGATACTTTCTCTGACCATGAGCATGACTACTTAGATGGCCTCACAGTCAATGGAGATAAGTGGTGGTTCAATCTTCGCCCATCAAATACCGAGCCTCTGCTGCGGTTGAATCTAGAAGCAGACAATGCAGTCACAATGGAAAGAGAATTTATGAACGTGAGTGCATGCCTTCAACAGTTCGTTGAATCTGAGGGTAAAGCCTATTGATGAGGTAGGATTCTTCTATGAGTTTAGACCAAAGGCTTTTGGAAGTTCTTGCGTGTCCTGAAGACAAAGGTCCTCTATGGTATTTCGAAGATGAGCAGATTCTTTATAACCCCAGACTTCGAAGAGCCTTTGAAATAGATAATGGGATTCCTGTTCTACTGATCGATGAATCTAAGCAAGTCTCCGATGATGAGCATCAACGACTAACCTCAAAGAACGAAAAAAGATAAGTAAATTCAGTTTCGATTCAGAAAAGAAGTGTAGCTATGACTTTCTGTATGGGTGTAGACTGACAATCGGCTGAATTGACGTCAGAGGACCTTAGCCAATGAGTTGTAAAAATTTGAAAGGGGTTCTATGTCAGTTGATGACTTCAAAGTTGCCGATCTATCTTTGTCGAATTTTGGGCGGAAAGAGATTCGACTTGCAGAAAATGAAATGCCAGGCCTGATGGCCCTGAGGGCTGAATATGCTGATGCACAGCCCCTTAAAGGTGCCCGAATAGCCGGCTCTTTACATATGACGATTCAGACCGCCGTTTTGATTGAGACGCTTACTGCACTTGGGGCTCAAATTCGCTGGGTATCATGTAATATATTTTCCACGCAGGACCATGCAGCGGCTGCTGTTGTTGTGGGGCCTAATGGGACTGATGACAACCCCCAGGGAGTTCCTGTTTTCGCCTGGAAAGGGGAAACTCTGGAGGAATATTGGTGGGCGACGGAGCAGCTCTTTCATTGGCCTAATGGGAAAGGTCCAAATTTGATTCTAGATGACGGGGGCGATGCCACCATGATGGTTCATAAGGGCCTTGAATATCTTGAGAGTGGTGAAATTCCCAATGCTGGAAGTGAAGACTCCGAAGAGTGGGGTGTTTTTCTAAACAGGCTTCTAACGATCCAAGGAGAGGGTGCTATAGATTGGGGCGCTATATCTTCAGGAATAATGGGAGTGTCTGAGGAGACGACAACAGGAGTCCATCGCCTCTATCAGATGCAAGATGAAGAGTTGTTACTATTCCCTGCAATAAACGTAAATGATGCAGTAACTAAATCTAAGTTTGACAATCTTTATGGCTGTAGGCACTCCCTAGTTGATGGAATCAATCGAGCTACAGACACTATGATCGGGGGTAAGGTTGCGTGTGTTCTCGGATACGGAGATGTCGGGAAAGGTTGCGCAGCGTCACTTGCAGGACAAGGGGCGCGTGTAGTTATTACTGAGGTTGACCCAATATGCGCCCTCCAAGCTGCAATGGAGGGATACGAAGTTGTCAGGTTGGAAGATGTGATGGAGACAGCGGATATTTTCATCACTGCTACTGGGAATAAAGGAATTATTTCTGCAAGCCATATGGCAAGAATGAAGCATCAAGCGATTGTAGGCAATATAGGCCACTTTGATAATGAAATAGATATGGCGGGTTTGCAGGATATGTCAGATGTGAAACGCGAGAATATTAAACCTCAAGTTGATGAATATGTTTTTCCGGACGGCCATTCGGTCATTATTTTGTCAGAAGGTAGGCTGCTCAATCTGGGGAATGCTACTGGCCATCCAAGTTTTGTCATGAGTTTCAGCTTCACTAATCAAGTGATGGCACAAATTGATCTCTACAGGAATGCTGAAAATTACCAGAATCAGGTCATTACGATGCCAAAATCTCTCGATGAAAAGGTTGCAAGACTTCATTTAGAGTCGCTCGGAGTTCGCTTGACCGAACTTTCTCAAGAGCAAGCAGATTATCTTGGAATTTCTAAAGAAGGACCGTTTAAACCTGAGCACTACAGATACTAAAGCTCTTTAGTGTTAAAAAATATCGATAGTGGCTATAGGAAGATAGGATTCACAGTTAGATGAGTGCAAATCCCTTAAGAAAAGTTCTTCGTTCCGGTGAAGGGAAGAAACTGAAGGCTTTGGAAGCTTTAGTTCCCGATATTTCCGAACTTGAAGATGATATGAAAGCTTTAAGCGATGCTGAACTGCAGGCTAAAACTGGGGAATTTAAACAAAGAGTAGAGCGTGGTGAAGGAGTAAGTGATCTACTTATTGAAGCTTTCGCAGTTGTGCGAGAAGCTGCGTGGCGCGTTATAGGGCAACGACATTATGATGTCCAGCTTGTTGGTGGAGCTGCTTTGCATTTCGGATGGGTTGCGGAGATGAGAACCGGAGAGGGGAAGACTTTAACTTCGACCCTTCCCATATACCTAAACGCTTTATCAGGTAAAGGCGTTCACGTTGTTACGGTAAATGACTATTTGGCGACTCGCGACTCAGAATGGATGGGCGAAATATATAACTGGCTGGGTCTCGAAGTTGGGTTGATAGTCCCCGGAAATAGAGATAGTTCCTATAAGAAATCCCAATACGATGCCGATGTGACTTATGGGACTAACAACGAATTGGGCTTTGATTATCTCCGAGACAACATGGCTATGGAACTTTCAAAGAAGGTTCAAAGGGGTCATAACTATTGCATCGTAGATGAGATAGACAGCATTCTTATAGATGAGGCGAGAACTCCTTTAATCATTAGTGGGAAGCTGGCAGATGCAGCGCAGACGTACTATAAGTTTGCCTCTATAGTCCAAAACCTTCAGCGCGATCGCCATTACGAAGTAGATGAAGAGAAGAGAACAGTCGCTCCGACCGAAGAAGGAGTGCACGCAGTAGAACGCGCATTGGATATAGAGAATCTGTATGACGCAGTATCTGCTGATTTCGTTCACCAGTTTCAAGTAGCTTTAAAAGCAAAAGAATTATTTCACCGAGATAAGGACTACATACTTGCAAACGGAGAGGTTAAAATCGTAGATGAGTTCACAGGTCGTATTCTCGATGGCCGTCGATGGAGCGATGGTCTCCACCAGGCAGTTGAAGCTAAAGAGGGGGCTACTATCAAGGAAGAGAATCAGACTCTTGCAACTATTACCCTTCAGAATTATTTTCGGCTGTACGACAAGCTGGCTGGGATGACTGGAACAGCTGAAACTGAAGCTGCTGAGTTTTTTAACACATATGGTCTTCATGTTGTTCCAATCCCCACTAACAAGCCGATTATTAGAGATGACGCAGTTGATTTCATCTACAGATCTGAAAAAGGAAAGTATGGTGCTGTCGTTGAAGATATTGTTGAGCGGAATAAAAAAGGTCAGCCAGTTCTCGTTGGAACAATATCTGTAGAAAAATCTGAACTCGTCTCTGACCTGCTTGATAAACGAGGGGTCACTCATTCTGTGCTTAACGCAAAGCTACATGCTCGTGAAGCCGACGTTGTTGCGCAAGCAGGAAGGATCGGCTCTGTTACAGTTGCGACAAACATGGCCGGTAGAGGAGTTGACATAATTCTGGGGGGAAACCCGGAGGGTCTAGCGGAACGGGACGTTGTCGCAGAAGGCCTCAAGATAGAGGATGAAGAAGGTGCTACCAAATATGAAGAGTATTTAAAAAAATATGAATCAATCTGCGCTGAAGAGGGTGAAAAGGTAAAAGAAGCAGGTGGGTTGTATGTTCTAGGTACTGAGCGTCATGATAGCCGTCGAATAGATAATCAGTTACGAGGAAGGTCTGGGAGGCAGGGTGATCCGGGCGAGTCACGGTTTTATTTGTCACTTGAAGATGAGTTAATGCGTCTATTTGCTACAGGTGCTATGGAATGGGTTATGAAAAAAGCTTTACCAGACGATGTCCCTATCGGTGACAAGATGGTAACAAAAGCGATTGAGCGGGCGCAGAATACTGTAGAGCAGCGAAACGCAGAAACGAGAAAAAACGTCCTGAAATATGATGAAGTCATGAATGAGCAACGCAAAGTTATTTATGCAAGGCGAAATGAGATTCTGAACGGGGAAGATTTGAAAGACGAGACATCAGAGTTCTTAGCATTGGAAGTCGATGAAATCATCTCATCTCATTGTTCATCAGAGCACCAGGAGGATTGGGATCTTGATGCATTGGCAGTTTCACTGGGGAATCTTTGGCCAAATGAGTTTACTCCAACTTCATTTAAGAAAGTTTCTGACTCTAACGGTATCTATGAGCTAGCTATGGAGGATGTGCTCCAATATTGTGAGCAGCGTGAAACTCAGATTGGGCCTGAAGTAATGCGAAAAGTAGAAGGTCAAATCATGCTTCGCATACTTGATCAGCGGTGGCGTGAACACCTTTATGCTATGGATTATCTTAAAGAGGGGATTCACCTAAGGGCTATGGGGCAGAAAGACCCGCTTACTGAATGGCAGCGTGAGGGCTTTGAGATGTTTGGCTCCATGATGGATTCAGTAGGGAAAGATTTCATAAAGTACATCACTCATATTCAAATTGATAATGAATCGGAAGCAGAGCAAGGTGGTTCCCTTGACAGGCAAGCGAGCGATGTCTCTTACTCGGGAACTGATGAAATAGCGGCTGGGGCAATAGCTACTTTAGCGCAACAGAAACCTTCTGTTTCTAGTAAGTCAGAAATGCCTGCTGCGCAGGTTAAAGAGAACACTGCCTCCAAACAATCAACAATTGTCAAAAGCGAATTTGAAAAAACTGGCAGAAATGAGCCATGCCCATGCGGCTCTGAGAAAAAGTTTAAACAGTGTCACGGTAAGTAATCGAAGTAGTATTGGTTTACTAGAACTAGTAACTAACTCCTATGTCTGAAACTAATACTGAACTAAGCCTCCTACGGCAACGTCTGAAGGACGCTGAACACTATCTCAAATTAGATGAGATCAGTGACCGTAAATTAGAGCTTGAGGATTTGATTGCTCAACCGGATCTTTGGGATGATGCTGAAAATGCGAAGAGGGTTAGTCAGGAACTTGCTGAAATCACTGAAGATATTAACCTCCACTATGTCTTAACTGCTCAGTTGGAAGAAGTTGAAACATTTCTCGAACTTCTGGAAGAGGAACCTGACTCCGGGCTTGAACAAGAATCGGAGCTTTTACTTAGCAGGGTGGCGGCGGCATTAGATGAACTTGAGTTGCGTTCACTTTTTACGGGGGAGTATGACGAAAGTGACGCTGTATGTCATATTCAATCTGGCGAAGGAGGAACTGAAGCGCAAGATTGGGCTGAGATGCTGTTCCGGATGTATCAGAGATGGTCTGAGCAGCAAGCTTATGCAATGGAAATAACTTCTGTTTCGGTTGGGACAGAAGCTGGAATCTCTTCCGCTGAGTTCATTATCCGTGGGCGTCGAGCTTATGGAAAACTTCAATCAGAACACGGCGTCCATCGCCTTGTTCGAATTTCGCCTTTTAATAAACAAGCTAATCGCCATACGTCTTTTGCTTCAATGCATGTTGTTCCTTTCTTTGAGGAAGTTTCAGACCAGATAAGCATTGATGAGACGGAAATCCGCGTTGATACATTTCGATCTTCGGGAGCAGGAGGGCAGCACGTAAATGTTACTGATTCAGCTGTGCGCATTACTCACCTCCCATCAGGAATAGTTGTTTCTTGTCAGAACGAACGAAGTCAACATCAGAATAAAGATAGATGCTTGCAAATGCTTTCTTCTCGGCTGCTTGATCTTGAGCGAAAGCAACGTGAGCAAGACATAGCCAGTATTAGTGGAGAGAACCAAAATGTAGGGTTCGGAAGCCAAATCCGATCGTATGTGATGCAGCCTTATCAGATGGTGAAAGACCTGAGGACGAACTTCGAAGTTGGTGCAGTTGATTCGGTTCTTAATGGAGAGATTGATGGTTTCGTGGAAGCGTATCTAAGGTGGTTACGTTCTGGTAAGCCAGACCTTTAGTCATTAGAGTTCGCTGCCTTAGCTTTGTTCTGGGGTGCTGCTACCCTTGACACAGTAGAAAAGGCTGAATGTAGAAACATGATTAAACTTGAATCGGTTACGAAGGTTTACAAGGGAGAAGTACTTGCGCTTCACGAAGCTTCCTGCGANATACAAAAAGGNGAGTTNGTATTTCTTGTCGGGCANTCTGGNTCGGGTAAGTCAACGTTTTTGCGTCTTTTGAACAAGGANGANGAACCAGATAATGGNAGAATCTTTGTNGCNGGNAANGATATTGCACGTTTACGNCGTTGGAGAGTTCCGCAAATGCGAAGGCAAATTGGNAGNATTTTTCAGGACTTCAAACTTCTTCCCAATAAGACNGTNTCTCAAAATGTTGCTTTTGCTTTAGAGGTTATCGGCAGNCCNAGNCATGTGGTTAAGACACANGTTCCNGCNATANTNGACCTTGTNGGCCTTCAAACGAAGATGAATCGNTTCCCACATGAACTTTCNGGAGGTGANCAACAGCGAGTNTCNATAGCTCGTGCNTTTGTNAATAGGCCGTTGATACTTCTAGCAGATGAGCCNACAGGAAATCTTGATCCATCNACTTCGGTTGGGATTATGAGATTGCTCGAGAGGATTAANGAGATCGGAACTACTGTNGTTATGGCNACTCANGATCGCGGAATCGTCGACACNATGAGGCGGAGAGTTATTGAGCTAAACAANGGNGAAATNGTCCGTGATCANGCNCGAGGNGTCTATGAGTAAGAAAGNNNCTNTGTAATGAGATTAGNTTACATGGNNCGAGAAACGCTTCGGAATCTNCGGAGGAATCTNACGCTTACTCTCGCGTCAATTCTNACTGTCGCAGTATCNTTNAGCCTTTTGGGNATAGCGCTNCTTCTTCAGCGTGGCGTCTCAAACGCNACNGATAGGTGGCAGGANGGNGTGGAGTTCATTGTTTTTCTNGAACCNGAGATTACAGANAGNCAANTAGGTCTNGTCCAAGAAGAAATTGANCGNTCTGCAGCTATTGACAGTTANAGGTTCGTCAATCAGGAGGANTCCTANNGGGANTTNAATGAGGATTTTTTCCCAGAGAATCCGGAAATAACCCAGCTCGTTACTCAGGAGATAATTCCACCTTCNTATCGGATCATTCCGAAACAATTGAGTGCTGAGGCNATAGANATNGTNGCATCGGGTTTTGAAACNAANCCCGGAGTNAAAAAAGTNGTTCGNGCTACAGATGAAATTCANAAAATCGAAAAAGCTACAGATGTAATNAGGTGGATTGTTCTTGGNGCAGGTGCNATTCTTTTAGGGACAGGACTCTTACTTATTCTCAATACTATTCGAATGGCTATTTTCGCNCGCCGTCGAGAAATNGAGGTNATGAAACTTGTAGGTGCTTCAAATTCTTTNATNCTTGTNCCNTTTATGCTTGAGGGNACNTTNCANGGNCTTGTAGGTGCAGCTNTAGGGANGGCGTCTGTNTANGGTGCAAACCGNGCATTTGAAGAGTGGCTAGCNAGTGANAACGTNTTAAATATCTTACANAGCTTCGCTGTNGANACNGGGGAAGTNTGGGCAATAGGNGGATTGCTTTTTCTNGTNGGGGCAATAGTNGGNTCTGTCGGNTCAGCTATAGCTGCATACCGCTTTCTTGANGTNTAGCTTNCGTTAATTNGCCACCATTTTTTGCTTNNTACACGNTTNCCGCGTCTCTGCNTAGTATCAAGATANAGNGCNAGTNTTCTAAAGGTCGAGTGGGCTAAATNAAGCCAGAACCCCTCTGTATATAAGGGGAAAGNAATATTTGCAGCTGTCTATGCTTCAATTAGTCGTTCATCATGAATGATCCCGATAGGGTTTTTGTATGCTTCTAGATCCCCCTCAATGTACATTTGCAAGTGATAATGCTTCAGGCGCATCACCAGAAGTTCTCCAAGCCTTATGTGAAGCCAATGAAGGGTACAGCATTGCTTATGGAGATGATAGTTATACAAGTGAGCTAAGAATGGTGATGNATTCACTTTTCGGACGAGAAGTTTCAACTTTTCTTTCATGGGGTGGGACCGGGGCCAACATCGTAGGCCTTCAGGCTCTAATTAACCCTTGGCAAGGAGTTATTTGCAACGAATCATCGCATATCAATATCGACGAATGCGGTGCTCCGGAAAGATTTTTGGGGAGTAAATTAATTGATTTACCTAGCCCAGATGCAAAACTGACCATTGACCAGNTCAAAAAGCAGTTCGATGTTCTCGGCGTTGTCCACCATGTGCAACCTGGTGCTGTTTCAATAACGCAATCAACAGAATACGGCACTGTTTACACGGTAGAAGAACTGAAAGGTATTACTGAGGTAGCTCATGAGGCTGGTCTTCGTGTCCATATGGATGGAGCAAGAATTGCGAACGCTGCGGTGTCTCTAGGCTGTGATATTGCNAAATTCACTGCAGATATAGGTATAGANATNTTGAGNTTTGGAGGGACAAAAAATGGGATGGTNTATGGGGAGGCAATTATTGTNTTTGACCCTGAATTATCAGAAGCTGTTGAGTATCTTCAAAAGCAGTCAGCTCAGCTTCCATCGAAGATGCGTTTTATAGCAGCGCAGTTTCTTGCGATGCTTCAAAATGACCGATGGCTCGACTACGCCCGGCATGCAAACAATATGGCAGCTCTCCTTGCAGAAAAAGTCTCCNCNATCTCNGGTGTGACNATTACACAGCCGACGCAAGCTAATGCTGTNTTCGCAACTTTACCTAAAGAAGTCATATCTGAACTCCAGGAATGGTCACCCTTCTACACATGGGAAGGTGAGAATGAGGTTAGGTGGATGACAAGTTTTTCAACACAAGCAGCCGATGTTGAAACATTTGCCCTAGGCATAAAGGCTGCGTTAGGGGAGTAGGGTATGGATCTACAGTCTCTAAATAGCGCTTTAACTACTTTTGGTACTCGGTTCTTTACAGTAGCCAATGCTAANCCTGAAGCTGAAATTTCAGCTCGTCCTGGCTGGAGCATGAAAGGGNTAGTAGGCCATGTCGGAAATGTGTATGCCACAGTTGAAGGTATTATTTCTGCCGATTCGATCGAACGCCCCTCGGACCTTTTTAATAGCACTCCAGAGGGAGATGTATTTAATTGGGCTAAAAATAATTTTCATAATCTTCAAGAGGTTCTTGAAACGCGTGAACCAAGTCGCCCTATATGGACTTGGGGTCAAGAGAAGAATGTTGGCTTCTATATCCGAAGGATGGCTCACGAGTCTCTTGTGCATATGTGGGATGCTGAAACGGTAGGAAATGAGCACATATCNGTAGATGGGGATATNGCCTGCGATGGAGTTGATGAATTCATTGACGTCTTCTTACAATTAGCGGCGTCGAGGAAGGAATTCAATTATCCAGATGGTTCTCTTCATCTTCATAGAACCGATGGAGAGGGTGAATGGCTACTTGAGGTCGCAGACAATGAACTTATAGTAAAGCGGGTGCATGAGAAAGGTGACGTGGCAGTAAGAGGAAATGCGCTAAGCCTTCTTTTATATCTTTGGGGGAGGCAACCAGAGGATATAGAAATTTTCGGAGATCCTGAGTTAGCGAGGTCGTGGGGTTCGATAGCGCCCTAAANNTNTATTCGGGTGGGTATGTTCTCAAATCACCTTGCCATTGGTTATGATGCACGACATTTTCGAANGGCTCTCGATTTAACGGGCCAAAGTTCTTATCCGGCCAACCCATCGGAATCATGCAACCGATNNAAACNTCATCAGGCAATGAAAGCGTTTCTCGGATAGTGGGCTCAGCTGCCCCTTGAAAAGTCGTAAAAACGGTCCCGAGACCTAAAGCTCTAGATGCAAGTATTAAATTCTGGGCCGCAGGGTAGATGGAAGACCAAATAAATGATTCGCGAGGTGCCTGTGCTGGGTATATCTTTTTGCCGCAAATGAATATGAGAACAGGGCAGCTTTTTAAAGTTGCGACGAGATGCTCCGTGCCATCAAGCATGAGCCGGTGAGTTTTATCGGGTCGTTCCATTGCCGCGACTCTNCTGGCCATGGCTGTTTCNATTGCATCNCCNATTTTNATCTTNTTNTCTTNATCNGNNACTAGGAGAAAATCACGCCCTTGAGAATTTCCGGGACTTGGNGCCCATGTTGCAGCNGTTATCACCTTTTTGATCAAGTCCNGNTCTACNGGATCNGATTTCAANTATCTCATAGCCCGACATGTGCTCATCGCATCAAATAAATCCATAATCTTCNCTCCATATNTANATTNCTTGAATATCTTAAACGATATTTNANGTTGCTTANGCTGAAGGCCTGTTTGTAATTAGATAAAACCTGTGAAAGACTTTTGNTAGCTTGATCGNCAGGAGTTCACATGTCTGAATTTTTCGAAAGCTCAGANTCAGANAATATTTTNGTATCNCANACTCGGGGTCTCCGGCAACGTAACGCTGTTATTGGNATTCTTNTAGCAATTATCGCTGTNCTTGTCGCANTANTGTTCGTCAAAGGGTGCGATGACGATGANAGNCCTTCATCNATTCCTGTGGCCGTTGAAGAGAGCGGAAGCGAAGANNCAGAATCNGAAGGNNCTGAGGATACTCCACCAGAAGCAGCGACTGAACAAGAAGATGGCAATACTGATGGAGAAGAGGCAGTGGTNGANCCTACGCCTCTTCCAGACGACCCAGAGTCACAGATTCTCCTTGGTGANTANGCATGGCTCGANCCNTCGAGAAGCGAAGCCACGATTGCGTTGCAAGAACTTTTAGAAATNGAAGCTGATGGCTGGTACGGNATGGNAACTCGAGAAGCNCANNTTGCNGCTTTNGAAGAANGNGGTCTTCCGACAAGTTATGCTGCGATCTGCGACCTTACTGTCGGAGAAGACTTATGCGGAGTTTCACCCGATACGCCATATGAAGAAACGCTCGCCATTCTAATATCTGGTCTTGGAACACCAGATAATGAAATCCAATACGAATATGGATGTGTAGGAAATATCGGAGGCATCAACTGGGGCCCTGTGAGAGTGTTGTTTACAGACAGAGGTGAGGGTGCTGTCTACATTGGTTGGGAGATAGAAAACGTTTACTCAGAAAACAATGAATGGCTGCAACCCTTCCCAGCTGAAGTGAACTTTGCAGAGAGTTTCCTAGTCGATTTCCCATCTGGTGATAACAGCACTTACTTCGGTACCCAGACTGAACCACTTGATATGGATGAGGCGTTAACTGATATTGTTATTCCTGGCGGAGCATTACTTGAACCTATACGGGAAGATTTTGAAGAGAATGTTGGTCATGTCCTTCGTAACGCAGGGGGTGGTTTTGAATTCGACATGTTGTATACGGATAAATATAAGGTGATGTTGAGTGGTGTTATGTGGACATGGGCTACTTCAGATTTTTCAAAAGTTTGCTCAGGCTGATTCCTCCCGGCCTATCACCCTCCACTCTCGGCACTAGGTGTCAAATAATTCTTAACTTATAGAATTTGGGAAAATCCACCATGATCTAAGGCTGCTGTAACATGCCGATTGGCCATCAGTGCTATTAGCTCAACACCGCGCTCATTGCTGAGATCTAAAGTTCCTCCAGCGAAAATAGATGTAGCGAGTCCCCCAAGAAGATGAGCGAACCCATAATCCTCCCATGCGCTTTCAATTGAATAGTCCTCAACTCCATTATCTGCGAGGCGGTCTTGATAGGCGGCCACAAGCTCTCTCTCATGTGCACGTCTAAGATCCGTATCCATTGATCCTCCAAGAAGGTAAGCGAGATCATACGCTCCTGGTCCTCTGCCTATTCCCTGCCAATCTATGACCGCCACCTGATCTCTGTTAACATCGCCAAAAAGCATATTCTCGACACGATAATCTTGATGGGCGAGAGTCCAAGGAGCTCGTTCGGCCAGTTGCCTGTTAAGCGACAAATACGATCGACTGAATTGTTCAGTCAACTCAGCTCCTCCTTCAGGAAGAGTAGAAGCGAACGCTTCAGCGAAGACCGGATAGATCTGAGGCAGTACTTGATCAACGTACTCTATGCGCGGCCCCACCATTGAAGGAATCCACTCCAACTCTTCGGTTCTGACCTTTCCCCACCACACGGCATGAATATTTGCAAGAACCTTCACTGCTGCTAGGGCCTGTTCAAAGGACATCCCAGCACTTTGATCTACCATGGTCAGATCAGAAAGGTCTTCCATAACTATGACAAAGTCAGCTGTTCCTGACTGGATTTTAGAAAAGTATATTTTCGGCAAGCCAGTACCTGTTTTCTCACCTAATTCAGCATAGAACCGTACTTCTGCTTCGAACATTCCGAGCGCTACTCCTTGCTGACGGTTCTCTTCGAACGTGGACGGCAGTTTGACGACAACTGAGCTGGGCTTCCCGTCTGTGTCGCTTTTGTGGGTCAGCTCAACTCGGTGGATGTCTCCCATTAGGCCGATTCCTTCTCCGATTCTTTCTGAAGAGATTGCTGTAATATCAGAAGACAACACATCGCTTAGCCATTCAGTAGTTACTTCGTCAAAATTCTTAGGGATGATTGGTGACATAGACACTCTCCGTTGTTGCTAGCGGTTATTTTTTGCTACGGGTGAAAATGTTGCTGGTAAATGCTTCACACCATGAATGAAACTCGCTGCAAGAACGTCAGGTTCACCTGACGCTTGAATATCGGGGAGCCTATGGAAGAGCTCTCGAAACATCACAGTTATTTCTCGGCGTGCAAGGTGGGCTCCCAGGCAGAAATGTGGGCCCGGCCCACCGAAACCTACATGGTTGTTGGGTTGCCGAAGCACGTCGAATCGGTAGGGGTCTTCGAAAATATCTTCATCGCGGTTCGCAGATAAGTAGAACATGCAGACCTTGTCACCTTCTTTGATTTCTTGTCCTCCGAGGATGGTGTCGGTCGTAGCTGTTCTTCTCATATAGGTAACTGGACTCGCTAACCGCACAATCTCTTCAACTGCGGTAGGAGCGACCTTTTCAAAATCATTTACCCAGATCTGCCTCTGGTCAGGATTATCAGTGAGATACTTCAAACCCCACCCAATAGCGTTTCGGGTGGTTTCATTACCGGCAACAACAAGGAGGATAAAGAAGCTCGCAAGGTCAGCAGACGTGAGTTTGTCGTCTTCTAGTTCAGCATTAACGAGTGCGGTCGTAAGGTCATCACTATTCATTCCTTGTTTGGATTCAGCGACTTCCTCCATAATCCCTTGCAGTATCAATCCGGCGTTAAAGATCGCCGATAAGATATCGCCATCAGCAGGAAGATACTCAGGGTCGCCGGCGCCCAGAATAACGTTTGAGCAATCAAAAACCTCTTGATAGTGGGATTCTGGAACCCCCATCAGGTCGCAAACTATTTTGAGCGGAAGGGCCGCAGCGACATCAACCACAAAGTCAATCTCACCTTGCTCGCAGACGTTATCAACTATGTCTGCAGCTACCTGCTGGACAGAATCCTCAAGTTTTTGAAGCATTCGTGGAGTGAACCCTGCAGAAACTATCCTACGAAGGCGAGCATGCCGAGGGTCATCCATGGCAATCATTGACTGAAAATACTCATTGAACTCAGGAGGGCTGTCTAGGATAGTTATGCCTTGGGCAGAACTGAAGATTTCTGGATTTCTCGATGCTTCTAGAATTTCTGCATGGCGTGACAAAATCCAAGTTCCTGCTCCTTGAGGGATAGGGGATTCAGAAGGCATTATGGGTTCTTGGACGAAGGTGACAGGTGCGTTCGACCTATACCAAGCTAGATCTTTTTCGATTTCACTTTGTTCACGAACCCAGAACTCGCTGAAGATAATGTTCGGTGAAGGTGCTTCAATATTTACCACGCCACATTCTAGGACTTTTGGTGTTAAATAGGCAATTGCGCCTGCCGGCGAGATTGCTCGTTTGACATGGTGGAGCTGGGGGGAATCGAACCCCCGTCCGCTTCGGATTCACCGTTCGTGATACGACCATTCCCGATTCGTGGCTTTACGGTCACCACACTGTCGGGTCAGAGTGAATCTTATCGACCCACACCGCCGGTACTTTCTCCGGAGTCAGCGGTCTTTCTCGCCGTCAGCGGTCTTTCCCTGCTGTCCACCACTACTTCTGTTGCCAGGCTGTAGTGGTCAGGCCCCGGGAATCATTACTGGTCCCTGTGACTCTCTGACGTCTGAAAAATCAGGCGGCGAGAGCGACACGTTCATTGCCGTGTCTTAGAAGCCCCGTTTTAGGAGTCTGAGCAACTCCGGTCGCACGATACGACGAAAAAACCGCTACGTCGAAACCGATCAGCCCCTTGTCAAAGAACATTGTTGAAACTATGTTTGCACTAGTGCAAATAGCTTCAAAGGCTAATCGTATCGGATTGTATCGGTAACTCCCATCTATGTTGGAAAGGCAGATGTGGCAGAAGAATCTACTAGTGAGTTTGATGTTGTAGTTCTTGGTTCTGGAGCTGCAGGACTAACGGCTGCTCTCGCTGCTTCAGATAGTGGAGCATCGGTCGGAATTTTTGAAAAATCAGCTTTCCTTGGAGGCACTACAGCAATGAGTGGTGGTGTCATTTGGATGCCTAACAATCATCACCAACATGAACATGAGATTGAAGACTCCAGAGAAATGGCACTGAGCTACCTAGAGTCTCTTTCTCTTGGGCAAATAGATTCAGATATGGCCGCTACTTTTGTTGATCGAGGGCCAGAGATGTTGGAATGGGTTGAAAAAGACACCCCTTGTTCTTTTCACATAGTTGAGGGTTATTCTGATTATCATCCCGAGCATCCCGGTGGCCTGCCAAGTGGAGGGAGATCGCTAGATAATGCTTTATTTCCTCTCTCAGAACTTGGGGAATGGGCTAAAAAAATCAGAAATGACGGAATGAGAAGCCCTGTCATGATTACAGAAACACCACTGGGAGGTGCAACTACTCCACCCTCACGCGAAGTCATGAGCGCTCGAACTGAACGCAATGAAAGTGGGATGGGCCTAGCACTCGTGGCTGCCTTACTCAAAGGAGTTCTGGATCGAGGGATACAGCCACAGACTGAGTCGCGCGCGCTTCGACTTCTGAAAGATGGAAATGGGGTCTGCGGTGTTTCTATCAAGTCTGGAGATTCCAAAAAAGAGATTATAGCTAGGAAAGGCGTCATCATCGCTACTGGAGGTTTTGAATGGAATTCTGAACTCGTTAAAACATTCCTTCGTGGCCCCATGACAGCACCAGTAGGAAATCCCGAAAACACTGGTGATGGCCTAGAAATGGCTATGGAAGCGGGAGCTCGACTTGGAAATATGCGAAACGCTTGGTGGGTTCCTGTTACAAAAATTCCGGGGGAAAGTCTTTTCGGTCATCCATCATCTCGGCTCATCATTACTGAGCGAACGCGCCCCCATTCGCTCATGGTGAACCGTGATGGGGTTCGGTTTACCAATGAAGCTGGAAACTATAATGCTATGGGCGGGGCATTCCACAGCTTCGATCCTCAAAAATTTGAATATCAAAACATTCCCTGCTGGCTTATTTTCGACCACCACTACAAGCTTCGCTATGACATTGCCGGAAGTAGGCCAGGAGAACATATTCCTGATTGGATGCACACCTCAGAAACTATCCAGGGCCTTGCGGAAGTTATCGACGTTCCTACGGGATCTCTCGATGAGACCGTAAAACGGTTTAATGAGTATGCGTCTGTAGGAGAGGATCCTGATTTCCACCGAGGGGTGAGCGCATACGATACTTTTAACGGCGATCAAAGCATTTCTGGAGTTGAAGCAACACTCCAACCTTTAGACAGTCCGCCTTTCTATGCGATCAAGATAGAAAGCGGTTCCCTTGGAACCAACGGAGGGCCCAAAACCGATGTATCTGGTCGGGTGCTTTCAATTGAAGGGGGGGTGATACCGGGTTTATTTGCCGCAGGGAATGCAATGGCGGCTCCAACCGGAATGGTTTATGGAGGAGCAGGCGGGACAATTGGGCCAGCTATGACGTTTGGGTTTATTGCGGGGAAAGCAGCAGCATCACGATAATTCGCGACCAGATTGCTTGATTGCTCGAGCTGCTTCGCGTTCTGCCTCTCTTTGAGCGATCGTTCGCCGCTTGTCAACTAGATTCTTCCTTCGAGCCAAACCGAGCTCTACCTTTGCCCGCCCATTTCTAAAGTAAACTACTAGCGGGATCAAGGTCAGTCCTTTTTGGTCAATTTGAGATTGGAGTTTCCTGATCTCTTTTTTGTGTAACAGCAGTTTCTTCGGGCGGTCGGGTTCGTGAGAGAAGGCGGAACCCGAGTGCTGGTATTTACTGATATGGAATGAATTAAGCCACATCTCACCATCGTGGATCCGAGCGTATGCTTCAGCGATTTGTGACTTCGCGCTTCTTAACGATTTGACTTCACTACCATGAAGAACAAGCCCAGCTTCAATCGTATCGATAATCTCGAACTCTCGCCTTGCTTGTCTATTAGTCGCTACGACTTTTTTACCACTCGATCCCATAATCAACGAGGCTACAGCTCCAGCTAGGAATCGTGGAGCTCTATAAAAATTTCCTTCAATATTGTTAAAGTGGAAAACGGTGAACTTCGCTATTATTAGATCTATGTTTTCAATCACAGCTGAGGTTCGGGACAAAATGATCGGCCATGCCCAAGGGGAAGTCCCAAATGAAGCTTGTGGCCTATTTGCCGGGTCAAAGGATACAGATTCTGTAGAAACCTTTTTCCCTATGCACAACGCAGCTGAATCTCACCTTATCTACCAACTTGATCCAAAAGAATTTATTGAAGTTGAAAAGACAGCAGATCAACTGGGAATACAAATACTCGGAGTCATGCATAGTCATACTGCCTCGAGAGCGTACCCATCAGAAACGGATGTTCGCGACGCTAATCAATTTGACCCATTCGGCCTTTGGTATTACATCATTGTCTCCCTGAAGAATGAGGAACCTGTTATTCGAGCTTTTCGAATTCATGAAACAAGCATTAACGAAGTAGAGATCGAAATTACGTAACATAAGATTTCATTGAAAACTGAAGAAGGGGAGTGAACTCCTCACAATAACGTAATACTGAAGCATGGCATCTTTCGCATCGATTGTTGATCTGATAGGTAATACTCCAATAATTGAAGTTTCTGAACTTAGCCCGAATCCCGATGTAAAGATCTATGCAAAGCTTGAAGGTCAGAATCCAGCTGGATCGGTGAAGGATCGAATAGCAAAAGCAATGATTCTTTCAGCGGAGAGAGAAGGAAAGCTTACTTCGGGGAGTGTCATACTCGAGCCATCGTCAGGGAATACAGGGATTGCTTTAGCCATGATTTCCTCTATAAGGGGCTATAACCTTAAAATCGTTCTTCCAGATAATGTCTCAATTGAACGACGTCAATTGCTAGAAGTCTGGGGGGCGGAAATCATTTCCAGTCCCGGTAGTGAAGGATCAAATGGTGCCGTCCGTCGAGCACAGCAACTCGCAAAAGAGAACCCAGACTGGGTTTTTCTCTATCAATATGGAAATGAAGCGAATCCTGAGATTCATTACACGACTACTGGACCCGAAATTCTTCAAGATGTCCCTGATGTCTCCCATTTCGTAGCGGGCTTAGGTACGTCTGGAACGTTGATGGGGGTCGGTCGCTTCCTGAAGGAGCAGAATTCAAACATTCAGATACTTGCTGTAGAGCCACCTGCGGGTGAGAATGTAGAAGGCTTAAGAAGCTTGGAGGATGGCTTTATCCCTCCAGTTTTTGAAAACTGGAATGGTATGGATCTTCTAGATGGGAAGAGAATTATTAGACCGATCGAGTCTCTCGAATGTGCAAGAAAGCTTGCCCAAACGAGCGGTATTTTTGCAGGAATATCGTCTGGTGCCGCTCTTGCAGGTGCTTTACGAGTAGCTGAACAAATAGAGCAAGGGAGTATCGTGTTTATTGTTTGTGACGGTGGCTGGAAGTATCTCTCAACTGAAGCTTGGACCAAGCCATTGGATGAAGTTGCAGAGTCAATCAACCGAATTATCTATTTCTAATGACGAAAAGGAAGATCATCATTGGAAATTTCCTTCGCTCTGCCTCTACGATGAGGGACTGTGTCTAACGAAAAGCCGATTGGCATATTCGATTCGGGCTTCGGTGGGTTAACTGTCGCAAGAGCAGTAATAGATCTCCTTCCCACAGAGGATGTCGTGTACTTTGGAGATACTGCGAGATACCCATATGGGCCCAAGCCGCTTAACGAAGTTCGAGAATTTGCTTTTCAGATAGTGGAATATCTTATAAACGAACATGATGTGAAGCTTTTAGTAGTTGCGTGTAATACTGCTGCTGCTGCTGCGCTCGATGAGCTGTCCGCAGAAATATCGGTGCCAATAATTGGGGTACTTGCTCCGGGGACACAGGCGGCAATTGATGTGTCAAGAACAGGCCGGATCGGGGTAATAGGTACTGTAGGTACTATTAACAGTGGGGCATATAAACGAGCATTCAGCACTTTGTCTGATGAGGAGATACAACCATTGACGCTTGCATGCCCAGGCTTCGTTGAATTTGTAGAGAAAGGAGAGTCCTCGGGGGAACAGCTGCAAGTCCTAGCTGAACGTCTTCTAGCTCCTATCGTTTCCGCAAATGTAGATACGCTTCTTCTGGGCTGTACACACTATCCTTACTTGGCTAGGGTGATCGGTCAGGTGGTGGGAAGTGACGTTGTATTAGTCTCATCTGCAGATGAGACCGCTTTCGAAGTTTCTCGGCAATTAACCGACATGGATCTCCTCGTTGAAGAGGAAAAAGAGGGGAAACGTGTGTTTATCTCTTCAGGGGATGTATCTTGGTTCGCAGAGGTTGGTGAAAGATTATTTGGTCCTGAGCTAGCTTCTGCACAAGCACACGAATGGAACTCTTCGACGTGAACGTTACCCCCCCGGAAATTACTGTACTTGGCTGCAGTGGCACATACGCGAGAAAGGGCGGAGCATGCACGGGCTTTCTTATTCAAAGCCCAGAAGCAAATGTATGGTTAGATGCGGGGCCGGGCACCCTAGGAAATCTTCAGAAACATATCGAGATCGATCAGTTGACTGCAGTTGTTCTAACTCACGAACATGCTGACCATTGGCTTGAATTGCCCGTCTTGTATAACGCCATTCGTCATTACGTTATGTGCGAACAAATTCCCGTCTATGGGACTCTAGGAACCTTGGAGCTAGCGAAGCAGATGTGCCCAGCATTAGAAGAAGCTTTTGTTTGGGAAGTGATAGCGGATAAGTCCAGTCAAACAATTGGGGATCAGCAGTGGACTTGGTCTCAAACAGATCATTATGTGGAGACGATGGCTAGTAGGGTAGATATTGGAGAATCAAACTTGGTATTTACGTCCGACACAGGGCCGAATTGGAACGTTAAGGAATTGGGGGACAGTGTTTCATTGGCAATTTCGGAGTCAACATTTCTATCGAATAAGGAACACGAGGGCATCCTTCATCTCTCAGCTAGACAGGCAGGAGAGCTAGGAAAAAAAATTAGTGCTGGTCATTTAGTTCTCTCTCACTTAGCCCCAGGTGAAGACAAGGTTCAGCACAAAATTGAAGCTAGTGCAGTTTTTGATGGACCTATTACAGTTGCAACAGCTGGTGACAAGTACAGTTTCTAGGAGATGCAATGGGAGTTAATGTGACTAGACCAGATGATCGGGAACCTGAAGAACTTCGACCTATCACTTTTGTTCGCGATTTCACTTCCATGGCGGATGGGTCAGTACTTGCTACCTTTGGTAATACAACGGTTTTATGTACAGCATCAGTTGATGACGATGTGCCTCGATGGATGAAAGGATCCGGTACTGGATGGGTTACGGCCGAATATTCCATGCTTCCCGGCTCATCCCCTGAACGTGTTCGGCGAGAAACCAGCGGCCCAAAAGGTCGGACCCAGGAGATACAGAGACTTATTGGCAGGTCGCTAAGAGCTGTGTGCGATATGAAAAAGCTCGGTGAAAGGCAAGTAGTTGTTGATTGTGATGTCCTGCAAGCAGACGGCGGAACACGCGTAGCGTCAATATGTGGAGGTTACCTCGCCCTCCACGATGCCTTATCTAGGCTAGTTCTTCGAGGTGATTTAACGGATCACCCTATTTCTGAAGCTTGCGCTGCTGTATCTGTTGGAATTATTCATGGGCAGCCAAGATTGGACCTTCCATATAGCGAGGATTCAATTGCAGATACAGATATGAACGTGGTTATGACAGAATCAGGAGGCTTTATTGAAATTCAAGGAACTGCTGAGCAGGCTTCCTTCAATCGAAATGAGCTCGATATTTTGCTATCGCTAGCTGAGGGAGGAATTCGGCAAATTATTGACCTGCAAAATGAACTGACTGGCAGTCAACCGACTATTTAAATCATGGACCTTGTTTGTGCTTCCGCTAATTCACATAAGTACAGCGAGATGGTTCAAATACTCTCTGGAGTAGTCAATCTCATTCCTCGTCCGTCCGAGATTCCCGACGTGTTAGAAGATGCTGACACGCTTGAGGGAAATGCGAGACTCAAAGCGACGGCAGTGCGATCGGTGACAGGTTGTGCCGCGGTAGCAGACGATACAGGTCTTGAAGTCGATGCCCTTGGGGGTGCTCCAGGAATTTTCTCCGCGCGATACGCAGGTGAAAATGCGACATATGAAGATAATGTTTCCAAATTATTGAGAGAAATGTCGGAAGTCATTGGGGAAGCTAGAAGCGCAAGGTTTCGAACGATTGCTCTGATTGCTTGGAAAGATGGTGCGGAAACTATTGCCGAAGGAGTAGTTGAAGGGATTATCGCTGCGACGCCATCTGGGGTAGGAGGTTTCGGCTATGACTCGGTATTTATTCCTACTTTTGGAGGGGGGAAAACTTTCGCCGAAATGGGCGATAAAGAAAAAAATGCCATAAGTCATAGAGGGGCGGCATTCCGGGCGCTCAAAGAGTTGCTTTAGTAGCGCATAGGATGATTGGTTAGTCGCTCCTAAGTGCTCGGCTTGCACCTGCCATGAGGATTGCACCTATTAATGTAGAGAAAAATGCAAGCACCCAGGCTAGTTCGAACCCCGAGTTATCTACGATAATTCCAAAGCCAAGTGGTGCGACCATGGCTCCTACGCGAATACTGGTTTGAAGAGTTGCTGTTGCAGCACCAGGGTCATCTGGGTGTTGCTCTATTACGCCAAAAAGGAGTAGGCCAGGCCATGCCCAGCCGATACCGAAAGAAATCAGTGATCCAAGGAGGATGCTCGACTTAGTTCCTATCGCTAGAAGAACAAAAGCCGCTGACCCGAAAGTCAATAGCATGGAAACAGCCTTGAATCTATCGAATTCAAATCTGTCAGCAAGCAATCCCCAACTTAGGCGAGCGACGATCATAATTAGCCCCCCTATTCCAAGGATCAACCCAGCCGAGCTCTCGCTATAGCCGGCTTCTTCCGCTGCTGTAGTAAGAAATCCGGCCATTGTTACAACTGCTGCAGCCGAAAAAGCGCCTGCAATCGATGCTATTCGTAGATGGCGATAGCGCCACATATCGCGCCTTGAAGGGAAGGTCCCAGATTTAGTAACGGCTATGTTGGGTATTAACAACCATGCTGGGAAAGCAAGTGCAGCGAGTATAAGGAACGTTCCTTCCCATCCCACTGATGAACCAAGAATTGGAACTGCCAGCCCTGCAAGAGCAGTTGAGAATGGAACTGCTGATTGTTTAGCAGCCATGGCAATTCCTTGGCGAGGTTGCTCTATTCCATTAGAGATCAAAGTGTTAGTGGCAGGTTGTATTAGTCCTTCACCAACTCGGTTTAAGCCGATGCATAACAGAAGTACAACGTAGCTCTGTGCGATAGTGCCTACTAGGAGGGAAGAAATGGCGGCTATGGAAATGCCAGCTCTAATAATTACTTGCGGACCTTTGCGGTCAGATATCCCTCCACCCATTTGCATGATGATGCTGGAGGTTAAGTAACCGAAAGTAAGTAGCGCTCCAAGTTCTGTGTCGCCAAAATTTAAGTCTTCTTTCATTTGTGGTGCAAATGAACCAACTAAAAATCCAGGTAATGACACCATTGTGATTGCTGCTGCGGCCGCACTGGTTGGACGCCAGAATGGAAGACGAGTCGAATTGCTATTGTTAGCCATCCTTCGAACCTACTTGTCTATGGGCGATTCAGCGAAGTTATGCACTATTAATAGTCATTATGACTATTAATAGTGGTATATTTCTGGTTATTAGCCACCGCACTTATCATGGAGAAATTAACTATTCCCACCTCTACTGCATTCCTAACTGATCACTATGAATTGACCATGTTAGACGCCCTTGTTCAATCAGGGAACGTCGATAGCCGCGCTGTCTTTGAAGTCTTCGTTCGAGAGCTACCTTTAGGTGTCCCTTTCGGGGTCTTTGCTGGGAGCGGTACACTCGCAGAAAGTATTGATAAATTTTCTTTCACCGAGGATCAGTTACATTTTCTAAGCTCTAAAAATCTTGTATCCGACAATACAGTCAGATGGCTTTCGGGATATAGCTTTCGTGGAGATATTCTTGCTTATCGCGAAGGGGAACTGTACTTTCCCAATAGTCCTGTCATGACTATTGAGGGTGGACTTGGTGAAGTGCTAGTACTAGAGACTCTGATCCTTTCAATCCTTAATCATGCATCATCTATTGCTACAGCTGGAGCTCGCATCGCCCAGGCGGCAAATGGAAAATTAGTAATGGAGGCAGGTTCAAGGCGAATTCATCCGGAGTCAGCCGTACATGCCGCAAGAGCGGCTTATCTTGGCGGCATTGATGCTACTTCGAACCTTGCAGCTGGCCTTCGATGGGGGATCCCTACCATCGGAACAGCATCTCATGCTTTCACACTTGCTTACTCTTCTGAATCTGAAGCCTTTAACGCTCAGCAGGAGTTCATAGGTTCTGATTCAATCTTTCTTGTAGATACCTATGATGTAGTCAAAGGTATTCAAAATGCCGTAGAAGCAACAGATGGAAAACTGAAAGGAATTCGTCTCGATTCGGGAGATTTGGAAGCTGGCGCTGAGATAGCTCGAGGCTTGCTAGATGAACTTGGAGCAAAAGACGCACAAATTATGGTTTCAGGCGACCTTGATGAATATCGAATCCAAGAGCTTTGTGCTGCACCGATAGATGCATTTGAGTCAGGCCATAGACTTGTTACTGGATCAGGGGCACCTTCAGCAGGATTTGTATACAAGCTTGTAGAGATTGAAGACAATTTCATGGCCAAAGGGCAAATGAGGGCAGTAGCGAAAAGTTCAAAAGGAAAAGAGTCAGTCGGTGGAAAGAAACATGCGAAACGCCTGCTTTCAAATGAAGCCTTCGCTGTAGAGGAGATCCTCACTTCAGGCCCTAGCGCCTTCGATGTCCCGCTGAAGCAAAATGAAAGACAACTACAAGCTCCTCTCTGCATATGTGGAGACTTTATAGATGACTGGGAGTTGAATATGGCGCGAGACCACCTTCAAGAAAGAATAGAGGAGATCCCTAAAGATATTCGTCTCCGAAAAGATGGACCGCCCGCTATTCCTACCAAAAATCTACAAGCAAAAGAAGCCACATGAGTATAAAAACCGCCCTGCTAATTGTCGATGTTCAACCAACGTTCTGCGAAGAGGGCTCTTTGCCGGTTGATGGAGGAAATATCGTAGCTAAAAAAATAGGGGATCTCATTGGTGGGTCTCATCACTATGACATGGTTGTTACTACACAAGATTGGCATATTGACCCAGGAGCCCATTTTGATCTTCATCCAGACTTTACAAATACTTGGCCTCGCCATGGAGTAGCCGGGACGCCTGAAGCTGAACTTCATCCTTCACTCACTCCTGTATTGGACAAAATAGACGTCCGAGTAAAGAAAGGTCAATACGCGGCAGCATACTCAGGCTTTGAAGGAGCGGATGAAAATGGAACGTTTCTTCATGACATTCTTTCTCAAGCAGGTATTCAACGAATTGAAACTGTGGGTTTGGCATTCGACTACTGCGTTAAAGAGACGGCTCTGGATGGAATGAAATTAGGGTATGAAGTCGAAGTTCTGAAGGCTTTTACAGCACCAGTTTCACTTGAAACCGCAGAGAATGCCATGGTCGAGCTTAAGTTAGCGGGTGTCCAGATCAATCAGGACTTTTCTAAAGAGGATTCGTAATGACTAGCTCCGATGCAGACATAGACTTTGTTAAAAGTTACGACCCAAGTCTTTTCCCTCCAAACGCCGTCACAGCCGACGTTGTTTTGCTAACAATTAGATCAGGAAGGCTGGCTGTTCTTCTGGTCGAGCGAGACAAACCTCCTCAGCAAGGAAGTTGGGCTCTCCCAAGTGGGCACCTCGACCCACAGGAGTCAATTACGGAAACCGCTTTAAGGGAATTATCAGAAAAAACAGGGCTTTCTGCTGAACCGGTTCACCTTGAGCAATTACATACATACTCAACCCCTGGGAGAGACGCTAGAGATCAGAAAATGAGAGTCACGTCGGTAGCTTATTTGGCGTTCATGCCTGACCCGGGTACACCGCGCGCAGGCGCTGGTGCTCGCTCTGCACGCTTCTGGGCTGTTGACGATCTTCCTGAGTTCAATTCGTCGGTAGAGAGTGGTGAGGGCCCTATGCTAGCGTTTGACCATTCTGAGATGCTTTCTGATGGACTGGAAAGGGCAGCAGCAAAACTAGAATATACAACGCTTGCAACCGCTTTTGTTGATGATCAGTTTACGATCTCTGACCTAAGGCATGTCTACGAGGCAGTGTGGCGAAGCCAAATTGACCCAGCTAATTTCTCAAGGAAGGTAAAGGCAACCCCCGGTTTTATTGAACCTACCGGAGGGAAACGAGCTACTGGTCGAGCTCCCGCTGGTCTATTTGTCAAAGGACTTGCCGAGGTTATCTCACCTCCATTTTTTCGTCCATCCATGCAGTAGGCAGGAAGTGAATGAGCTATTTCATTTCACAAAATGTAGGACGCAGGAAAACGGCAGATACCCTGATCCATGCTGCGCCGGTGGCGGAATTGGCAGACGCGCAGGGTTTAGGTCCCTGTGTCCATTAGGATGTGTGGGTTCAAGTCCCACCCGGCGCACAAACACGGCGCACAAAAGAATATGATCTTAGGCAATGCCGTGAAGATTTTTCTCTGTATGCGGCTACGCTAGAAGCGTCGTAATGGTGGAATCGGCCTAACCGAGACCAAGTCGAAATTAGATCTGAGGAGCTCAGAAAATATGTCCCTTCCTACAAAACCCCTCGCTTCAGATAGAGGATCACAGATACCAGGCCAATTTGACGTTTATTCGCAGTTATTAAAGAATCGCATCGTAATGCTATGGGATACTGTGGATGATGACATAGCGAAGTCAATTACAGCTCAATTGCTTTATCTTGAAGGAGAGAACCCAGATCAAGATATTTGGCTTTATATTAACTCTCCTGGAGGGTCTGTGACTGCCGGAATGGCAATCTATGACACCATGCAATTTATTAAACCTGATGTTGCAACAATCTGTCTGGGTTTAGGCGCTTCTATGGGGCAATTTCTTCTTGGGGCAGGAGCTCCAGGAAAGCGGTACTCACTTAAACATGCGCGAATAATGATGCACCAGCCTTCTGGTGGTATCCAAGGTCAAGCTTCAGATATTGCAATACAAGCTGAACAACTTAACTACATAAAAAGGTTAATGGCTGAACTAATCGCTGGCCACACAGGCCAAGATGTTGAGCAGGTGCAAACAGACTCAGATCGAGATCGGTGGTTCACAGCCGAAGAAGCAAAAGAGTATGGAATCGTTGATCACGTGATTACCAACAGAGGTGAAGTGAACTAACTATTGGTGAACCCGGTATTAGTCTTCGGTTACTTGAGGAACTGGAGTGTTACTCGTTTCAAATGGTGATATAAATTGCAGGCCACACTCTGTTTCTCCATACAATTCGAGGGCACGGGCAGATGTTGTGATCTCATCAAGCTCATCCTGAAATTTTCTTAGCTCGGTCGTTCGTTGGCTTGGAGAGACAGAAACTATTTTCGAGAGGATGTCTTCATACAAAGAAGCTACTGCTTGGGTTTCGTTTGAGATACTAGATGGGGCTTCAGACGCTAGTTCAAGAAGGTCGGCTATCGTTTGGTTGACAAGCTGAGAGTTATCTAAAGTGAGGTTTGTTAAAGCTGAATCGGGGCCGGCTAGGACCTGGAGCTTTTTACAAAAATCTGATGCTGATCCCTCGGATGGGTCGTCCGAGCAGGAAGCTGATAAGAAAAGCAGAAGAATAAACGCTACGAGTGCAGAGAGCTTTTGAGGTTTCACTTTCCTGATACAGCGGTTTCACGTAGTTCTGCAATGGCGGTTTGAGGGCCATCAGGGTGAGAGAAAATAGCACTCCCAGCCACAAAGACGTTAGCTCCAGCACAAGTAGCTTGGGCGATAGTAGATGCGGAAATACCTCCGTCAACCTCAATGTCAATTGCAGAGCCTTGTTCTAAAATCCATGACTTAACTTTTTCTATTTTTGTTTCTTGAGATGGAAGATACTTTTGGCCTCCAAAGCCAGGATTCACAGACATGATTAGAACTTGATCAACGAGATGTAAAACATGTTTGACGCTTTCTACTGGAGTAGCCGGATTCAACGTAACCCCCGCTTTAGCTCCAAGTTCGAGGATCCTGTTTAGTGACCGGTCGAGGTGTTTAGTTGATTCCACATGGAGCATAATTAAGTCACACCCCGCTTCAATGTACATAGGAGCTAGGAGGTCAGGGTCCTCTACCATTAGGTGGGCTTCAAAGGGTATCTCAACGGATTGCCTGCAAGAGGTAACAACGTCTGGGCCGATAGTTAGGTTCGGCACAAAGTTTCCATCCATTACATCCCAGTGGATTCGATCCGCCCCAGCTGCTTCTAGCATCTTTAGCTCTTCCCCTAACCGGCTGAAATCAGCAGGAAGGATTGAAGGGCAAATCTCGACTTGACTTCCCATATCTCATTCCCCCTTTTCGTCTCAATGCTTGGTTTTGTATTCCAATGAAAATTTGGAATATCTCCATTATTCCTATTATCTACGGTTACTCAATGGATAGCGAGAGATTTATTTCAACAGATTTAGGACTTATGACCTATTGAGGGAAAATTGTTCCAGGATTTAATATTCCGGCAGGGTCAAATGCAGCTTTTATCTCTCGAAAAATATCAATTTCTTGCGTTGTTCTGTTGAGGTTTAGATGGTGTGCTTTAGCTCGGCCTATACCATGCTCTGCAGATATGCTCCCTCCCAGCGACGCAACATATTTCAACACAGCTGTATCGATCTCCAAGTCTTCGGGGCTAGGGCCCAGAACATTTACATGAATATTTCCATCCCCTGCATGACCGAATAGAAACAGTTGAGTCTCATTGTCGATTGTGTTAATGATCTCTTGAACATCATTACAGAATTCATTCAACTTTCCGTGAGGGAGTGAAACATCTAACTTGTGTGGAACTCCGGCTGCTGAAATTGCCTCGGTGTGTAAATCCCTGTATTGCCATAGCTTTTTTCTACTCAGGTTGTCGCTGCCATATGCGACAAAATTTGATGTATTAAGGAAAGCTGATAACGGGCTATTACTAATTCTTTCCTCCAAGCCTATTTGCCCGCCAATATCTACTAACAAGTAGGCACCTAAGTGGGCATTCCAAGGCGGGGCTATTTCGAATTTTTCGCAAACAAGGTCTAGTCCATTTTGAAAAAATACTTCACAAGCTTGAACATCCTCAAGAGACTTTCTTATCTCTTCGACAATGCTCAAGGCTTCGATGAGTGATCGAAATCCTAGCAGAATTGATAGTTCTTCTTTAGGAGGTTTTACTAGACGAAGTCGAGCTTTTGTGACGACCGCAAGAGTTCCCTCGCTGCCACAGAGCAACCCTGGAAGATGATACCCCGTATTATCTTTTGATAGTCCACGAAGGTCTCCTATGACATCTCCAGTTCCTGAAACAGCTTCTAAGCCGAGGATCTGCTCGCGAGTGTTTCCATACCGAAGCACCTGCGACCCTCCGGCATTTGTAGCTATTGTTCCGCCAATCGAAGCAGAATCTCTTGCACTCAAATCAACAGGGTATTTCCATCCATGCCGAGAAGCTGCCTGCTGGACGTCACCTAGTGTTGTTCCGGCTTGGGTTACTATTTGCCCTGTGGCGTCATCTACCTCCTCAATATCTGTCATTCTTTTGAGCGATAGAACTAGTTCTCCGTTTACTGGTGTGGCGCCTCCGACCATCCCTGTATTCCCTCCTTGGGGGACAAGAGCAACAGAATTTTTATAGCACCACTTCACTACCTGAGAAACCTGTTCCGTGGTTTTCGGCAATAGGACGGCGGGAGTATTTCCTGAGTATCTTCTCGTCCAGTCAACCGTATATGCGCTATTGAGTGAGGGATCTGTAACGATGCCCCCGCTGCCTAGAATAGTTATTAAGCTTTCTAATTCCATTTTCAGAGATCGTAACAGTAATTTGGAATTCTAGAGAAATGATGCATTGAGTGTTTTACCAAATCACGACTTCGTACTATTTGCTTCTATGCTTTTAGGTAATGACTTCTAAAGCGCAAAAAACTCGAGACGATGGTGTCAACGCGATGTATGCCTATTGTCTGCGATTCTTTTCAGAACTTAAAGCCTTGGGTGTTATCGATGTCATCGTTTCACCTGGTTCTAGAAGTACCCCCTTAGTTCTTTCAGCTAAACAAGTCGGCTTGAAAGTAGTAGTTCACCTTGACGAAAGAGTTGCTGCATTTCACGCTTTAGGAGCAGCAAAGGCTACCGGTGTTCCCTCTGTCCTGATATGCAGCTCAGGTACTGCTGCAGCGAACTATCTTCCAGCAGTTGTCGAAGCAAACCATGCCTCAACTCCTATGATTGTTTGCACAGCTGACCGCCCTCCAGAACTTCGACAATGGGGTGAAGGTCAAACAATCAATCAAGTCGGACTTTATGGAGACAACGTCCGATGGCATTATGACCTTCCAGTTGCTTCCGAAATTAACGAAAGCCATGCCCGATCCACAGCGCTTCGGGCCTGGTCGATGTCTACAAGTAGGCTTCAGGGCCCCGTGCACCTNAANTGGCCATTTCGAAANCCCCTTGAACCGNCACAAAGTCTAGTANCACCTGNAGCANCACTNTCCCCTGAATCANTGTCTCAGGANGAGGNNCTNAGGAGTTCTTCGCTTGCCAGTCTCGCCAAGGAGTATGAACGAGGGCTTATTACCGTNGGNCCNAATAGNCTTCAAAGTCAAGAACTNGAANCTNTTCTAGCGTTTAGTTCAGATAGTGGTTGGCCGATATTGGCTGACCCCTGTTCNCAGCTTCGAGATAGAGAAAGCCTAANTAGTGCTCCTATCATCACATCAGGAGAGCTTTTATTCGCAGAGGAGCGATTTACATCACTTCTCGCTCCAGTAGACGTAATTGTTCATGTAGGACTACCAGCCACTTCAAAGGCATATCGCTTATGGAAACAAAGAACCCCTCCAGTGAGGTATGTCATTGCTTCCCCTGGTGTGGATTGGTCAGATCCCTCACATGAAGCAACGGATATTGTCCAAGGCCCTATCACAGCTATGTTCTCTGAGCCTTCATCAGGGAGAGGGGTCAACAGCAGTTGGTGCGAACTCTGGATGAAGCACAACAATATTGCTTTAGAGGCAGTAACGAAACATGTATCGGAAAACCGAAGTGAACTATCTTTGGCGTCACGAATTCTTTCATCTCTTCCATCTGGAACCTCTCTTATGCTATCAAATTCGATGATTGTTAGAGATGCAGAATTGGTGCTGCAAAATATGGAGAATGATGTAAAAGTAATTAGTAATCGAGGGGCGAATGGAATTGATGGTGTCATATCAACCGGTATCGGCGTTTCTTCTTCTAGCGAAGGACCATGCCTTATCCTCATAGGAGATGTTGCCACAGTACACGACATAGCGGGCTTAGTAGCAGCAGGGAGGCTCCAAAGCGACGTAGTAATCGTGGTCATTGATAATGGCGGTGGGGCAATATTTTCATTTCTGCCGGTAGCCAATGAAATCGATAATGACATTTTCGAGGATCTCTTTACCACTCCTCATCACACAAACCTTGTAGATATTGCATCATCAGTAGGTATTCAATCAGAGGTAATCGAATCATCTCCAGATATTGAGAAACCTCTAGGGAGTGCCTTTGAATCAGAAGGACCAAGCTTATTTCTATGCAACACCAGTGTCGAAGAAACGATAAAGGCATATGAGGATATTCGTTCCGGTTTCCAAGCATCTTTTCGTGAGGGATAATGCTTCGAACCGGTAGTGGAGAAGCGGTCGATCTTTGGGTGAGTGATGAAGGTGAAGGGCTTCCGGTCGTGCTTCTACATGGTTTTACTGGAAGTGGGGACTCTATGTCAGAATTAATTTCACCTACTACGAATAGGGTGATTATTCCAGATCTCATAGGTCACGGACTAAGCCCAGCTCCAGACCAACTGGGCGTTTATAGGATGGAGGCAATGGTTGGGCAGCTCCACAATTTGATTCAAGAGAAACTAAATGCTCCCGGAGTACTGTGCGGCTATTCAATGGGTGCTCGACTTGCCTTATCTTATTCTTTGAAGCATGCACGAGAGATATCGGGATTAGTTCTGATCGGTGGGACTCCTGGAATCGAGGATCAAGAAGAAGCTGCGGAGCGAGCTACTAACGATGCTCGACTTGCATCTCGTATAGAAAACGAAGGGATGTCAGAATTTGTGCAGTATTGGGAACGCCTTCCCCTTTTCGCATCGCAGGTTCATCTACCCGATGGGGTTAAACGATCCATTCGACGTATACGGCTTGCCCAGCGTTCCCACGGAATAGCAAATAGTCTTCGTATGGCGAGCACTGGAATCATGACGTCCATGTGGAGAGAACTCGAAAAATTGGAGATCCCCACTCTTCTTATCACTGGAGCTTATGATGAGAAATTCACCAAGTTAGCAGAGCAGATGGAAAGAGCTATTCCATCTGCTCATCATGTCATTATCCCAAATGCTGGGCATGCTGCTCATACAGAAAATCCAATAGTTGTTAAAAGGCGTATAGAAGAATTTCTAATGAAGCTATGAGCAGCATGATCTTAGAAATCTTCGACATTGACCTTCTAATGAGGGAACCCTTTATCACATCGCAGCAGACAATATCCCAGAGATCAGGACAAGAAATCCATCTTGCCCACGAAGGGTGTATAGGGAAAGGAGAGGTTCTTCCTCTACCTTTGTGGTCGAAGGTTACTGATCTAGAAACGAAAGATGAACTTAAAGAAATTCAATCGAACCTAGAAGGTTTTTTGATGAACGCGCAAAGTTTTTCGAACGAAGTCCAAGCTGGAATGACTTCCGCTATTTGGGGGCAGAAAGCTGCCTTGCTTGGCGAACCCTTATGGTCTGTTCTTGGTGGGACTTCGGATCAGGTGCTTGTAAATGCCCTTATCGGAGGAGGAAATGAAGAAGAGTTTAGAAACTCTTTAGAAAAAGCGCTGAACGATGGGTATAGGACGATCAAGGTAAAGATGGGCTTTCCCGAGGATCAGAGAAGGCTGAAGATAGTCTCTGAATACGTAACATCTGAAATTAAGATTCGACTCGATGCGAACTGTTCATGGACTCTTCGAGAGGCAGTGGAGATAACCAGACAGGCCGAAAAACTCTTTCGTGACCAACTTGAGTATGTGGAAGACCCCGTTTCGACGATTGAACAACTTCATCAAGTGCGAGCCGAGCTACCTATCCCAGTAGCCACGGATGCTCTGACTCCTGACGCGGAATCTATCAAGCAGGTAATAAGTATGGGGTTAGTGAATGCTATAATTCTTAAGCCTCTCTTACTAGGAGGAATCGACTCTGTGGTCGCTCTTTCAAAGGTCGCTCGGACTGCCGGAATCTCTTCAGTCATTTCATCTACTTTTGACGGGCCAGTAGGGTTAACGTCCTGGTGCCATTTAGCTTCAGCGATAGGGCCAAACACTACTCACGGGTTAGGGACAGCAGCACTAATAGACGATAAAAGGATGAGGCCTTTAATCCCCAGAAATGGGGTTATCCAACTCAGCTCCTAAATAAGTCGTTTCTTGGCGACTTTTCCAGAACTTGTTTTTGGTAAGGCGCTCACGATGTGCAGGGCACGCGGTAGGGCGAACCTAGGAAGGACTTCGCTCAGCGCCTCTCGCGTTTGCTCTAAAGATATAGCGGTTTCCTTATCCGCTGGGACAACGAATGCTGTGACCACTTCCCCCCATTCTTCGTCTGGGTTCCCTACGACTGCTGCTTCGTTTACCCAAGAAAGCCCTGACAGTGCTCGCTCTACACTGGCTGGCCAAATCATTTCCCCCCCTGAAACAATCACTTGCTCTATTCTCCCAAATACTTTGAGTTTCCCGTCCTTATCAAACTCGCCACCATCTCCAGTCGGAAACCACCCTCCATCCGTAAAAGGCGAAACCCCGTTTCTATAACAGCGCAATAAGCTTGGTGACTTTATGAGGATCTGACCATCGATAATCTTTATCTCGACTCCCTCTAGAGGGATCCCATCGTAAACCACGCCACTCGCTGTTTCAGTCATTCCATATGTAGCTACGACATTAGGTGGAAGGTCTATAGGAATACTTGAACCACCGACGAGGACTTTTCGAAAAAGTAATACATCAATTCGCCGCATTGCGGTGACAACAAGCGAAACAAGAGTGGATCCTGAACGGCCAGATTTTTCACAAGCGCTAGATGAGAACTTGCTATGAACTTCAACTTCGGTTCCAGTGAGCAGAGCTCTAGTAACCACCGACAGTCCGCCGATGTGAGACACTGGGATGCAACAAAGCCATCGGTCGCGCGCTGGATCAATAAGTAAACTATCGGACGTCATTTTTGCTGAAGCTGCAACAGCATCGTGAGTAAGTACAACACCTTTAGGAGATCCACCTGTTCCGCTCGTCGCAACAACTAGCGCATCACCATTCTCAACGGGATAGCCTTTCCGGTCATGGTCTGAATCTGGTGCAATGACCTTTGATGCCCCCATGCGCTCTATAAGTCTCCGGCGCTCTGCGAACGGAAGTCTTTGATCTACCGGAAAAGCGGCATCACCTTCATCCCAAATTCTCTGAAGGGAGGAAACAAATAAATCACCGCCGGGAATGTCAAGGGCTACAAGCTTTGGCACCCTTCTACTTTGCCAGATCTACGGGGCTTAGGGTATTTAGTGTTAAATCAACCACATGTCCCATACAGCAGTAAAAATCAGGTAAGTTTCAGCAATGCCTCAACATAATATTTGTGTCTTTTGTGCGTCAAGCTTAGGTCGGGACCCTACGTACTCTAGATTGGCTACGGAAGTAGGAGAAATCATCGCCAAATCTGGCATGGGGCTGGTCTATGGAGGGGCATCGATAGGTCTCATGGGGAAGGTGGCTGACGCCGCATTAATCAATGGGGGACAAGTAACCGGGGTGATCCCTGACGGTCTCCGAAGTCGCGAGCTTAATCACAAGGGCTTAAGTGAACTTCTTATCACGGAAGATATGCACGAACGCAAAAGAATCATGTACGAACGCTCAGACGGTTTCCTTGCCCTTCCTGGGGGGATGGGAACTCTAGAAGAAATCTTTGAATCCGCTACATGGACAAAGCTGGGATTTCACAAAGGACGAAAGAATAAACCCGTTATCCTAGTTGGAAGCAGCTCTTTTTGGTCCCCGCTAATATCTTTTCTAGACATGCTTGTCGAAGAAGAACTTATGAAAGTTAGCGATAGGGAAATAGTCGCCTACGAGGAAAATCCTAAAAAAGCTGTAGACCGACTAGTCAGCTATTTCGACAGTCCATAACGAGTTCGAACAATAATTCGGAAAATCTAGATTCTGAGTCCTACACTTTCCATATGAATATCAAATGGGTCGGAGCAAAAAAAACTGTCTACGATGCTCTTGGCGGGAATGAATGGTTCGAAGAGCTCGTTGAACACTTTTATGAGAATGTTGAAAAAGACGAACGAATCCGCCATCTATACCCCGATGACCTGACGCTCCCCAAAAAAAACACTGCAGATTTTCTAATCCAATACTGGGGAGGCCCCTCAACTTATTCAGACAGGCGAGGACACCCACGCTTACGAATGCGGCACGCTCCATTTCAGATAGGCCAAGAAGAACGAAATGCATGGATGGAAAGTATGACAAGTGCACTGGAAATTATGCATCCGCCCAGTGAGATCATGGAAGCAATGCTGGAGTATTTTGAAATGGCTGCCACTCATATGATCAACACTGAGATTTAAACATTGCCTACGAAGATAACCTCATACCTTCAGAATTGATAGGCTGAAGGTGTCTTGGAGGATAGATGAAAACACTGGGATACACCCCGTTCGATTGCGACAACCATTACTATGAGGGCCTCGACGCCTTCACTCGCCATGTGCCCCGAGAGTGGCAAAAACGCTGTGTCCAATGGTGTGATATTGACGGGAGAAAATACCACTTAGTCGGTGGCGAAGTAAGCAAAGCTGTTTCCAACCCGACATGGGACCCCATAGCAAAACCCGGTGCCCTACACGAATACTTTCGAGGAAACCCGACGGGAAAATCCCCTCTGGAAATGCTCAAAGATCGCGAACCGTTACCCGGTGAGTACATGGATAGAGATCTACGGGTCAAAAAAATTAAAGAACAAGGCCTCCAAGGCGTTTGGCTCTTCCCGACGCTAGGGGTCCTATACGAGGAGCTTCTAAAGAACGATATTGAAGCAGTCAAAGTCCTCTTTAGGGCTTTCAATCGATGGTTAGATGAGGACTGGGGCTGTAATTATCAGGACACCATTTTCGCTGCTCCATATATCTCGCTCTGCGATGTTGACTTTGCTGTTGAGGAGCTGCAGTGGGCGCTGGACCAAGGTGCCAGAGTTGTCTGTATTAGACCAGCTGCGGTCTGGACTGATGAGGGGCCGAAATCCCCAGGAAATAAGATGTTTGACCCATTTTGGTCTCAACTAAACGAAGCAGGAATACCTCTTGTCATCCATGCAGGAGATAGCGGATATTCGAGCCAAGGATACGCGGAAGATGGATTTGGGGCTAATTTCGGGGGGTCTAGCTCGTATGTGCCGTCAATCAAAGCATTCAACATCGAACGTGCTGCTCTTGACTGGCTTATGACTATGTCATTGGAAAAAATGTATGAGAGATTCCCAAATCTACGGATAGCATCTGTCGAGAATGGATCGACTTTTCTCCCTGACCTGTTTCGAAAATTGCCCCAACAGAAAAATAAATTGATGGGCTGGTTTAAAGAAGATCCGCTGGAACAATTCAAAGAACATGTTTGGATCAACCCATTTTGGGAAGATGACCCATCGGAAGTTGCTGACTATATGGGAAGTGATCGGGTTATTTTCGGATCTGACTGGCCCCATATCGAAGGGATGCCGACCCCACTCGATTACGCCGATGAATTAAGCAGCTTTGATGAACATGACCGGAAACTGATCCTTCATGACAATGTGCTTGAACTCAACACGCCGAGGCCAACGTAACCTATCAGCCACCACTTACGGTAATGTCTTCACCAGTTACCCACGATGAAGCATCCGATGCAAGATACAAAACAGCTGAGGCAATATCTTGAGGAGTTCCAAGGCGCTGAAGAGGAACGCCAGTTTCCTTAGCATACGCCGGTAGATCTTCGGGAGTGAGTTTCATCACTTCGTAAAAAATTTCAGTAGGTACTGCGCCTGGGCTAACAGAATTAACACGGATGTTCGGCGCAAGCTCATAAGCTAGTGATGCTGTAAGAACGTTCACACCAGCTTTTGAAGCAGCGTAATGAGAATTATTCGGAACAGCCCCTGATGATGAACGGGAAGAGATATTAATTATCGCTCCCGAAGCCATATTTCTGGCAGCTGTTTGACAGCCAATAAAGGTAGATGTGAGTGTTTGCGCTACCGTTTGGTCCCACTCGGACCGTGGCAGGTCCTTTAGCGGGCTGCGACCCGTGCTTGCTCCAACATTATTTACCCAGATATCGATTTTACCGAATTCTGCTATCGCCTTCTGGGCAAGGTCCTCTACCTGGGCATCTTCAGTGGCATCACATGGATGACATATAGCCATGTCACCAGTGCCAATTATCTGATCTCGGACGCGTTCAATATCAGATATTGTTCGAGCAGAAACCACGACATTCGCTCCGGCTTCTGCAAGGGCCATCGCGATGCCCTCACCAATGCCTTTCCCGCTGCCAGTCACGACTGCAGTCTTTCCACTTAAATCAAACAATTCCAGTGTGTTCATCATCGCCTCCACTAGCTACCCCTTTCCTACCATACATCTTTCATAAGGAGAGAATACTCAGTTGGCTTTCGTATGTGGGCTCATCACAGCGAGAGAAGTGGTAATACCAATCTCACGGGTTTTGATCGTTGTGATTTTTCGCCCAGGCTGCACAGCTGGCTTAACCTGGGTGCACCTTTTACCTAGATAATCTGCGGTTGCTTGCAGATTGTCTGAGATCAGAGCAAGCCCCCAAAATAATGCGTGGCTATTAGCTTCCGATTGATCAGGGCCTACGAGTTCAAGAATCACATCACCGAGCCAGAAAAAAGTTTGGCGCATCTTTGCTTCATCATTACCAAAAGTCCTTACCTTACGGGAATGAATTCCAATTGATTCGAAAGCGAGCGTGGTTCTGTCACAATCTGGTGTTGTGACGACTAGATGGTCGATCTGAGTAACGCCATTTGGGTGGATAGAACGAGGGCAAGCGTCAATACTACTGGGGGTAAGGTTGGGGGCCTTATCAAATTTAAGCGAATCGATTACTCCACTCATCCCGTAAACGGCAGCACCCGAAATACCTCCTCCACCGGTGGGATCGAAGAGAAGCTGGACGCTACCGACCTGACATACTGGTTTGCCATTTGGCAATTCCATCACATCAAAACCTGCAGAAGACCACGTTTCCGCATTATCTCCAATAGTTAATTGGAGGAGTTGAAAATTGCTGTTTGTCACAAAGAGAAACTGTACATCAGTTTTTCCATAATGCTTATGTTCGATTAAGCTCAAAATCGGTCGAAGTTCTAGGAGTAACATGAGAAATATAAAAGGACGAGGTCTTATAATAACTTTTGCATTGATCGTGGGCGGTATTGCAATCATCCCATCTATCGGTGGTGCTACAACTGACAATTGCTATGTGTTCACTTCGAACTACAACAGTGACACCATCTCAATCATTGACCCCATTACCTATACGGTCGACACAAGTATCGCTACTGCAGCAGGTCAGCCATCTGGACTTTCTTTGTCTCCGGACGGTGAAACGCTCTACGTTGCAGAACGAGACGGGGACCACGTCGAAATATTCGACGTAGCGACAAAGACATCTACTGGAACAATTCCAATAGGAACGGCGCCATCGGCAACTAACGATGTAATTACGTCCCCAAATGGTGGAATCGCTGCCGCAGTTAAAACTGATTGGGGGGCGTCAACCATAGAAATCATTGACCTAACGACGAACGCCGTTACCGGATCAGTGCCAATTCCAGTCGATGCTACAAATGCTGCCTTCACACCTGATGGAACAGAGGTCTGGGTAAATTCAGTTGACTCAGGAACCGTAGGCGTTGTAGATATCGCAACACTTACAGCTAGTTCCTTTGAGATCACCCACTCCAACCCCGGAGGTCCCTACACAGGAACTACTGGTATTCGGTTTAGTCCTGCAGGAGACTTCGCGTATATCGGTAATGCAGCCGATGGCAGGATCTCGGTTGTTGATACCTCTTCGTTTGCTGAAATCACTACCATTACCATAGGCCATGAACCAGGAGCAATGGATTTCTCGCCTGATGGAACAGAAGCTCTAGTTGTAATAGGCCCCACGAAGTCGATTGGGTTTATCGATACGAATACGCATACCCTCACCACCACTCTTGACGTGACTACCGTTGGTTACGATTTCCCCAACGATGCAGTGTTTAGTCTAGATGGCTCACAAGTTATCTTCTCTGCAAGTGACGGAGATCATAAAGTAGTTTTCTTTAACCTCGCCTCTTCGACTGTTGATGGAGCCGTTACTGTACCTCAGGGGAGTAATAACATCGCCGACGTAGTTTGTAGAAATCTTGAAGTTCCTACTCCTACACCTACAACCTACGTCTTCTCTGAGCCTTTAAATAAATGGATCGACTGGGCTGATTGTGAAGTCGATGACGATGGTGATGGGGTTGTGAACTGTAACGACTACTTCCCATCAGATGCTGGCTTATCTGAAAGACCGGAAGACGCTCCCGGGTACACGGGCTAAGGAGCTCCATTTCGTATAGCTCGTGAGAGTAACTTGAAACACCTAACAAATTTCTACCTTTTGGTGGTTTCAAAGGAGTAGAACTTCCGACTGAGGATTTCCCTCGTCACGCAGGAGAGTGCAACACTTTGAAGATGCGCCGAGAAGCCCCGCCCCGCCCCATATTTATATTGTCGGCAGCTGTAGCTTCAGCAGTCCTTGTTGTGGCTAATATTTCATCTCTTAATGTCGCGCTCCCAGAACTTTCCAGAGAGTTAGGGGCAAGCCAATCTGATGTCCAATGGATGGTCGATATTTATGCTTTCTTCCTCGCCACGCTTTTACTACCTGCCGGAGCATTAGGGGACCGATATGGCCGTCGCCGCATGCTTCTAACAGGGATTTTTATTTTGGGGGTGGCAAATGCAGCAACGCTTCTAACCTCAGATGTCTCGTTAGTGATCACAAGTCGGGCAGTCAGCGGAGTGGGGGCTGCTCTAATATTTCCCGCGACACTATCCACGATCACAACAACGCTTCCAGAAGGAAAGCGCGTCAAAGGTGTCGCTATTTGGACAGCATCTGTGTTTTTTGGTGGCCTATCTGGAGTGCTTATCTCAGGGGCGCTCATGGAAAACTACTGGTGGGGAAGTGTCTTCCTCGCAATGTCGATCCTCGCTGGGGCAATTCTTCTCCTGTGCTGGGCTTACCTACCTGACTCTTCCAATCCAGATGAAGCCAATATGGACCCCCTAGGGTCTTTACTCTCCTTCGTTGCCGTTGGCGGTATTGTCTTCGGCGTCATGGAAGGACCAATAAAAGGCTGGTCATCAATTCTTATCGTCACCAGTTTCATCATCGGCATATTAGCCCTAGTGGCCTTCATCCTGTGGGAACGACATACTCCTCGGCCGTTACTCGACGTGCGCATGTTCGCAGACCGTGGAGTGCGATCCGGTTCATTCTCTCTACTTGTCCAGTTCACAGTAGCATTCGGCTTTTTCTTTCTCACCGTTCCGCTACTCGCTTTTGTCTTCGGATATGGCCCGCTTGATATGGGACTGAGTCTCATGCCTGCGGCTATAGGGCTATTCCCAGCTTCAGCAATAGCGATACCGCTCACGAGAAAAATCGGATTTCGGACTGTTGGAACCCTCGGTCTAGTCCTACTTGCAGGAGCTTTTTATCTTGGAACTTCCCTCGAGGCGGACAGTAGCTTTCTGCTGTTTGCTGTAGTCATGGTTATCTACGGGGCGGGGATCGGGTTTGCTTCTCCGCCAGCAACAGAAATTATTGTCGAAGCACTACCCATGGAAAAGCAGGGCGTCGCTTCCGCATTAAACGATGTGTTGCGTGAACTCGGCGCTGTCGTGGGAATCGCCCTTTCTGGATCGATCTTCAACGCCGGCTACCGTTCATCACTCGGTGGCATCGTAGGGTTACCTCAGGAAGTTGTAGAGGGAGTGAAAGAAACTCCTGCAGCTGCGGCGATTATCGCCCCATCACTCGGAGAAGACGGGCTTGTCCTATTAGACACGGTAGCGCAGTCAGTTATTGACGGATGGGACAATGGACTGTGGGCTGCATGCATAACTGCTGCTATAGGTGCTGTTGGATTCTGCTTATGGGCACCGGGGCGTGGCAATAACCAGAATGCAACGATTGGTGGAAAGTTTGAAGAAAGAGCGCTGCACTATAGTGATGTATCCAAAGTCCTCAGAATCGAAGGGTCGAGATCGCGAACAAGCATAACTGTTCATCACAAGCTCGTTACAAAGAACAAAAAGCACGATGGATGACTTTTTCGAAGAGCCTAAAAGAATAGGGTGTTTAATCGTCCCATTGGCAGCTGTAGGGGGATTTATTGTCGTTGCTTTACTTTTTGCCGCTATCGGCCTCTCAGCCTTCATCTCGACAACCGCTGGTTGCATTGGAGCCCTCGTCGCAGTCTTGATCGCAGGAAAAATCTTCTACCGAGGTAAGGGTGGTCGCAGATAAAGCCGATACAGTACCCACAATCAACTCTCAACTGTTGTGAAAGGGTGTCATGGCAGAAGACCTTCAACATTCCGTTGTTCTAATCTGCGGAGGTCCAGCCCCTGACGGAAAAGCGGTCGAATATATCCCAACATCTTCAACTCTAATAGCGGTAGACTCGGGCTTGGACCACGCCCGTAGCTTGCAACTCAAACCAGATTTACTGATTGGAGATCTTGACTCGATATCAACCAGTGGCCTCCAATGGGCATATCAGCAGAAAGTCGAGGTTAAAGAATTTCCTAGTGATAAAGACAAGTCAGATTTCGAGCTAGCGCTTGATTATGCAAGGGGAGTGTCAAACAGGTTGTTAGCAATAGGATCTGATTCCGGAAGAGTGGATCAACTCTTCGGTATGATCGCGTCCTTAGCTTCCACAGCACCTTATTTTGAGTTTTGCCATGCCCTCATCGGAAAAACCTACTGCACCTTTACGAGTGGCGGGGCAAACATCTACCGCAAGAACGGAGCAATCGTATCGGTTTTCGCAATGGGGGGAATAGCAGATGGCGTTTCTTTACAAGGGTTTCGGTGGGAGCTATCAGAAGCTACTCTTCTTCCAGAGTCCTCGCTTGGATTGAGTAACGAACTTAATGAAGATATCGGGAAAATCTCTGTTGAGAAAGGGACTTTGGTAGCGATACAACCGGATTCAATCTAGGGCCATTAAGTAGCTGTGGCGCTCCATCGCCCGCCGGATTTATGAAGTTTCAACTGCATTCCGAACGTATCTGAAAGACTTCTATCATTCAAGGTCTCTTCAATAGGCCCAGCGGCGACTACAGACCCCTCGCGAAGAAAAAGAACATGGGTGAAACCAGCAGGGACTTCCTCAACATGGTGAGTAACAAGAACGATAGGAGGGGCCGAGGGATCTTGAGAGATAAGTGTTAAGCCTTCGAGTAGATTCTCTCGAGCTGGTAAATCTAGGCCAGCAGCAGGTTCATCAAGGAGAAGTAAACCAGGTTCGCTCATCATGCTTCGAGCAATTAAAACGCGTTGACGCTCTCCAGAGGACAGAGTTCCAAAAGCTTGAAGAGATAATGACCCTACCCCAATCCGCTCCAACTCTAATTGTGCTTTCTCTCTGTCCTCTTTAGTGTAATCATGCCACCATGGCTCAAGGGCGCCATATTTTGCCGTCATCACAACTTCCTGTGCGGTAAGATTCGGCCGGAGAAGATTAGCAAATCCTTGGCTTGTAAAACCTACAAGATGCCGCATCTTTCGAATATCAGTCTTACCTAGTTGGTGCCCCAGGACTTCAACGTTTCCGCTGCTTGGGTGTAAATAAAAACTAGCGATCCGAAGTAAGGACGTCTTCCCCGAGCCATTAGGGCCAAAGATAACCCACCTTTCACCGTCATGAACCGTGAAAACAAGATCGCGTAAGATAAATTTCCCATCACGTTCAAGAGAAACGTTATCGAGTGAGAAAGCTACTTTTTTCATGTGTCTATTGATCCACTGCGGTTTTCCAAGCCTGAAACATATCAGCGTATTTGCCTCTTCTCTCTAAAAGTTCACTGTGGCTTCCTAATTCTATAATTTTTCCTCCATCAACCACAGCGACTCTATCTGCTCGCATAACCGTCGCTAGTCGATGGGCGACAATAATGGCAGTCCGTCCATCTAACAGCGAGTCAAGTGCCTTCTCGATAGTATGTTCAGACTGTAAATCAAGATTTGATGTAGCTTCGTCGAGCACTAGAACTCTTGGCTGGGAGAGAAAAGCTCGAGCTAGAGCGACAAGCTGACGCTCACCCGCGCTCAGCGATGAGCCGCGTTCATGAATAACAGTATCTATTCCGTCTTTCATCGAAGATATAAGTGGAGTTAAGCCAGTGGATTCAATAGCATTCCAGACTTCTTCATCTGACGCTTCTGGGTTAGCGAACGCAATATTGTCTCGCACACTGCCCGCAAAAAGAAACGGCTCTTGAGGGACAACCCCAAGTTGAGAGCGTAAAGAACTCAAGGTCACATCGCGAATATCATGACCATCAATGGTGATATCCCCCTGATCAGGATCATAGAAACGGCTCACGAGCTTAGCGATTGTAGATTTCCCTCCGCCGGTGGGCCCTACAATAGCTAACGTTTCTCCAGCGCCAATATCTAGATTAACCTCATGCAAGACCTGCGTTTCGGGAACGTAGGAGAAACAAACATTGTTCAACTGTATCTCTCCACTTATTAGAGGAATGGGATCTGCATCCTGCCGCTCGACGACGCTTGGACTCGTAGCCAGCAACTCCCGCAACTTTGCGGTCGCAGCCTGACCCTGCTGATATCCATTGTATAGCTGAGTTAGCGTCTGAATCGGAGCGAAAAAGGCTCCAAGGTACAAAAGAAAAGCAGTAAGTTCACCGATCTTAAGACTTCCGTCAAGTACCATGCGGCCGCCGATCAGAAGAACCAGCGCTCGCCCGATGATAGCGATTGCTTCCGTACCAGGTGTGTACACGCAAGCTGCTTTTACTGCATCAAGATTCGCATCCTTATGTTCACCAACAATGTTTGTATGTCGGATGACGTTATGTCGGCGTCGATTATGTGCGGTAATGACTCGGATCCCTGCGAGGCTTTCCTGTAGGTTAGCGAGCACATCCGCAATTCTATTTCTGACTCGCCGGTAAGCGTGTTCAGACTTGCGCCGAAACCATTCACTGAGCACAAGGGTAATTGGGACCACGAGGAGAAGAGTTATCAAAGCGAGGGCTGGATTAATAATAATTAACACAACTGTGATAACAACAACCGTTAATGCCTGCACAGCAAAGTTCACTAACCCTTCCTGAAACAACTGTGACAATGCTTCTATGTCACTCGTCATCCTTGTCATCAGAACTCCAGCCTTCTCATTTGTATAGAAATCAAGAGATTGACGTTGAAGGTGACTGAAAACCCGAATGCGCAGTTTTTTCATTAACGCTTCGCCTAAAGCTCCCGTGAACCTGATTCGATACCAGGCGCTCAATGCGTGAAGTGAGATACTTCCGAGGTATGCGCACGCAACAACTACAAGGACGCCCTTGCTTCCATCAACAACTCCTTCATCAATCCCAAATTTCGTCAATAAGGGGCCTGCTTGCAAAAGGATACTTTCAACTATTACTAAGAGTAAGGCGCCAAGAAGTTTCAACCTATGGGGAGCGAGAAAGCTTCTAAGCGTGAAAGGCCCTTGATCTTTTATTTGGTATTCGAAAGCTACTTCCGAATCTGGATGGTCGGGCTCAGATTTTAAAACCCTGTTGACATTTTCTTGGAGATGGCCTGGAACTCCCGCGTAGGGTAGGCCTGCGTCACGGGAAGAGGTTACAGAGTTAGCCCCACCAAAGCCTATTGGAGGACCAAAACTCATAGCAGCTTCCAATTAAAATAGGATTTGCAGCTTTGTCCAAGCGGGCTAGTCATTCTTGCCCCCTAAGTCCTGCTGATCTTTCTTCTCTGCTTCAGCCAGAATAGAAACATAACTCTGATCGTTTGCCATAAGTTCGCTATGGGTCCCATCGGCGACAACAACCCCATTTTCTATTAGAACCACTCGATCCGCCAAGGATATTGTCGATACCCGCTGGGCAATTAAAACTGTTGTTCTTCCAGAGAGGTGTTTAGCTAGGGCGTCATGGATTTTTGCTTCGATCTCTACATCGATGGCGCTCGTTGCATCATCAAGAACAAGAATTGGCGTTTTCTCCAATAACGTTCTCGCCAAAGCGATCCGTTGCCGCTGACCTCCAGAAAGCGTATACCCTCTTTCTCCAACCACAGTTTCGTAGCCTTCTGAGAGTTCTTGAATAAATCCTGAAGCTTCCGCCGCTTTTGCTGCTGATGCGATTTCTTCCAAAGAGGCATTTGGGTTGCTATAGGCTATGTTCTCTGCAACCGAAGAAGAAAACAGAAATGGTTCGTCAAAGACGATTCCGATTTGGTGACGGAGAGAGTCCAAAGTTACGTCCCTGATATCGTTACCATCTACCAGTATTTTTCCAGATGTCGGGTCGTAGAAACGATTTAGAAGGCGGCCTATTGTCGACTTTCCTGACCCAGTCCGCCCCACTATCGCAACCGTTTCTCCCGGTCTAATTGTGAGGTTGAAGCCAGATAGAACCTCGTCTATTGGGCTAGATGCTTCAGGGTCACTTTCTTCTCTTTTGCTTGGGTAGGTGAAGTGAACATTTTCAAAGACAATTGAACCTTCGACGTCAAGTAAGTGAGTAGCGTTTTCGGAGTCGACTATCGCCGGCTCTTCATCGATTACTTCGAAAATGCGTTGAGCAGAAGCAGATGCTCGTTGCGTTTGTAGTAACAGAAAACCAAACATTCTAAATGGAGCTTGGAGCATAATCACATAGGCATTGAAAGCGAATAAGGTTCCTATGGAGACAGTACCTTCAATCGCTAAATGACCGCCGTATAGAAGTACTAGCGCCATCCCAACTCTGGGAAGAGATTCAATGATGGGATTGTATTTAGCGCGGGCTCGAATTGCCTCTACGTTCACCCATTTGATGTGCTCTGCTGCTCGCTGCAGGAGTCCGACTTGCTGTTTCTCTGCCGCAAATGATTTTACGACTCGGATTCCGTTTACGTTTTCGTCAACGATAGTAGCTAACTCGGCTAGCCGAGCTTGGCTGACCCATGTTAAAGGAAAGACAACTCTTCGGAGTTTTTGTCCAAAGAAATAAACACCTGGAAGGGTGATAAGAGAAACAAGTGTCAGGGGAACATGCAAAGTCATCATATACCCAAAGGCAAGAATGAAAGAGATGATCGTCATCCCGATTAAAGGGCCGAAGGCAAGTAGAACTTGAATTGAACGAATGTCACTATTCGCTCTCGATATAACCTCACCTGATTGTGTTCTATCAAAGTAGGAGAAACTTAGTTTGGTTAAGTGAGAATAGAGCAAGGTCCGGAGGTCCGTTTCTACTCCCCAGGCCAGTTGGAAAAGAGAATATCGGTATAGGGCGCCGAAAACAAACCTTCCCACCCCTATGGAAATTAGGATGATCGCCCAAGTCGTTAAGGCTTCTCTATCTGCCTCCAACGCAGCATCAATTGCATTCCGGGCCATTGCTGGTACAGCTACATTTAGCACGAGAGCGATAACTCCAGTAAGGAGTCCTATATATAGAGACTTTTTATGCGATTTTGCTATTGGCAGCAGCCTTCTCATCCACCCAAGCTCTTTATTTGGGTGGACGCTATTTGTCGGGGGTTTGTATCGTAAAGCCACTCCAGTTTTCTGGAAGCTACCGTCTGAGACGTCTTGCCCATCCGTGTGTTTCTCTCTAGAGAAGGAATGCTTCAAGGTTTTTCCCGCAATCTGTGCTTGGAGGTGGACTCAGCCCACTATATCCTTCAGCTCTTTACAAGAACTCCTCTCTCGAAGTGTGACCGGAGCTGTCTTCAATTACTATGGAACTATTGATGTCGTATAGAAGAGTTACACCTGTTCGATCTAAACCGGTATTGATGCGCGGCATCAGTAAGGGAGTGAAGTCATAGATACTACATGGGGTCTCATCGCCGTAGGAATCTTAATAGTTGCTACCGCCTTTTTTGTCGCTGCTGAATTTGCATTTCTTGCAGTGGATCGTGCTCGCGTGGAGTCTGAAGCTCGAGAGGGTAATCGGCACTCTAAGGCCTTATTGAAAATTCTTAAAGAATTGTCGTACCAGTTGACTGGTGCCCAACTTGGGATAACTATCACTGCAGTGCTAATTGGTTTTATAGCAAAACCAACCGTAGCTTCTATGCTTGAGGGACCGGTTCGTAGCATTGTTGGTGAAAGCGCGAAGGAGAGCGTTTCACTTGCTTTAGCGATTGTTTTGGCGACATTCGCAGCGATGATATTGGGAGAGTTAGTTCCGAAGAACATAGCTATAGCGAAAACTAATCTGACTGCAAAGGCTCTGGCGAAACCATTTCGTATGTATAGCTTCGCCGCAAAGCCGATCATTGCGCTCTCTGACGCTACCTCGAACTGGTTAACGCGCCGATTAGGTGTTGAGCCAGCGCAAGAGCTTGAACGCGTCCCAAATCTAGAAGACCTAAGCTCCTTGATTCAAACTTCAGGAGAGGAGGGGACCCTCGGTTTCAACGAAGTTGACTTGTTAACAAAGTCACTACGATTTGCTAGGAAAAGCGCAAACGAAGTGATGGTCCCACGGCTCGCCATACATTCTTTACCACAAGGATCGACGATTACTGACTTAGTTGAACTTAGCGCATCTACTGGCTTATCGAGATTTCCAGTTGTAGATAATGACCTTGACAGCGTTGTTGGAATAGCACATGTCAAGTCAGCTCTGCTCATAGACCCCAAGTTGAGAAGTGATCAGCTTGTCGAAACCGTCATGGGAGACATATTGGCAATTCCAGAAACTCGAGACTTGCTTTCTGTCATGACTGATATGCGGCGGCAAAGAATCCCACTGGCTGTTGTGGTTGACGAACATGGTGGAACAGAAGGGATAGTTTCAATCGAAGATCTTTTGGAAGAAATTGTTGGCGAAATCGATGACGAATATGATGCTGCCGTTGAAAACGGCCTAGAAGAGAGCGCAGGAGTTTTTACTATAAGCGGAAATTTACACCCCCATGAAGTAGCTGACATGTGCGGATTCGAAATCCAAGATGGCCAGTATGAGACAATAGCTGGATTTGCTCTAGAAAAACTCCAAAGGATACCTTCACCGGGTGAGATGTTTCGTTATGAACGGTGGAAAATAGAAATCTTAGAGATGGACAATCTTCGAATAGCTCGACTTAGATTAACCGAGCCTGTTTCCAATCTACTTTACGGAAGTAAACAAACAGGACTGGAACGATGAAGTCATGACTGTAGCTCCAGCAATCCTCCTAACTCTTGTCCTAATTTTTCTTAACGGCTTTTTCGTCGCTATTGAATTCTCCCTTATCGGAGCTCGACGGACCAGAATGGAACAGTTAGCGAAGGGAAATAATAAATCTGCAAAATTTGGGGTAGGCCTAATGAAGGACTTGCCCTTGGCTATCTCAGGAGCTCAGCTTGGCATCACCGTAACATCCCTTGGACTCGGCTTAGTCGCGGAACCAGCTTTCGCATCTATTCTGGAGAGAATGTTCGATGGGGCCTTTGAGATTCCTTCAGAGGTGTCGCATTGGCTAGCGTTTGGGATAGCGATCTTCTTCGTTGTGTTTCTTCATATGGTCTTAGGAGAAATGGTCCCTAAGAATTTCGCGCTTACCGATCCAGAAAAGGTCGTTTGCCAGCTAGCAGCAACACACAGAGCTTTTGTCTTTGCGTTCAAACCGATTATCTGGTTTTTAAATCAAATAGCAGCGCTTTTACTTAAGCCCTTTGGTGTTAAGCAGGTTGCCGAAATTGGAGTGGCATACACTTCACAAGGCATGCAGAACCTTTTTGAGCAAGCGAAACGAAGTGGGCAGATGGACCAAGATCGCCATGACTTATTCACTAGCGTCCTTCAATTCCATGACCAACCTGTCTCTTCCGTTATGGTCCCTTGGCCGCAAGTGGATTATGTGGAGCAAGGCCAAGAATATGGGCAGATGGCCCTTCTTGCAGCAGCAAGTGGACACAGTAGGTTTCCAATAGTTGACGATGGGCAAGTAGTTGGGTTCTTACATGTTAAAGACCTTTTATACTCAGAAAAAATACAGGGAATGGATCAGGGGAAAGAAGGTATCGTCCGTGAACTCTTATTTATCCCTCCGGAAATGTATTTAGATGAGCTCCTTCGATTGATGCGTGAGCAGCAGATGCATTTCGCTGTTGTGGGAAAGCAATCCAAATACATAGGAATAGTCACGTTGGAAGACGTATTGGAATCGATTGTAGGAGACATCATCGACGAGACTGACATAATTGATCGCTCAGCCGGTAGCCAATTACAAAACTAACACAGAACTTATGCCCCGATAGCGTGGTATCCGCCATCGACGTGGATAATCTCTCCCGTAGTTTGAGGAAACCAGTCGGAGAGTAGCGCGACGCATGATTTAGCGACACCAGATCTGTCGTTAACATCCCAACCAAGGGGAGCGCGAGTGCCCCAAGCATCTTCAAATTCTTTAAACCCGGGAATAGACTTTGCAGCCATAGTCCGTATTGGCCCTGCAGCAACCAAGTTGACACGAATATTATCTGGACCTAAAGAGCGAGCCAAGTATCTCGAAGCTGATTCCAGAGCGGCTTTAGCCACCCCCATCCAATTGTAAGCTGGCCATGCAAAACTTGCATCAAAGTCAAGTCCAACTATTGACCCCCCATCCTGCATCAGTGGGTAGACAGTCTCAGCAACGGTTTTTAAGGAATAGGCAGAAATTTCAAACCCCAGGGAAAGGTCCTCCCATTGGCCTGCAAGGAAGTCTTCACCAAGGCCAACCTCGGGCATAAACCCAATTGCATGGAGCGCTCCGTCAACATTTCCCCATTTATCCGACAATAAATTTTGGACTTGTGATACGTGACTAGGATCTGTTACATCAAATTCTATAACTTCCACATCGCCATCGAGCTTTCTTACTGTTCTTTCAGTTAACCGCATTCCTCTTCCGGCTCCAGTAACCACTAGTTCAGCGCCTTCCGATAAAGCCAACTGCGCAACGGCAAAAGCAAGACTGGAGTCAGTGAGAACGCCAGTTATCAACAAACGCTTATTTTCTAGCATTCCCATAGCCCCTCCTTCAGTAGACGTAATGTCATGAGGTTACTAGGGTTCTGGCTCGCAGGTGTGAACGGTTGTAATCAACATAGACGAAATAAAGAAACTATTGGAAAAATTGACTTTTCTCTGCTGGTTTGGGGTATGTTCAATGCATGAAAATTGGCATCATTGGCGGTACAGGACCAGCAGGAAAAGGCCTAGCTCTTCGGCTTTCTTCAGTGGGTTACGAAGTTGAAGTTGGATCTCGGTCTTCTGGACGTGCGGCGGAAGTCGTTGAAGACACACTTGAACACTGGGAGGGCAGCAACTTTAAACTTTCAGGTGTGAGTAACGAAGAAGCAGCGCGGGCAGGGATGGTGGTTTTGGCAACTCCCTGGGATTCCTGTGCTCCAACTGCAAAGGCATTCCGAGAGCTGCTGCAGGGCAAGCTAGTGATCTGTATGGCAAATGCGCTAGCTAGAGTAGGTAATGAATTCCATGCCCTATACCCACCGAGAGGCTCAATCGCAGCTGACGTTCAAGCAGCAATTCCAATGTCGAGGGTGTCAATGGCTTTCCAACACTTACCAGCTAAAGAACTTGGTGAAATTGAAAATAATATGGAGGGTGATGTTCTTGTATGTGCTGACGAACAGGATTCCATCGCAGAAACAATCGAAATTGTTGAAAAAATGCCGAATCTTCGAGGACTCGACTGCGGCAGTTTGGCAAATGCTGCCCCTGTAGAAGCGTTTACTGCAGTTCTATTGCAATTGAACCGACTCTACAAAACAAGATCATCAGTCCGAATAACTGGTTTAGAATAGCTCCCTTCAGCGCTGCAATCTCCAACTCTACTTCCGCGTGGGGTTACAGTTGGGTTTATAAGCTCTTATGTTCATTGGAGAAAATTTTGATGCGACTTTATGACACTGCCAGACGAGAAGTCGTTCCATTTGAACCTGAGCAAATCGTCAGGATTTATACCTGCGGGATCACCCCATACGACGCTACACATATCGGACACGCAGCAACATACATGACCTACGACGTCCTGCAGAGGCGTTTGCGCGACCTAGGACATGAAACACGATGTGTGAGAAACATTACTGATGTCGATGATGATATTTTACGAAAAGCCAGAGAACTTGGAGTCCACTACCTAGATTTAGCTGCCAAAGAAACTGCTCGGTTCGACGACGACATGAAAGCACTCGGGATGCTTCCATCGTGGTCAGAGCCTAGAGCCACATCTGCGATAGCTGAAATACGTAAATTCATCGGACAGGTGCTATCAAGCGGACACTCATACGAAGTGGATGGGTCCGTTTATTTTGAAGTCAGCTCATTCGAGAAATTCGGCTCATTGAGTGGACTAGACCGAGACTCAATGTTGGAGTTAGCCGCAGAACGCGGAGGTAACCCAGAAGATCCTAAAAAACGAGATCCACTAGACTTTGTCCTTTGGCAGCCTTCAGCTGATGATGAACCGTCATGGGAGAGCAGGTGGGGCTATGGACGCCCAGGCTGGCATATTGAATGTTCTGTTCTAGCAATGAGAGATTTAGGTACAGCCACAATAGATCTGCATGGAGGGGGAGCTGACCTTATTTTTCCTCACCATGAGTGTGAGAGGGCCCAATCAGAAGCTGCAACCGGAAAACAATTTTCTAAACATTGGATGCATCAAGCCATGGTCAGAATGGAGGGGGAGAAGATGTCAAAATCATTAGGAAACCTTGTCTTCATATCTGATCTTCGAAAAGAATTCGACCCAACTGCGATAAGACTTGGCCTACTCAACTTCCACTATCGAGATTCATGGGAGTGGAACGACGAAATTATGACATCTGCAATAAGTCGCTTAGAAAGGTGGAAGAAGGGCGGAGAAGGAAATGGAGCTTTAAATTCCGTTCGAGAGCATTTAGACAATGACCTTGACACTCCAACGGCTCTACAGGTTATAGACGATGCAGTGCGAAAAGGAGAAGGAGTTTCTAACGCTGCTCTCCTATTAGGAGTCGACATAACTAGCGCATGAGAAAAGCAATAGAGGCCCTTCGAAGCCAAATTTCCCATAGAAATCCTCAGAAGTAGTCAACCACGAGAGGTACCATTGCCTTATGGCTAACATTTCAGTTTCGCTGCCCGATGGCTCACAACGGGAAATACAAGATGGAGCAACCGCGGCTGACCTAGCTTCTGACATCGGTAAGGGCCTGCTGAAAGCGGCTCTCATAGCGGAAGTAAATGGAGAAGAGACAGATCTCAACAAGGTTTTACCTAACGGTGCAATTGTTAATATCGTAACGGCCGACTCTGATAAAGGTTTAGAGACTTTGCGGCATTCAACGGCGCATGTTCTTGCTCAAGCCGTTCTAGAGCTTTATCCTGGCGCTACTTTTGCTATAGGGCCCCCTATTGAACATGGTTTCTATTATGACTTTGCCATGCCTGAAGGAAAAAAACTTAGTGATGAGAGCCTTCAAGAGATAGAAGACAAAATGAAAGAAATCATTACTGCTGATCAAGACTTTGTTCGCGGTGAGGTCTCCGCTGGCGAAGCTCTTGAGATATTTTCTGACCATCCATATAAATGTGAAATTATTGAAACTGCTGATTCGACAGAAGTGAGCGCTGCCGACGCAATTAGTTATTACCGGAATGGTGATGGATTCATTGACTTGTGTCGAGGGCCTCATGTGCCTTCAACTGGAAAGCTTCAGCATTTCAAGCTGATGAATGTTGCGGGAGCCTATTGGAGGGGGGACGAAAAAAATCCCATGCTCCAGCGGATCTATGGGACCGCCTGGGCGACCAAGAAGCAATTGAAAGAACATTTATATCGGCTTGAAGAGGCAGCGAAAAGAGATCATCGAAAACTCGCAAACGAATTGGATCTGCTTAGCTTTCCCTCTGAACTAGGCGGGGGTCTAGCAGTTTGGCATCCCAAAGGCTCTCAAATACGAAAATTGATGGAGGACTACAGTAGGAAACGACATGAAGAAGGGGGCTATAAATTTGTTTACTCTCCACATATTGCAAATGCTGAATTGTTCCGAACCAGCGGGCATCTAGATTTTTATGCCGAGGGAATGTATCCCCCAATGGAAATGGATAATGGAGAGTATTATCCAAAGCCGATGAATTGTCCTATGCACTGCCTCATTTACCGGGCAGGGACTAAATCATACCGAGATTTACCAATCCGGCTTTTCGAACTAGGAACTGTTTATAGATACGAGCGGGCGGGAACGCTGCACGGTCTTATGAGAATTCGAGGTTTCACCCAAGACGACGCCCACATTTTCACCACTGAAGAAGGCCTTGCCGATGAGATAGCACAGCTGCTGGAATTTGTTATATCTGTTCTGGAAGCGTTCGGATTCGAGGACTTTTCGTTTAATCTATCTACTCGGGATTATGAGAAATCAGTTGGTGACGATCAGATATGGGACCTTGCTACTGAGGCCCTAGAAAAAGCGCTCAATACGCACGGACTACCCTTTGAGACCAAAGAGGGAGACGCCGCATTCTATGGGCCCAAAATAGATATTGACGTATCGGATGCAATCGGCCGGTCATGGCAGTTATCGACTATTCAGCTTGACTTTAATCTCCCTGAGCGATTTAACCTAAGGTACATAAACTCCTCTGGAGAGCGCAAGAGACCAGTTATGATTCACAGGGCTTTAATGGGATCAATCGAAAGATTCTTCGGTGTCCTCCTTGAACATTATGCTGGGGCCTTCCCTGCATGGCTAGCGCCAATCCAAATAGCGGTACTTCCTGTCGCAAACGAACACGGAGACTATGCCTCAAGTATCGTTACTCAATTGGAAGAAGCTGGCTTTCGATGTGAGTTTCATCGTGCAGACAATCCGCTTGGGAAGCGGATTAGGGATGTGAAGACTCAAAAGATTCCATATGTGCTTGTGGCGGGTAGTGATGATGTGGCCAACGGAACTGTTGGCGTTAATCCGAGGGGGAGCGAAGTAGAACGGGATGTGCCGCTATCTGATTTTATAGAACGCCTGCAAGGTGAGGTTGAAAACCGTATATGAGCAGTAGCCCCCGAAGGAAAGCGCTGGGCCAGATTTGGGCTGGTTGGCGAAAAGAGTATGTAGCTCGAACTCCAGATGCGGTCGAAACAAACAACGACAGAAGTACGGTATTCGAAAAGATATTTACCTCTAGCTCAGAGCCAAGTAAGGATAATTACGTTCTTTGGCAAGGGAGTTACTGTGCTGCAGTGCTTAATCTTTATCCATATGTGAGCGGGCATGTGCTAGTTCTTCCCAAGCGAAAAGTAGGTGACCTTGTAAATCTGGAAAATGAAGAGTACATCGAATTATGGGAAGGTGTTCGTCTTGCAACGCAAGCGATTCAAAGTGCTTACAAGCCCGATGGAATCAATATTGGGATAAATATCGGTGAAGCTGCTGGAGCAAGCATTCCCGAGCACCTCCATGTTCATTGCTTGCCCAGATGGAAAGGGGATACAACTTTCCTCACTTCTGTAGCTGAGGCCAGAATGATCCCTGAAACGTTATCTTCGTCATGGGATAGGCTTCAGGCAAATTGGCCTCATGGCCCTCTATAGCCATGGCTGATAGGTAGTTGATAACGAAACCGGCTATCGTACTGAATGAGATAATTAGAGGTAGCGATGGCAGAAGAAAAACAACCACTTGATTTATTGCCCGAAGATCTCGAAGCATCGTTTAGTAGCCCTGATTATGAAATTCCAAATAACGACCGACGTCGAATCGCAGGGTTTCTCTATCTCGTAGTCGGAGTCGTGGCACTTGGACTTGGCATATTTAGCTCGGGTTCACCACTTGCAAATTCCGGGTTTATGTATGCAGGAATAGGGATACTTTGTGTTGCTCTCTATTCTTTTTTCGCTTCGGCAAGCACAAGCATTGACGAGGGCCAAGCTCTGGTACTCGCTGAGAGTGATTTAGGCTTTGATGCTGGCCCTGCATCAGCACAAATGATGTGGCGAGGGTGGGGAAGTAAGCCTGTTTGGCGCCTTCTTATTTATTCCCAAGAGTCCCAGCCAGAGTTTCGAGCTGTGGTAATTATTGATGCAGGAAATGGGGAAGTCATTGAAAAAGTAGTGGAAGAGAACCCTGAAGACTGGAGTTAAAAGTCTCAATATCTCTTACGCAAGAACAAATTTTTACAATGATCAGTGCTATTGTTGCGCCAGTTAGATTTGGGTTCGAAACTCAAAGGAGAAAACGTGTTTGACGGAAACTTACGATCAGTGGTTGATAAGGTGCTAGACCCCATCGGTGTAGTCTTGTGGCGCCTAAAAGTTTCCGCAGATGCATTAACGATCGTAGGAATTCTTGTAGCAGTAGCTGGAGCAATAGTTATTGGCCGTGGCCATATGTTTGCCGGTTTTATTTGTTTGCTTTTAACAGGAATCCCAGATGCTCTAGATGGCGCCGTAGCAAAAGCGGCCGGTACGGCTTCTGTCCGCGGGGCGTTCTTTGACTCAGTCAGCGATCGGATAACTGACTCTTTGCTCTTTTCTGGAATAGCTTGGCATCTAGCTACAGAGGAACCCGGGAGAATCATGATGCTCCCAGTTGTTCTCATGGCTACTGCAATGCTCGTTTCGTACCAAAGAGCGAAAGCTGAGTCCTTGGGCTTTGATGCAAAAGGTGGAATCATGGAACGGGCTGAACGCTTCATTGTTCTTGCTTTAGGCCTTCTTTTCGATGAGATATTGATCCCTGTCCTTTGGGTTATGCTGGTGCTCACTGGCATCACTGCATGCCAACGCTTCGTCAAGATATGGAAGCAAGCTTCAAAAAATATGAGCCCTCCTATAGGGGATCAAACTTAAACGTGAGGAAGATCTCAATTGCCGTGACTGCCTACCGAATTGGTAGTTACCTTCTGAGGAGAATTCCTAGAATTTGGTTGGGTCCCATTCAACGCTTTTCTGCCTCTTTAGCCACTAGCGTTGCTAAAGAGAAAAAGATGCTTGTAGGCCGGCATCTGTCGCGAGTATATGGTGCGGATCTTCCACCAAATCAACTGAAGGAAAAAATTGATCGAACCTTTGAGACATACGCACGGTATTGGATTGACTCAGCGAGGATACAAGACCTTACAGATTTTGAAATTGATTCAGGGTTTACCGTGGAAGGTTTCGAGCATATAGAGAATGGCTTTCGAACTGGAGTGGGCGTAATATTGGCACTCCCGCACCTTGGTGGATGGGAATGGGCTGGAAGGTGGTTAATCTGCTCTCCGAAATACCAAGTAACAGTAGTTGTAGAAGAACAAAGCCCTCCAGAGCTCTTTCAGTTCTTGATGAAATACCGGCAAGGTTTTGGGATGAACGTTATCCCTCTAGGACCAAGCGCTGGTCGACAAGTCGTTGAGGCATTAAAAGCGAATCACATAGTTTGTTTGCTTTGTGACAGAGATATAGAAGGAAACGGCATAGAAGTTGACTTCTTCGGGGAAAAAACAACGGTGCCTGCAGGGCCTGCTACATTAGCACTCCGAACAGGAGCTCATATAATCCCTGTAGCTGTATACCAACGTGAGAATTCTCACCATGCGGTCGTTTGTCCCCCGATTAAACCGGAAAGAACAAAGAAGAGATTCCGCGATGACATTAAAAAGGCCACACAGGACTTAGTTTACGTTTT